>JAKBCS010000035.1 GCA_021807595.1 Planctomycetota bacterium | reverse complement strand
GCCGTCAAAAGCAGCCAGCCTATCTTGGTTCGTTGCCACATGCCGCCTTTCCTCCATGAAAAGGGTCTTTTGAAACTTTGCAGCTCAATGAGCCGGCAATTTACTTCTTGGTGGGTAGAATCAATTCCAGACAAACGAGACGATCCGCGCCGCGCAGATACAGTAGCCCGTGCGAAAGGATCGGCGCGGCCCAACACGGTTCGTTGAGTAACGGCTCGCGCCGGCCATCCGCTCCCGCCTGCGTCAACTCCACGCTCGATACCTCGTCGTACTTATCTGGATTCACCTTCAACAATCGCAGCATACCATCTTCGCTCAAACAGATGAAGTGGTTCTCGACCAACAACAGCGACGAGCGAGTCAGGCCGGGTTTGCGCCAGACGACTTTGCCGGTGGCCCATTCGACGCAGCGTAGCTCGGCCTCGTTGGAATGACGGCCGCTGCTTCCATACACATAGTCGCCGACGCGGATCGGCGTGTTCCAATGACAGCGAAGACTCTTCTCGCGGATGCCCTTGTCGGCGTCGCTCCAGATCGGCTTGCATTCGCCGGGCTTAACTTCGAGAAGCACGCTGCCCGGGCCATAGGTCTCGGAGATCAAGACGCGGCTGCCGGCGACGACCGGATTGCTGGCATTAACGCTTTCGAGAACCTTCGCGTGCCAGGGATAGCGGAAGTCGATCTTTCCCGATGCCGGATCGAGCGCGACGAGTCCGCCGCGCGCGAAAACCAGACACAACCGCCGCTCCCCGATGGTCGCCAACATTGGACTGGAGTAGCTGGCGAGTTCATCGGCCACACGATAGCGAACCTTACCGGTATACTTCTCGAAAGCGACGATGCCGCTGTTGTCAGCTTTGGGCCAATCGCGTGCGTCGCGCGCACGGTCGCTCTCGGGGCTGCCGCCGACTTGCGCCAATATCAGATCGCCCGAGACAATCGGCGTGCTGCCCACACCGAAGAAGTTTTGCCGGACATGGAAGCGGGCGATGGTATCGACTTTCCAGATGGGCTTGCCGTCTTCGATGCGCAAGCAGCAGAGCAGGCCATCGACGCCGTAGATGTAGACGCGATCCCCATCGACGACCGGCGAGCAACGCGGCCCACCACTGTAGTTGTAGAGATCTTGATACTCGGTTGCGTAGTCAAAGGTCCACAGTTCTTCGGCGGTTTCGCTGTTCCAACAGCGGAGGCGGGCGCGGTTCCCGGAACGATCGAAGACGAACAAGCGACCGCGGCTGATGGCCGGCATACCGTAGCCGTCGCCGAGCTTACGCTGCCAAACGAGGCGCGGGCCTTCTTTGGGCCAAGGGGTAAGGATTCCTTTTTCGGTCGAGATGCTGTCGCCGGTGGGGCCGAGGAATCTCGGCCAATCGTCGCCGGTTCGGCGCGTGCGTAGATCTTTAGGCAGCGGCGCGCCGGGTTTCGCCGTGACAAAGTTCTCGGCCGGCTCTGCAGCTCCGCAGCCGAACACGAATACCAACCCAAACGATACAAAGCGTGTCACGATGGATTCTCCTCAATAAACCCACTGTAACGGATAAGCGGCCCAAACGCCAAGAGGAGACGGCCACGATCCTCAGCTGGGCGAGATTCCGAGGCGGGGGTTCGAATATAACGATTGTTTCCGATACAGCGGTCGTCCTTTTTCCAGATTGGCATTGACGGACAAATTATCCAATTTTACTATTTATCCCAGAGACGCCATGTTCACATGAAGGAGATGGCGCGAGTTATTCGCTCAAGTCTTTTCAACTCGAGTTTGAGGGAGGGTCTAAGATGTACAGCGTGGTCTTGATGGCGGCCTTGACGGCAGGCAGCGCGACGCCGGACTGCCATCGTTGCTGTGGTTACAGCAACTACTGTGGTTGTCATGGTGGGTGCTATGGCGGCTGCTACGGTGGTGGGTGCTATGGCGGTTGTTACGGTGGCGGTGGTGGATGCTACGGCGGCTGCTGGGGGAGCTGCTACGGCGGATGCTGGGGCGGCTATAGCAGTTGGAGCGCCGGCTGCATGGGAACCTACTACGGCGCGCCCACCTATCCGGGTTCGATCTCCCAACCGGGAATGCCTCCCGCCGGTGGCACTCCTCCGGCGGAATCGATCCCCGCTCCCAAGGAGAC
Source organism: Planctomycetota bacterium (assembly GCA_021807595.1). Taxonomy (GTDB): domain Bacteria; phylum Planctomycetota; class Planctomycetia; order Gemmatales; family Gemmataceae; genus JAJPHU01. The sequence continues at coordinate 38,953 of JAKBCS010000035.1, read as the reverse complement.
CAAGAAAGGCGTTTATCTTTCACCGTCGAAGGCTAAGCTCGTCGTCGAAGTGCCCGCCGATGCCAAGCTGTTCATCGACGATGTGCAGCTGAAAGCCGCGCCCGGCGTTCGTAGCTTCAACACGCCGACGTTGGAAGTCGGCCAATCGTACTACTACATGGTGCGCGTGGAGACGATCCGCGACGGCAAGCCGGTTTCGCAGACCCGCCGCGTCATCGTTCGCGCCGGCGAGATCGCTCGCGCCGATTTCCGCAGCTTGTTGTCCGAAACGGTGCAAACCGCGCAGGCCAAGTAAATCGGGGGCTTTCCTTCGGTTAGCCGCGACACGGAGCGGAGCGCGAACTCTCGCGCTTCGCTCCGCCGTCGATTTATAGACCGGCCTACTTTTCACACCGCGGCCAGGCTCAACGCCGCGCTCGGACAGACAAGAACACACAGTCCACAACTAACGCACGCGGGCGGAAGGTTCAAGAATGGACCGTCGGCACGCATTGACAGACACTTCGTGGGACAGACGGCAACACAATCGGCGCAGCGATGGCAGCGTGTCTCGTCGAGAAGGGGAAGTTCGATCATCTTCCATCTTTCGTAGCAGAGGTGGACGGCTCGAATTGTCGCATCAGATGATCCACTAGCTCCGTCACCCGTTCGCGCGTGTGCGGCGGCGATAAGATCCAGCTTGCGCTCAAATCCCACGCCAGGCTCGATAATCCCAGCTGCTCTACATCGAGAACGAGGAGGAGAGCCGCCTCTGGGTGCAGCCATGCCACCTGTTCGAGAAGGGCCAATTCGCGCTCCACCTCGCGGCTTGGACGCATCGCGAGAACTCCGGGGCCGCGTCGATCGAACAGCCGCAGACAAGCCGACAGTTGGCGCGGCTCGCGCAACAACCATTGGCGTTTGTCGGCCAGCGGTTGCAACATCGTCGCCAACCGTCGATCCGTTTCATAAACGAGTAATTGCGGACAGTGCATATCCTCTTCCTCTTGCCGATTATTCTTCGCTCGTCACGCTGCCCTCCCTCGCATCGTCCGGTCCTTCGGTATCGACGATGCCGAGCTTAATCATCCGCCGCCACAACCGCGGTCGAGGGATCGACAGCAGGCGCGCCGCCAGCGCCTTTTTGCCGCCGGCGCGCTGGAGGGCGAGTTGAATGAGACGGCGTTCGGCTTCTTCGAGAAGTTGTTCCAGCGGCAGTTCCCCCGGCCGGTTGTTCGGTGGAGACTTCTCGCGTTCCACGGCGCGGCGAAGACTGGAGGGAAGATCGGCGGCGCGAATTTGGGTTCCATTGGTCCGCGCGCAGGCGGATCGAAGGACATGGTACAACTCGCGGACGTTGCCCGGCCAAGCGTAATCTCGCAACATGGTCCAGGCGTCCGCGTCGAGTCCGGCGACACGCGTCTCGCGGCCGACGCAGGCGCGTGCGAGCAAGCGATCGACGAGCGCCTGCAAGTCGCCCTGGCGTTCGCGCAGCGGCGGCAAGTCGAGGACAAGCGTACCGAGCGCGTAAGCCAGTTCCTCTAACAATCGGCCCTCGCGGACGGCTTGCTCCGGCTTCTGTCGGCATCCCGCGAAGACGCGCAGGCGGGACTCTCCCGCCGCCATACTTCGTACGGTATCCACCAAGCGTAACTGAAGATCGCGCGGCAACGAGGCCGGTTCGCGGAGATAGATGGCGGTGAAGTGTTCGCGACCGCCGCGCGGTCCGAACAGCAACGCGGCCAACGCGGCGGGGGGTAGATGCTGGCAGTCGAGAAAGGCACACGCCTCCTCGCGCTGGATGCCGAGAAAGTGGACCGTCCGCGCCAAGGTCTGCTTGCCCGTACCCGCTTCGCCAACGAACAGAACGGGGGCCTTCACCTGAATTGCCAAGCGAGCTTGCTCGACGAGACGCTGCATGGCCGGAAGGGTACTGTACCAATCTTCGAGACGAAAGCGTTCGATGCGGCGCTGCCGCAGGTCGATCAGTTTCTCCGAAAGGGAGGTAAGAGGAGCAGCCTCGGTTTCGTCGAGAGGATGAATGCGTCCCACGAAGAGGTAGCCGCCCCGTTCCCCTTCTTGCAACAAGGGGAGAAACTCGATTTCCCAGCAACGACTCGCGCCGCCCGATCCGGGAATCCAGCGCCGAACGCGGCCCATTCCACCGCGCCGCACATCCGGCGGCGGCGTCAATGCGTGAGCCAAGGTTTCTTCGAGCGGATCGTCTGGCCCAACGGGCTTGTACCGCCGACAAACGAGAAGGTGAGCATCTTCCAGTCCCAGCCCAGTCAGCGTCTCCCAGGCTCGATTGACGAAGAGCAAGCGACCGCGCCGATCGAGGACGAACAGCGGTTCGGCGCAGCGCTCAAAAAAGGCTTGCCAGCGAAAGTGTTTCGCCAGTCGCCGTTCGCGCTTGGCCGACGGATCGTGGGGCTGTTCCTCGCTCATGGTGATGGCGTCATGTGATGCGGTCGAGGATGTACAAAACGAATCCGATGAAGAACAGGAAGAGAACCAGGCGCATTCCCCACCGCAGTGCCTCCAACAGAATGGGACGCCATTCGTCGAAGCGCGTGGCACTGTAAACCAGGCTGATTAACACGATGAGAATAGGTAACTCGACGAAATACAGATTGTGATTGGGTAAAAATGTGTGCATGTCGCGCTGCCTTTCTCGCCGTGCCTCGTCCGAAATCGGTTCGCTTGCGCTTCCGGTTGATCCCATCGTCTCCTGGATTAAGCCGTCGCTTCGTCTTGATCCGTGCCCGGCGGGAAAGCGGGACCGGCCAAGGCATCGTAAATCACCATGACGTTGAGAACGCCGGCGATGACGGTGAATACCCATGCCAACTCCAGCGTTTTGTCTCCGCTGGTATGCAGGGCATTCAACGATTTGTCGTTGGGTGTTCGTTGAAAGTCGGCCAGGAAAGTGTCGCCGTGATCCTGCCGTCGATTGTAGTTGATGTATTGCCAGATCGCCGGCCAAGCCGCGATTCCGACCCAAAACTGACCGGCGAACTGCGGTCGGTTGTACAAATTGGCCAGGACGCGCGGAAGGTTGAACGGATTGTTTTGCTCGGCGGTATCGGGCAGATAAACATTGCTCGTCACCGTGTAGACTTCTTCCTCGTACGCGATGGGATCGTCGGAGGCTTTGGTTTTGATCTGGGCTGTTCCGCTACCGAAATAGGTTCCCATGAAAAACAACGTGTAGACGCAGACGAAGAAGAGCAACCCCTTGCCGATGCGCCCCTGATAAATCTGTCCCAATCCTGGGATGAGATAGCTGAGGAAGGCGGCGAACGGATTGGTGGGCGGATCTTCGTGCGTCAAGGCGTTGGCATCGACCGGGACGTTCGACATGATTGCTCCCAAGGTATCGGACTCGCATCCATCGGCGTCTCCGGGGCGCGACGCGGCTAGGGAGACGCCGAAGGACGACAGCTATTCTACCAGGGTCGCTCACCAACACCAACCCATTCCCGCGCCCAAAGCGAGGATGGCGGCGGCGGCCAGCGATGCCAAACCGGCGAGACCGAGCAGTTGCCGTCCGCGCGGGCCGCACGCCCAACGTCCGGGAGCTCCCAGCGGGGACATACAAGCATCGAAACCTCGATTGAACCAAACCAACGGCAAGAGGGCGAGCGGAGCGGAACGGGGAGCATCCTCCGAAGTCAGAAGCAAAGGAGGTTCCACGGCCGACTCTCTCGATACGCTCTTTTCAATCTCCTCTTTGTCTGCAATTTGATCCGCGAGCGTCGAGGCGGGTCTCTCATCGAGCGACGGTGGAGCAGGAGGCGACGGAGGCTGCGGGACGGGGCTTGAGAACATCGTCTCGCCGACAGGCATCGGTTCCAAGCCAGGCCCCGGCATCGGCAGGGGGTGGGTGCCATGGATGGGTGAAACGTCTCCCTCGTTGGCCTGAAGCCAGCTTTCGGCCAGGGGCTGCCAAGTGTGGGCCGAGGGCTGCCAGGTGGAACGCAACGGAACCCACAGTTCCGCCTCGTGTTCCGGCGATTCCGAGTCGAACGGCATCTGCGGAGCGATCATCGGCGTTGGCAGCGGCGATTCGGCCAACGGCGGTGGAGTCGGAGGCGCAAACGGTTCGGCATCGTCCTCAACGGCTTCGCTGGGCGTCGTCACGGGCACAAGGCGAGGCGAGAGCATCGACGGTCGCGGCTCGAAGCCCGATGCTGCGGGAATCGGGCGAGGACTGGCCGTCTCGACCACCGTGTACGAAACGTGAGGAGCGGACCTCGGTTCGCGCACCGGCAGAACGGGAGGCGGCGGCGAAGCAGGTGGAGGCATGGGAGGCAAAGGCGGCTCCATCCGCGCTGCCTCGGCTTCCATTTCCTCTTCTTCATCGAGCGTATTGACCGGAAGCTCCAGCATGCGCTGGAGCAGCGAGTCGAGTTCATCGAGTTGCTGCCGAGTCGGATTCAATCTGACCGGCGCGTGTGGCGAAACGGAAGTCATCATGGCGTGTCCCTTTCCCCTCCAGAGAACCACCCTTGCCGAAAACTCGAACCCCAAAACCGAAATCGAAAATAGAATCACTTTCAGGGTCCGAACGTCTCGTCGAGATCCAGACGCTCGCCCTGCGGCTTTTCGATCGAGTTTTACCCCTTAAGCGGGAGGGACATTAGCAAGGATGGCCGAGCGATTCTACGTCAATTGCGAGTTGCGATTGGGTCGAGTGCTTCTCGAAGACGCCGAGGCCCATCATCTCGCCGCGGTTTGTCGCCTCCGCGCCGGCGATGAGGTTTGCCTATTCAACGGCGATGGGTGCCACTACCCCGCGCGCATCGAGAGCGCCGGTCGCCGACGAATCGAGTTGGAAGTGATAGGCGTCGAGTCTCCCCAGCACGAGCTGCCGTTTCGTTTGGAAGCGGCGGCACCGTTGCCTCGCGGCGACCGCGCGCAGTTCCTCTTGGAAAAGCTCACCGAACTGGGCGTTTCGTCGTTCACTCCGTTGCGAACGGCGCGCAGCGTGGTCCATCCGCGCGAGACCAAACTCGACAAACTGCAACGCTACGTCGTGGAAGCGAGTAAGCAATGCGGTCGGAATGTTCTCTTGGAGGTTCGACCCCTCACCGATTGGCCAGAGTTCTGCCGTTCCGCCCATTTGCCGCCGCGCCGTGTGTTGGGACATCCGAACCGAGATCGAGAATCGTTCGCGGAACCGGGCGGCGACGCCGTAGTGCGCGACCTCGCGTTCGCGGTCGGACCAGAGGGCGGATTTACGGACGACGAAGTCGCGCTTGCCGTGGCATCCGGTTGGCGCGCGCTCGATCTAGGGCCACGCATTCTGCGCGTGGAGACGGCGGCGCTGGCGCTGGCAGTTCGATTCGGTGAAGCAGGGGACAAACGGTAGTCTAAGCGTCGGGAGCATCGACTTGCCAACGGCGGGTGACGACTTCTCCCGCCCGACCGCTCGGACGAATCTCGATCACCTCGTCGCCCGGCTCGGCTCCGAATCCATCGCGCAGCGCCCGCGCCGCCGCTTCATCGCGCGGCAGATCGTCGCGATAGACGACGAATACTCCTTCGCGCGCGACGGCGGCATTGCCGAGGAGATCGACCAAATTAGCGCGCGATGAGCTGTCCCAATCCAGCCCGGGAAACAGCGTCTGTAAGAAATCGGCGAAGCGATCGCCGAGAAAAGGACGCGGCGGCATCAAATAGAAAATCGACATGGTGTGCATCCTTGCTGCCAATAGCTTTCGGTAGGTCATCGTCCATCGTCTGGGCCTTTCATTCTCTGAAACTCGATGAAACGACGCGCGTCCCGTTGTCCGAGACAGTGCAATCGGTACGATCGAAACCACGCCGCTGTGGATTCTTCTAGGCGCGATCCGGACAAAATCGCTACCATGACGGTCGGATTTGCGGCAAGCGGGGGGAGCATCGCATGCGAGAATCGGTGACGAACGAACCGCGTTTAGCGGCGCGGTTTCTTGAGCAGGTGCTTCTCATCAATCTGGTCGTCCATGCGTTTGCTTTGGTTGGCACCGTGTTATGTCTGTTGCCGGGCGTGCCCGGAGGCAGCGCTCTCAGCGATAGTGAGCGCGTCGCTTATTTGGCCGGACATCCGTGGCTCTGGCGGTTAGGGTGGCTGCCCTGGCAAGCGAGCGCGTTTGCCGATTTGTTCATGGCAGCGGCGTCCCTTCGCACCGGCTGGATTCCACGAGTCCCCGCCGCCACGGTCCTTTTCTTTACCCTCTTGGCCAACGTGCCCGATCTGACCGGGCAAGCTTTGTGGGTGACGCGCGGCCTCGATCTCGCCGCGCAGGCCGACCGGAGCGGCGACCTCCTTCCCTATCTGCTATTCGAGAAGCAGGTGTATCGCGCTGTCGTCGTTTGGGGCGGATCGTTGTACCTGTGCATGGCGCTGTCGTGGTCTTGGTGCTTTGCCTCCGCCGGAACGTGGACTCGCAATCTCACCGGATTGTCGCTGCTAACGTGGTCGATCTTGTCGGTCGGAAGCCTCGGCCTGTTGTTGCCCGAAGATCTGCAACCGAATCCCGCAATGGTGGGTGCCAGCAACGGCATCGGCCTGACCCTGTTGGTGGTCTGGCTGGCAGCCGTGTCCGAGCAGGTGTTGCGCCGCGCCCGTCCGGACGAGAAACACGGACGGCTCGCTCCGTGGAGGCATCCCTGGTCCGGCGTGGCCGGTCGTTTTCTTGAGGGCGTGGGCAACAGTCGGCTCCTCCGCGCCTACGGCGAATGGTTCCCTCCGATTGCCTTTTCAAGCGATATAACCGATGTGATTTACGTCAATTATCTCGTTGAAGCCGATCGCCTGGAGCCGTTCGTACCGTCAGGGTTGGAGTTGCAGCGCATCGGTCGCGCCGGCCGATACGCTCTGTTCACGCATCTCACTTATCGGCACGGCCATTTTGGGCCGCGCTGTCTCGGCCCACTGCGTCGCTTATTGCCTTCTCCCATTCAGACAAATTGGCGCATCTACGTTGTCGATCCTCAAGCCGGACAGCGCGGCGTCTACTTTGTCACCAACGCCATTGCCAGCACGCCCCACGCCTTGGCGGCGCGCCTGTTCTCCGAGGGAATGCCCATGCACCCCTTGGCCCATGCCGCCGTTCGGGTAGCCGAAGATCGATCGTGCCGCGTTCTTCTCGAACCCGGCACGGGCAGCGCGCCGGACTTGGAATCCGAACTCCATCCGTCCGAACCCATCTTGCCCGGCGCGCCGTGGACCGACTGTTTCGAGGATTATCGCGCGTTCTTGTCCTATTGCGTGCCCCAGAACTGCGCGCTCTCCTCGCAACCGTGGTATGCGCGCATCACTCGACAAGAGATTACTTTGGCAATTCCGCTCGACAGCTGCGAACCGATGGCCGGAATCTCGCATTCGCACGTCGCGTCCGCCTACGTCGGCGACGCCGTGCCCCTCTGTTTCCGCGTCGGTCGCGTTGCCTTCTGTTTTGAGCGCGAAGTCTGCGATCGTCGCATCCGCGCGGCCGTACCCGCTCGTCTCGCCGTGGCTCAAACGTGCCGGGACCTCCCCGGCGAACCAGCAGGGTAAGCTGCCGGGTGCGAGATGGAAACCCGACAGGTTTCGCTGCCGGTTTGCCGGGTCGATCTAGTCTCGCTCCGGCGTGGGCTGGTACAATCGCTACTCGGAGGCTCCCGAAAGCATTCGAGTCGAGGTGGCCGTGACCGAAATCGTATCCGCGAAAAGTTCGCCGCTTCTCACCGTTGCCGGCGCTCAAGCCATTGTGCAGCAGCATGTTCGACCGCTATGCCCCGAACCGACCGCGCTCGCGTCGGCCATACTCGGCCACGTTCTGGGAGCGGATGTACTCAGCGATCTCGACATGCCTCCGTATCACAAGTCGATGATGGACGGTTACGCGGTGCGCTGCGCCGATCTGCCGACGGGCAAGGGCAGGCTGCAAATCATCGAAGAGATCACCGCCGGCCAAACTCCCAAGAAACCGCTCGAAAAGGGTCAGGCCAGTCGCATTATGACCGGCGCGCCGATCCCGGTCGGTTGCGATGCCGTCGTCGTCGTCGAGCAAACGACTCTCGATGGCGAGAGTTGGGTGCGAATCGCGGATCGCCCACCGAAACTGGGACAGAACATTCTGCCTCAGGGCGCGGAGATGCGGAGCGGCGACGCGATTCTGAGAGCGGGAACTATTCTAGGATCCAAGGAGTTCGGCATTCTGGCCACGGTTGGGAAAACTACGGTGCCGATCCATCCGTCGCCGCGGGTCGCCATTTTATCTACCGGAGACGAATTGGTCGAACCGAGCGAACGACCGGAGGGAGGACAGATTCGCAATAGCAACGGCGCGATGCTGGTCGCGCTGGTAAGTGGGGCGGGGGGACAACCTCGCTATCTCGGCATCGGTCGGGATGAGGCCGCGCGCCTGAAGCCTCTGGTCTGCGATGGGCTTAAGTCGCATGTGTTGCTGCTGTCGGGCGGCGTGTCGGCGGGCAAGCTCGATCTCGTGCCGGGAGTGTTGCGCGAGGCCGGCGTGGCCGCCCACTTTCACAAGGTTGAGATGAAGCCGGGCAAGCCGATCTTCTTCGGGACGGCGATTCGGCTGGGAGGCGGCGCGCCGACGCTCGTTTTCGGTCTGCCTGGAAATCCCGTGAGCGTGCTGGTTTGCTTCGAGTTGTTCGTGCGTCCCGTCCTGCAACGGTTGCGCGGCTGCGTCGATGCTGGGCCGCATTTCGTCTCCGCGATTCTGAGCGCCGATTTCGCGTATCGCACCGATCGACCGACGTATCATCCCGCGCGACTGGAATCGAGTTCAACGGGATGGAACGTGCGCCCGGTGCCTTGGATCGGCTCGGCGGATTTGCGCGCTCTGACGGATGCCAACGCCTTGATGTTGGTTCCCGCAGGCGATCTACGCCATCGGGCCGGACGGACGTTTGAAGTGTTGAGTTTGGATTGAGGAGAGGAACGCATGCACGCCATGGAAACGACGTTGCCGCGCTCGCTCGGTTCTCCCCGAGCCTGCCCTCGAACCGAAGAAACGAGTCGGCATTGGATACTTCTGCTGCCGTTTTTAACCGGTATACTCCTCTGGCTTTGCTACTTTCCCGTCTCGTGCGGTCGGCTCGCATGGATCGCGTTGATTCCCATGCTGATCCTGGTGCGCGGCACGGTTCTGCCCATTTGGCTTTACCTCAACGTCTGGCTCGGCGGACTCGCTTTCTATCTGGCGGCGCTGCAGTGGTTGCGCGTCGCCGATCCGCGCATGTACTTCACCTGGATCGGTTTGGCGTTCTATTGCTCTCTCTACTTCCCTCTCGTCATGTGCCTGATTCGCTGGCTGGATCGCAGTGCGCGCTTGCCGTTGGCTCTGACGGTTCCATTGGCGTGGACGGCGTTGGAGTATCTGCGCTCGACGCTCGCCGGTGGCTTTTCGTGGTATCTGTTGGCACACGCGCTGCACGATGATTTGCCGATTATTCAGATCGCCGATGTGACGGGAGCCTATGGCGTGACCTTCCTCATCGCCGCCGTCCATGGCCTGGCGGTTGAGATTCTCTTAACGTCGAACGGCCTGCGCCGGCTGCTACGGATGGGTTCTCGCCCGGCAGCCGACGGGAACGGCTCGCTTTGGATTGCGGCCTTCGTCGTGTTGGCCGCGCTGGCCGGAACGATAAGCTACGGGTATTGGCGTCTGGGAGAGGGTGGACAAAAACCCGGACCTCGCATCGCGCTTCTGCAAGGCAATCTCGATCAACGCCTGCGCAACGACAGTGCCGTGTCCGACGAGGCCGCCCTACACGTTGGCGAACATTTCCGCGATCTCGCCGATTTGGCCGCGCTGGCTCGCCCCGATCTGATCGTCTGGCCGGAGACGAGTTGGCCCTACGAATGGCGCGAGGAAGCGGGGAAGCCCATCGCTCCGTGCCAAGCGATGGCCAAGGACATGGCCGCTCGGTGGCGCACGAACCTGTTGATTGGCACCAATGCGTTGGATCTTTCGGAGGACGGCAGAAGCCATCGGTATAACACCGCCATCGCCCTGGACGCCCAAGGCCGGCTCGCCGGACGCTACGACAAGATCCATCGAGTTCCCTTCGGCGAATACGTTCCCTTCCGCGAATCGCTGCCGTTTATGAATAAGCTCGCTCCCTACGATTTCGATTACAGCGTCTGGCCGGGGCTGTCGCACACTCGATTTCCGTTGGTCGATGCGTCCAAGAGACAATCCACGTTTGGCGTTCTTATTTGCTACGAAGACACCGATGCCGAGGTGGCCCATTCCTACGGTGGAGGCGGGGTGGACTCGGTCGATTTCTTGCTCAACATTTCCAACGACGGCTGGTTCGACGGCACGAGCGAACACGACCAACATTTGGCCGTTTGCCGCTTCCGAGCCGTCGAATGCCGTCGCTCCGTGGCACGCAGTGTCAACATGGGCATCTCCGCCGTCATTGATGGCAACGGGCGGGTGTTGCAGCCGCGAGAACAACCGCGCTCCGATCCGGGCGTCTTCCCCCAATTTCACCTCTGGAAGATCGATAGAGACAGTCCCGCCCTGCCCGTCGCAGAATGGCACGAATACACGAAAGTCGCCGGCGTTCTGTTGGCCGAGATCCCCCTCGACGATCGCCAAAGCCTCTACGCGCGCTGGGGCGATTGGCTGCCGTGGTCGTGTTGGCTCGCAGTCGGTTTTTGTGTCGTTCGGGCATTCGTCCGTCGAAGCCGGGAGCAATTGCGGACTGGTCGATGACGACGCTAGGTCATACATTCTCTTTTCGTTCGACAGGTTCTCCTTAACCCGCTAGGGGATTGGGAGATAATAGGGAAAACGGTGCGAATCCGTTGCGGGGCCGCCGCTGTAATCGGCACGATCTCCGAACCCCTCGAAACCTTGAGGGTTGCCACTACGCATCGGCGTGGGAAGGCCGTTCGGAACCGCGAGGATCAGACTTGAGCGTTCGATCCGCGCAGCCGAAAGCCAGAAGACCTGCCTGCCGAGTTTGTTGTTCCGATGCTTCGGTTCCAAGCATCCGGGCAGGCTACTCCGCGATTGCGCCGATCCCTTGCCCCGTGCCTAGCCGAAGCAGTCTCCTTTGCCCGTGCCGGCAGGAAGGACTGTTTCCATGCGTTCCCTTCGTTCCCGTCCTCGCTCGCCCGCGTTCACTTTGATCGAGTTGTTGGTGGTTCTTGCCATCATCGCAGTGCTGATTGGGCTATTGTTGCCCGCCGTGCAGAAGGTGCGCGAGGCCGCCGCCCGATCCCAGTGCGCCAACAATCTCAAGCAGCTGACGTTGGCCGTTCACAATTACGAATCCGCGCTGCAAGTCTTGCCGCCCGATTACCTCTATCTCGGCGGTCCCAACTATGCCACAAAATGGTGGTTCGGATTGGCGGCCACCGATCCCACAACCTGGACAACCACCCTCGATCCGATGCACGGTCTACTCACCCCGTACTATGAGAACAATAGTAAAGTGACGACCTGTCCCAGCCTCAATCCGCCGCCGGGTTTCTTTCAGTATTCCTCTGGAACCGGCGGCTACGGCTACAATCGAGCGGTGGGCAATCGACGTATCGTACAAATCCAGGCGACTAGCACGGCGTACCTGTTCTGCGATTCCGCGCTGCTGACGTGCGTGCCCGGCTCGCTTTGCACCATGCAAGAGTCCGACGCCATCGTCGGCCCGGTGCCGTTGTCCACTTATTCTAGCTGGGGATTGTATCAGGCGATGACGCACTTCCGGCACACCACGGTCGCCAACATGGCGTTCCTCGACGGCCACGTCCAAACGATGGAGCGAACCTACACCCCTTGGGACGCCAGCTGGCCGACGGACGCGGCGGGATACATACAACTCAACAAGCTGGGCTTTCCCACCACGAACAACGCCCCCTACAACGGCAACGACTCGTGAAGGGCGTCGACGCCTTGGCTCCTCTCGCTTTCCCCTTCGCAAGGGTAGGCGAGAGGCGTTGCGTCCCCGCGGCGCGCCAGCACTTTCGGGATAACGCGCGCCGTTGGGACATTTACCCCCTTTCCGCCACCCTTCCCTTCCTTCCTGGAGCTTGCATTCAAGCCCGAAGCGTTTACAATCGATGATGAGAGCAGCGAGTGTCCGGGTCACGAACACTCAGAGCCTATCTTCGCTTCGGTTTTATGAGGTCCACGCCATGCCGCAGCAATACTACACCTTGGAACAGGCCGCGCAGATTCTTCACACGAACCCCGATCAACTGAAGGAAATGGCTCGCAAGAAGGAAATCCGCGCCTTCCAAGATCGCTCCGGCTGGCGTTTTCGCTCCCAAGAGATCGACGAGATGGCGCGCGAGCGCGGCTACGGCAGCGATCCGGAGTTGCCGCTCGGCGAAATGGCGAAGAAACAGGCGGGCGAATCCGGCGGCAACGATGTGTTTAATTTCAGCCTCGATGCCGAAGAGTCGGCCGAAGTGCCCATCGGGAAAGAGCCAGCTGCCGACAAGCCCTCTCGTTCCGATTCCGGGTCGCGCAAAACGGGTGCCTCCAAGTCGCCTCCCAAGGCGTCGAGCGATTCCGATGTGCGCCTCGTTCTGGACGGCGGGGACATGGATTTTGGCCCAGCATCGAAAGCACCAGTCTCTCCGCCTCCGAAGCTGGGTTCGAGTAAATCGCGCATGTCTCCGCCCGCCAAAGACGATAGTGGCGTTCGCATCGTGCCGCTCGATCAGCCGAGCGACAGCGACGTGAAGATCTCACCGTCGTCTCCGCACGACAGTGACATCCCCGTCGGCAAACAACCTCCGAAGAAGCCGTCCGACAGCGACATTCGTATCGAAGAGGTCTCTCGCGGCAGTGCGTCCGAGCAAATGGTCACCGAGGAAATCGATCTCGATGCCGAACAGCGTCGAGCCGAGGCGGCGCGCGGCAGAGCCACGAAGCATCGCCCCAAGCCCGGTAGTTCTCCCGTGTTGCCGACTTCGTCGCCCTTCGAGTTGTCCGAGAACGACCTCGACATGGACGGCCCAACGATTCCGCCTCCGGGGCGAAGTGCCAAAACCGCCGACACCGACAGCAGCAGCGATTTCGAGTTGAAGCCCCTCAGCGAGTCGTCTTCGCCGCTCGAACTAAGCGACGACGAAGTGGATCTCGGCGAACTGACCGGCCGTAAGAACGCCAGCGGCATTAATCTGCAGGATCCTGCCGATAGCGGCATCTCGCTCGAACAAGAAGGCAGCGAGGAAATGCAGCTGGATCTCAGTCTCGACACCGGCGGCACACCGAAGCCGATATCGGCCAAGGAGTCCGGCACCGATTCGAGCAGCGATTTCGAATTGAGCCTCCACGACGAAGATGCCTCTCCGACCGACGGCAGCAGCAGCGAATTCGAATTGAGCTTACAGGACGAGGATGCCTCGGCAGAAGGCAGCAGCAGCGAGTTTGAATTGAGCCTCGACACCGAAGGTTCGGATCTGGCGGTGGACGACGGCTCGTCGGATCTGGTGCTGGAGACGCCGGGAGCCGACAGCGACAGCGAGTTCGAACTGACGCTCGATGAGAGCGGTGGGCTGTCGGTCGAAGAGGATTCCGGAGAGGACAACATCGTCGAGACCGAAGACTTTGAGGTTCCCTCGTTCGACGAAGAATCCGGTTCCGAGGCGGTGGCCCTGGACGAAGGCGACACCGATCTGGAAAGCTCGGAGTTCGATCTCTCGCTGGAGGGCGAAGAGAGCGGTAGTCAGGTCGTGCCCCTCGAAGACGAGGAAGAGGCGGACGAGGGAGCAGCCACGGTTCAGCGCAAAGCGGCCAAGGGTGGAGTGGACGAGGAAGAAGTCGAAGATCTCGATGCCGATCTCGACGAAGAACCGGCGCTTGGGGAAGAGGAAGAAGTCGAGACCTTCGCCGCCGCCGCTCCGCCCGCAGAGTGGGGCGTCATGGTTCCCTTGGTGTCGCTGTTCTCCACCATCCTCCTCTTTGTCGTCGGTCTGATGAGTTTCGAGTTGGTTCAGGGCATGTGGGGCTACCATTCGGGAAACAAAGTGAGCAACCTAATCATCCGCCCCATCGCCAAAATGTTCGAGGAAGGTTTGCCGGATAATTGAGCGACTGTCACGGATGAGCGTTCTTCTCTCCCGTTCCCACGCTCCTGCGTGGGAACGCAAGCCTCACCGCTCCGCTGCAAAAACCACGGGACGTCGGGGACGGGATGCGGATCGTCCGGACGTGCGTTCCCACATAGAGCGTGGGAACGAGGAGATTAGTACCCGATTTGAATTCGAAAAGCTCTCATCGACTATACCCTTACTCTTCCCGTTGAATTGCTTCCAAAATGAGCTGCTCGACGACCTCTGCTTTTGCCGCCCCTTTGGTCTCGCGCATCACGGCTCCCTTAATCGCTTGAGCTGCCTTCGACTTGCCGGCCTTGAAATCGGCGACGGCCTTGGAATTGGCGGCCACGGCACGGCGCACGATGGCAACGAGTGCTTCGGCGTCGAGCGCCTTCACACCAAGTTTCTCGATGGCAGCCTTGGCGTCTACTTGGACTTCGATCATGTGGCGATAAATCTGTTCGGCCGCTTGCTTGTTGAAACCGCCCGCTTTCTGCTCGGCGATCAGTCCGCCGAGGCGTTCTCCCGTCAGCCCCGAACGCACGACAAAAGCCGAGAACTCTTCCTTCGATTCGTTGAGGGTGGCCAAAATCGTGTTCGTCACCCAGTTGCACGCCGTCTTGGCATCGCCGCAGATTTTGGCGACTTCCTCGAAATAGCCCACGACACCGCGCCCCTGAAGCGTTAGCACGCCGGCGTCGTACTCGGACAGGCCATACCGATCGACCAAGCGCAGGCGCATGGCCGAAGGCAACTCGCCCATCTCCGCCTGGACTCGTTCGCGCCAAGCGCCATCGACGACGATTGGGACTAAATCCGGCTCTGGGAAATAGCGATAGTCCGACGCTTCTTCCTTGCGCCGCTGCACGACGGTGACGCCCCGATGCTCGTCCCATCCCGCCGTCGCCTTGGCCGTCGTTTCCAAACGATAATTCGGATCGCGCTGAGCCTCTTCATACTGTCTTTGCGCCTCGTATTTCATGGCTCGTTCGACGGCGCGGAAGCTATTGAGGTTTTTAACCTCCACAATGGGCGTCTTAATCGAGGAGCCGTCGGGTTGCGGGATGTGGACGTTGACGTTGGCGTCGCAGCGCAAGCTGCCTTCCTGCATCTCGCAATCGGACACGCCGATCTCGCGCAGCAGCAGGCGCATCTCTTCGAGATAGGATTTCGCCTCTTCCGGCTCGGACAGTTCGGGATGGCCGACGATTTCCAGCAAAGGCGTGCCGGCACGGTTGAGATCGACGAGGCTATCCTTTCCGGTTCCCCGTTCGTCGTGCATCATCTTCCCCGCGTCTTCTTCGAGATGGGCGCGAAGGATGCCGATGCGCTTGGGTCCGGACGGGGTACGAATCTCCAACCAGCCGTCGCGACCAAAGGGGAGATCGTATTGGCTGATCTGATAATTCTTTGGCAGATCGGGATAGTAGTAATTTTTGCGATCCCACTTGGTGAACTCGGCGATGCGGCAATTGAGAGCCGTCGCGGCGCGGAGCGCGAGGTCGAAGGCTTGGCGATTCATCACCGGTAGCACGCCGGGCATGCCGATGCACACCGGACACGTCGCCGAGTTCGGAGGCAACCCGAATTGCGTGCTGCACCCGCAGAACAGCTTGGTTTGCGTCAGCAACTGAACGTGTACTTCCAAACCGATGACGATGCGATAAGGCAAGTCCGCCACGAGGAGGCTCCATTTCCATGATTTCACTTCGACTTGCGGTACGCCAATGCCGCGCCGAGGGCCAGAGACAGCAAACTCATCTGCCAAACATAGTATCCGATCATGAGTCTATCGTATCGCCGCACCCACCACGTCGTCAGCCCCAGCACCGATGCCACGATGCCAAGGCACAGCGCCGCCCGAAACCATCTCCTCCATAAACAGAGCAGTCCTCCGGCCAAAAAGACATTCGCCGACCAGGGCACACCGTTATTGCCCCCTTCCCAGCCGACCAGCAAGATCACCCAACCGTAATGCCAACCGGCCTCGAAGTCCCAAGATTGCACCGCTGGTCCACCATCGATGCAGGGGAGACAACAGGCGAGGAGAAAAAGGACAACGATCCCGCACACGAACCGCAGACGCTTGCGTTTACCTAGTTCGATAACCTCGCTCATCGCAGGTTCCCGTGTGACGAACCGTTGGCAGCAGTCAAAAGTTACGGCTCCTCCAGATAAGTATACCCTTCCATCCCCGATTCATAGAAGCGCAGAAGTTGCCTGGATTCCGCCAGAGATATTTTCCCGCCGCGCACGGCTCGTTCGACATCTTTTCGCAGGCGCGCCGTCAGCTCGTCGGCGGAGTATTGCACATAAGCAAGCACTTCGCGCACGGTGTCGCCCTTGATGACCGTATCGACGTTCACCTCGCCCTCATCGAGACTGACGTGGACGGCGTTGGTGTCGCCGAACAGATTGTGAAGATCGCCGAGGATCTCTTGGTAGGCTCCAAGCAGAAACGCTCCGAGGTAATACGGTTCGCCGTTGAAGGGATGCAGTTGCAGCGTATTGCGAACGTCGCGCAGGTCGATAAACTGGTCGATCTTGCCGTCCGAGTCGCAGGTGATGTCGCCGAGGACAGCCTGGCGCGAGGGCGCTTCGTTGAGGCGATGGATCGGCACGATGGGGAAAAGCTGTTTGATCGCCCAACTGTCGGGCATCGACTGGAAGATCGAGAAATTGCAGAAGTAGGTGTCGGACAGCAGCGCTTCGAGACCTTGCAGTTCTTCCGGAATGTAGTCCAACTCGCGGACGATCTTTTGCAGTTTATTGCACAACGCCCAGAACAGACGCTCCGAGAGCGCGCGCATCTCGATGTCGAGAGATCCGAGATTGAACATATTCAGCGATTCATCGACGGCCTGGACGGCGTCGTGGTAGCTCTCCAGGATATTCTTCTTTTTGAGATCGCGATAGATGCCATAAAGGTCGGCGATCTGTTGCGGCGCGTCGGCGGGTATTTCCGGCGGCACATCGTAGCGGTCGAAGTGGGACACGCCGAGAACGTCGAAGACGAGGAGGCTGTGATAGGCGACGACGGCGCGGCCGGATTCCGACACGATGGTCGGATGTGGTACGCCGGCTTCATCGCAGACACTTTTTATGCGGAAGACCACGTCGTTGGCGTACTCTTGGAGCGTGTAGTTGACCGACGACTCGAAATCGGTCTGCGAACCGTCGTAGTCGATTCCGAGTCCGCCGCCGACATCGAGGTACTGCACGCCCGCGCCGACGCGATGCAGTTCGACGTAAACGCGCGCCGCCTCGGTGAGGGCGCTCTTGATGCTACGAATGTTGGTGATTTGACTGCCGAGATGGAAGTGAACCAACTGCAAGCAGTCGGCCATGTCGCGCTGTTTGAGATACTCGACCGCTTCCAGCACTTCGGTGAGGGTCAAGCCGAATTTGGAACGGTATCCGGCGCTCGAGCGCCAACGTCCGGCCCCGCGCGCCGCTAATTTCACGCGCACGCCAATGGCTGGGCGCACGTCCAACTCTTCGGCGTTCCGGCAAATCGACTCCAACTCGGTGAACTTCTCAACGACCGGTATCACCTGCTTGCCGATCTTGCGCGCCAGCATGGTCATGCGGATGAACTCTTCGTCCTTGAAGCCGTTGCAGATGATTGGCGTATCGACTCCGTTGGTCAGCGCCAACACGGCCAATAGCTCCGGCTTCGAGCCGGCTTCCAAGCCGAAGTGGAACGGTTTGCCGAAGTCGAGAATCTCCTCGACGACGTGACGTTGCTGATTGACCTTGATGGGATAGACGCAGCAATAATTGCCTTGAAAATCATACTCGTCCATGGCATGGCGGAAGGCGTCGTGAATCTCGCCGACGCGATGGCGGAGAATGTCGGTGAAACGCAGCAGGATCGGCAGTTGGATGCCGCGCGCTTGCAATTGGTCGATCAATTCCTTCAGATCGATGGCCTCGTCGGTGCGCTTGTTCGGCAAAACAGTGACGTGGCCGGCCTTGTTGATGCCGAAATAGCCCTTGCCCCAGTTTCGGATGCCGTAGGTTTCGAGGGCATCCACGATCTTCCATTTGTCGAGTAATTCCTGTTCCGCGCCTTTCGGCATCGATGAAGTCTCCCGTTTGTAAGAGAGGTATGGAGGGACAACTCACGCCATGACGCCGAGAGTTTTCTTGATGCTTGCGGTGTCACATTGTTAAACGCAAGCAACTCCAATGAGAATGCGGCTCGCCGTGGAGCGGATTTCCAAATGCTCTTCTCACAGCTGAGCCGCTACAACCTTGGTGTTGTTCAATCCGTAACCATATCATCAGTATAAGCGGTTGTTGCCTTAGTCAAGCGCATTTCCCTCTCGAAAGCCGTTCTTGAAAATGAGTGTCCCGCACAATCGTTATCCAACGCGACTGCCGAGAGGATAGCGGAGGTTGTTCCTTGGGCGCGAGGCCTGGGGAAGGGCGAGGCGTTCGCGCTCCGCCACGCCTCGCGGCCAAACGACGAGAACGATGGGGCCGACTCCTTCCTTGACCGTATTCCGCTTCTACTTTTATAATGCACCTGTTCGTCCCGGAGCGATTCCGGGCAGAGGATTCGTTGGCAAGAAAGCGAGGCTGCCGTGCCGGTTCACATGGAGTTGAGGCGAATCATTATCAGCGAGATCCACGAACAGCAGGTCGTCATGCTGAAGGAGGTGGACGGCGACCGCAGTTTCTCGATCATGATCGGCATCTTCGAGGCGACCAGCATTGACCGCCGCGTCAAGCATCTGCCATCGCCTCGACCATTGACCCACGATCTGGTGGCCAGTGTCGTCGAAAACATGGGCGGCGAGTTGCGCGACGTGTACATCTCCGAACTCCGCGATCACACCTACTACGCCAAGCTGCGGATTCGTCTGAACGGCGAAATGGTGGAAGTCGATTGCCGTCCCAGCGATGCCATCGCCTTGGCCGTCACCGCCTCCACGCCGATCTACGTTGCCGAAGATGTTCTCGACGAAGTCTGCGGCGAATGAATATCCGTGTCGCACTCCTGTTTGCCGCTCTCGCCGCCGCGCTGACGGCGATTCATTGGTTCATGGTGGATCGCCTCGACGGAGTGCGGCAATGGCAGCGGCGCATCTACACTCAGCAGTTCAACGGCAACTACGAAGCGCCGCACAACTACCGCCCATTGCCGCACTATGTCGTTCGGTTGCTGGAACGTCTGAGCCATAGTTGGGAGTTTTCCTGCCTCTTTTATCGTTGGTTCTTCTCCGCTTGCTTCTTGTGGGCGGCGCAGCGTTTGGCTCGACTCTATCTCGACGACGCGCGCGCACTGTGGACGCTGCTTCCATTGGCGCTTCTCTATCCACTATCGATTCTGCGCTATTGGGGACAGTTGACCGATCCCCTCAGTCATATGCTCTTCGTGCTGGCGTTCGTTTATCTCTTGGAAGATCGACCGGTTGCGTTGGCCGTTTCGTTGGCCTTGGGAGTCTTGGCCAAGGAAACGGCGGCGATTGTGGTTCCAGCTTATCTCGTCTGTTACTGGCGGCGCGGTTGGCGGACGTGGGCTGTCACCGGAGCGCTCGGCCTGGCGTGTACGGCGGCGTTCTTGGCGGCGCGGCTGCCGTTTGGCTGGCGGCTGGGGCTGGGAAATATGAACGGCGCGGGACTGATGATCGGTACCAATCTCGGATTCGGCGAGCCGATTGCCTCCTTGCCCTGTCCTCTATGGGAAAATTATCTTCATCCGCTGTTATTCGTCGGTCTGTTCGTGCCGGCCATCGCACGGCGCTGGAGGGTTCTCGATCCGCGCCTGCGCACCTTGTTTCTGGTCGTGATGCCGTTGCTGATCCTGAGCAACGTCGCCTTCGGCTGGTTGGCGGAATCACGCAACTACATGCCGCTGGTGCCGCTCATGGCCACAATGGCAATGAGACCGCTCCGGAAATCGGCTCAGTCCGAGCGAAAGGACTGCCAAAGCATCGGCATGTAGCCGATGAACATGCCCATGAGCAGACCGGCGACATGGGCCACATTGGCAACCCGTGTGCCGATGAGCCAGTAGCTCCAGGGGGTCATGCACAGCACAAGCCAGCCGATCATCAGGATGAGGTTGACGCGGTCGATTCCCAATCCCAACTCCGGCTGAAAGCGGCCCTTCATCCAGACGTAGCCCAACAGGCCGTAGACCACTCCGGACATGCCGCCGAAATTCGGCGAGCGCGGCAACGAAGCGAGCGACGCGCTCTCACCGAGATGTCCGAGGAAGTATTGCGCCAAATTGGACGCCACCGACACGGCGAGTACCAGGGCCAGATAGCGATAGCGTCCGCGCCGCCATTCGATGGCCCCGCCGAGAGCGTACAACCACCACATATTGAAAAAGAGATGCCAGATCGTGAAATGGATAAACATCGGCGACGCCAAGCGCCAGATTTGACCGCGAAGAATCGGCTCCAGTCCGTCGGTACAACGCACTTCCCATTGCACGCCTCCGTCGCTGCTCAACGGATCGAAGACCGGAACGAGTTTGTAAGGCGCGATCGATAGGGTTTGCACGACCAAACCGCGGTAGCGCGTGCCGTCCATCAATCCCAAAACGAGTACGCTAAGCACGATAAGCACAATCGTGTAAGTGCCGGCGCTTCCTGCCCGACCCATGCGCGTGTGGAAGCGTGACTGACGCCGATGAAACTCCTTCTCTTCCTTGAGTCTTTGACTTCTCAGCGAGTTGGCAGCGCCGCCGGCGCTTGTGTAGCGAGGATCGTTGGGATTGCGTTGGTACGCTTCCAATTCTTGCCGGGCGCGGGACAGGTGGTCTTCATCGCGGACCCACACGGCCCAACCATCCGCCTGTCGTTCGAGTTGCGTGTCGATCTTCAATGTAAGTAGATGATCGGCGAGCGTGCGAGCGCTGTCGGCACTGGACAATACGGCGAGTTGTCGCATGATGGCCTCTCGTGCGGGTGTTCTCCATTATGCTATGCCCGCAAGGGAGAATCGCACATGGCCACTCAGCGCGGAGGGGTCGGCTCGGTATCGGCGGCCTCGAGCGCGCTTTTTTCGACCAACGGCTCGATGCGAATGTCGTCGAAATACACCGTACCCAAGCCGGTCATCGCCAAGCTGACGTTGATTTTCCCCGATTCCGGCACGGTGCGATAGAGTATAAACTGTCGCCAAACCGTGGGCAACATGATGCGCACCGCCATTGGTTCGCCGCCGGCGCTGTCGTACAACAAAGCTCCATCGGGAGAGCCGAAGATCTCCTCCGGCACGCGCACCCATGCGCTGATGCGCACCGACGTGCCCGGAGGCAGGCTCACCGCCGGACTGTGCAGGGCCAGAAACGAACGCTCCAATACCTGTGCCGCTTTCAGAGGGTTCTTCGGCTTGAGCTTGAGCATCAGACACTGTTTTCCCTCGCGCGGATCGTTGGCGACACGCTTGGCCTCGCCCACTACATCGTCCCGCGAAGGCGCGTCCTCCAGCCCCCAGTATTTGTCGCGCGTGCGGGGCGGCCACTCGAAGTTGCCATCCGTCAAGACATTTCTGCCCGGTTTCAGTTTGGACAGACCGTCGTAATACTGCCAAAAGCGCGGCAGCGTGTAGAAGCTGAGTGCGTAGGGACAGGCCACCGGCGTCGTCAGTTTTTGCACGACGGCATCCCAATGTTGACGCATGAGGATGCGCACCGCCCGCAAAGCGCGTTGCGCATCGGCATAGGCTTCGGGAAACAATCCGTCCACGCGGTGCTTGCGGCTCTTTTCCAACCACAGCCGAGCCGTCTCCAACAAAGCATCGCCGTCGTCCACTTTCTTGCCGAGATTTTTCAGCTCTTCGTGAATCCGCGTAACCTTGACGATCTCTTCTTGTGCCAGATCGTGCGTCCACTGAGCCGCTTGCTTGCACATCGAGCGCTGCATCTCTTGGAAGCGCGGCACGAGGCTGCCTCGACCGATCATGTCGGCGGTAAAGACGATCGCGCCGGTGAGATTAAAGTTATCCAGGATTATTTCCTTACCTCCCAGCACCGGCTTGCTTGCGAAGGATCGAAACTTGCCCGGCGAGACTTCCCAGGCGACATAATTATCCGGTACCAGCACCTTCAACTTGAGCTGCGAGACGTATCCCTGAGACGGGACGTATTGGGAACCCAATCCCATCCAGACCGGCAGAACGATGACCGCCTTCTCAGTTCGTAGCACGGCGGCCTGAACGTTCGGCTCCGGTAGACCAATTGCATTCTCGGCCTTCACCCATTGCGCTTGCCCCTTCACATCGACGAGCAGCGGTTCGAGCAGACGCATTTCTTGATTCAGCAGAGCCAGCGTCAGCCATCGATCGCGTCCCATGTGGCTATCGGCCAAGAATCGATCCGACCAGAATCCCAGACCGCGGTAGCCGCAACCTACGGCGAGGTAGGTCAACAGGCGGATTTGTTCCGGCTGCGGCCCAACCGGCTCGGTGAAACGTCCCGCGCCGCGCTCGTAGACGGCGGTCAAGAACCAATCGGGAAGATGCGTTTGAATCCACGTCCAACAGTAATCTTCGGGATCGAGGAGCAAACGGCGTTGCATCAGCCACTCGCGATAGGCCGCAAGCTCCAGACTCGTCAGCAGCGGCCAACGGTGCGTGCCGATCATCATCCGCTGCGATCCGGAGCGTGTGTAGCTGAGAAAGCCATCGCGGATGTCGGCGGCCAACGGGCGAAGCGGATCGATATTGTGGACCGCTTGCGCCGCGTCGAGTACCGATCGACTCTGCTCGTATTGTAGATTGCCGCCCAAGTCCCAAAACAACACGGATTGCTCGCGGAGAAACCGTCCGACGTTCTGCCCGAACGCCTCATTGGCGACGAGCCGGCTCGGCGATTTGGCGCTGCTGCCAACTTGCGCCGTGTCCGGAGGATGCAGCATCGGCACGATCCAGAAACCGAGATTCGCGGCATCTTCGATTAACCCGGACGGCGTGCTTTCGTCCAGCCAAACCGTGTTGAAGCCGGCATTGCGCAGCAGAGGCAGCGGCGTGCCGGTATGGCGAATGCCGAGCATGAACAACCGATCGTTTCCGACCGTAAGGTGTCCGCCGGCCACGCTGACGGTGTCGGCTCGGTGGCGGACGGCGGGACGCGCTGGCGTCATCACGCGCTCTCCCGACCGATCGATGCCGTTGCCTTGTGGATCGTTTTTCGACGGCACCTCAAACGCCGGACCTGCTTCCAGATCGTCGATCCAAACGCGCGTCTTGCCCGGTCCCGTGTAGACGTTGAGAATTACCTGATCGACGTAGGCATCGGCGGAATTGATCTCGCGCCGCAGCGACCGAGCGAGCAATAATTGTTGTTGGCGCAACAGCTTCACCGGCGTCGGGATGGACAGCGACTGCCATTGCTGGGCAATCTGGTAGCGTTCTCCCGGCAGCAGGACCGAGAGTAAGTGGCCGGGATTGTTGCGATCGAGTTCGTGCGGGAAGACCACGCGCGCCAACAATTGCACGCCCGGACGGCTGGCTCGGACCCAGAGGCTGATGCTGAGGTCGTCGTTGACCGGAGCGCGTCCCAGGGCGTAGGTGTAGTGGATGTAGCTGCCGCTCTCGGCCTCGAATTGGATCGTTTCGGAACGCTGCCCGCGGTGAACGTGGTCGCTGCTGAGACCGTGCAGCGATTCCTTGTAAGCGGCATCGTGCGGTCCCGGACGCCAGACCGGATTGCGCGCCTCAAAGCCGTATTGGATCATCTGTTGTCCGACCGCGACACCGGCGAATACGAGCGCCGCCGCGACCAGCACGCCGAGAAACCTTGCCTGGGTCGATGATTCGTTCCGCACCATATCTTGCCGCCCTTGTGTAGTTCGCGCAATCCGCCAGCGAACGGACAGGGCCAAGGACATACCAAAGCTTTCCAAAACGTCCAAGTGCAATTCTTGAGGCAGGAGATACCAGCCCCGCATCAAAAGGCCAGCTGCTTAGCATAGCATTAACCGCCCGAGGGGACGGAAGGACGAAAGCCCTCACGGCTCCGCGCCGCACGCTTTCGAGGGCCTCGACTTCGACGCTCCGTCGTCGATCAACAGCACGACGCGCATTCGCACGCCCAGAGTTTCTCCGGATCGCGCGATTCGGCCTCGGCGCAGCGAGTCGACGGATCGCATTCCACTTCAAATTCGTAACCCGCGATTTGAAGAATGTCGCCGTCTTCCAGGAGATGGGCCTCATATGCCACTACCGTTAGATCCTCGAAAGTGAGCGGCCCCGTGGTTCGACCGATATTCGCTCCGTTCACTTGAGTGCCGTTGCGACTGCCCAGATCTTGCACTCGAACGAACGGAGCGCGGACCTCGATCCGGCAATGACGGCGAGAGACGAGTCGATACGGATCGTCCAGAACGCACGAACAGTCGGTCGCGCGACCGAGAACGTAATCCATTTCGTTGCTCAAAACGAACTCATGCCCTTTCGAGGCACCGTTTAAGGCCTTCAGAATCACGCGCTCAAACATGGTCGTTTCTCCTCTTGGACCGCCCCCTCCCGGCTCGTGGCGATTCAACACCGCGAACACCGGCGGCGCGGCGCGCACCCATTCAGGAATCCTCTAGGAACCGTCGATCCCATCTGTCGTTGCTCGCAAAACAGAGATCGCCTCCATTCTGGACAACACCATCCATTTTGTCTTTCTATCGCAAATGAGATGCCGAAACCCATCCTTTTGGCCGAGGGGTCACTCTGGCGAGCAAAATCGAGTCAGTCGTCGGGAAGTAGCCCAATAGAAGCTGTTTGTTGTGGACGCATCGTGAGCCGAATCGCACGGCGGTGCGGACCCGATTGGTCCCATTCCGCACAGGGGGCGGAGCTTGCTGAGAGTGGTTCGTCGAGAAGAAGCCGACGAAAACAGGATTCGTTCGTTCGGTTTTGCGAGATCAGACATCGGGTTGGGGATTGCGACCGTTCAGCGATCCGGGGTGTCGGCCTTTTGCAAGAGTCGCGGTTCGATCCAAACGGCGCGAAGTCCTTGGTTGCCGCTCTCGATACGATGCACATTACCTCATCCGTTTTTGTGAACGACGACGAACGTGGGCTTCACCACGATTTCGGCGTGTGGCTGGAGCAACTGGCCCCTTCAACCCCGACCCCAACCCCTACCACCCCAACCGCACCGGCGAGGACATCGCCGACCCCCACTTGAAGCGACAGATCATGGGCCGGGAAGTCGTCGTGGCGATCACGAAGGGCAAGCTGGACTTCGGACCCTGGGAGCAGATTTTCTACGGTGAGTTCGACGGTCATCGCGCCAAGCGCGTGCTGGTCAAAATCATCGACGAGTAACCCTTGGGCGAGCGGGACGTGTAAACGCTCCGGTAAATTTAGCTGGTAGTACACTCGAACCGTTCGCCCCTTCAATGCGACGGATCGGGAAGCTGAGCGGGACAGGGGATATGCCGCTGCCAGTGGGAATCGTCGCGTTGCGGATAGTCGGAGCGGAAGTGGACGCCGCGCGATTCCTCTCGTTTCAGAGCGGACCAGATCATCAGGCGGGCGATGGTGAGCAAGTTTTGCAGTTCCCAGCCGGCGCGAGTGTGGAACTCGCGACGAAGGGCGTAGCGGCACCAGAAGGCAACCGTGCGCTCGGCTTCGAGTAAACCCTCGTGGCTTCGAGTGATCCCCATGCGGCGTACCATCAGACTTCGCAGCGAGTTGGTCAGGTCGGCCACATCGAGCCTGGGGCCATCGGTCTCCGGTTGAAACACGGCCTGCACGGGAGGAACGAGAAAAGCGTCCGGTAGTCCTTCTGCGATTTCGCCCGCGCCTTGGCCGCATGAAGTGCCGAAAACCAAGCCTTCGAGCAGACTGTTGGAAGCGAGGCGATTCGCGCCGTGAAGACCGCTGGAAGTCACTTCGCCGGCCGCCCACAAGCCCGGCAGCGCGGTGCGCCCTTGGGCATCGACCGTCACTCCGCCGATGGTGTAATGCGCGCCCGGTCGAACCGGAATCGGATCGCGGGTAATATCGAGGCCGAATTCGGCGCATACCTTGGCGATGCCCGGAAAATGCTCGCGCACCTTGACCGGGTCGAGATGCGTAAGATCGAGATAGACATTGGGATGCTGGGTTCGTTCCATGCAGCGAACGATGGCCTGGGCTACCACATCGCGCGTGGCCAATTCGGCGCGAGGGTCTTCATCAAGGAGGAACCGAACTCCGTTCTTGTCGCGCAGGTACGCACCCGCCCCGCGCACCGCCTCGCTGATGAGGAATCGACTGGAACCGGCGACGTACAACACGGTCGGATGAAACTGCATGAACTCCATGTCGCGAAGCTCGACTCCCGCGCGATAGGCGGCGGCCATGCCGTCTCCGGTGGCCACGGGAGGGTTCGTCGTCTCGCGGTACACCATGCCCGCGCCGCCCGAAGCGAGGACGATCTGCTTGGCCCAGACGAGAAGTTTGCCCTGCCGTTTGCGATGAACCAGCGCCCCGACACAGCGTCCGTCGTGCGTCAACAGGTCGATTGTAAAGGTGCGGTCCCAAATGGAGATATTCGCAGTCTGCTTTAGCTTTTCGATCAGCGCGCGCATGACCTCGAAGCCGGTTGCGTCGCCGAGGGCATGGACGATGCGATGATAGCTGTGTCCGCCTTCGATTCCGGTCTCGGCGTCGAAACGCGCGCCGTAGCCGATGAGATCGTCGATCTGCCGGGGCGCTTCGCGCACCACCGTTTCGACGACGGCGCGCTCGCATAGTCCGGCTCCCGCTGTCAGCGTGTCCTCAATGTGGTTTTCAAATCGATCTTCTGGCGAGCGGACGGCGGCGATGCCTCCCTGGGCGTAGCTGCTGTTGCTCTGTTGCAAGCGGTCCTTGGTGATGATGAGCGTGCGCAGCGAGCGCGGCGCGACCAAGGCGGCGCGAACCCCCGCAATTCCGACGCCGATCACCAGTAGATCGGTAAAGACGTGCGGCGTCTGTTTGGGACCGAAACGAACGAGATAGCGCTTGGGAAAAGTCATGGTCGTTTACCTACTTCGGCAGGATGAACGTGAAGAGCGCTCCGCCTTGGGGGTCATTCTCCCCCGTAATACTCCCGCCGTGTTCTTCGAGCAGACGACGACTGATCGACAGCCCCAATCCCAGCCCGGTTTCCTTGCCGCTGACGAACGGCTCGAACAGGCGAGCCAGCACCGGAGCGGGGATGCCGGTTCCCGTGTCTCGAATGCGGACCCGCGCCCCTGGTGGATCGGTGATGGTTCGTACTTCCAATCGCAGTTCGCCCCCTCGCGGCATGGCATCCAGCGCATTGAGCATCAGATTTACCAACGCCTGATGGATCTGCTCGGGGTCGAGGAGTAATTCCAAAGGCGTTCGCGGCAGGTCGGTTTGAATGTCAACGTGCTGCCGCCGCGCTCGTCCTTCCAACAGAGAGACGGCGCGATGAACCACAGCCAACAGATCGGTGTGGCGGCGCTCGGCATTGGGCGGTCGGGCGAAATCGAGAAACGTCTGGATACAGACTTCCATGCGGCGAATCTCTTTCTCGATTATCTGTAAATCCTCGGCCGGCAACCCACTCGGCGGCGCGCCTTCCAAGCCGGTCTGAACCAGCATCTTGACCGAAGTGAGCGGGTTGCGCAATTCGTGGGCCACGCCGGCGGCTACCTGACCGACGGCGGCCAATTGCTCGGCGTGCAGCACCTCGCGCTCGCGCTGGCGAAGCCGTTGAAAGACGCGCTCAATTTCATCGCTAATGACTTGCATTTGGCGATGCAAAGCCGCCACGTCCAGATCGCTCCCCACCTGAAACGGTTCCAACTCGCTGTTGAGCCGACCCGCCGCGTCGCGGATGCGCACGCTCAATTGCAGCATGGACTGATGCAGCCGTCTCGCCACAGCATAGCCGAGCAGAAGACCGACCAGCGGCGCGCCGATGCCCACCGTCAACAGACCCCACGTCAAGCGTTCGACAAGTCGATGATCCGCATCGCTGGATTCTTTCACTTGTCGAGTGTTGTATTCCAGCAGATTGGAACAGCGTCGCAACAGGTCCTCTTCGAGGAACAGAGCCAAACGGCGATCGAACAGTTCCCGTTCCTTTTCGGAAGCCTCGCCGGGTCGATTGCTATACAGGGTTTTGTAGCGTTGCCAGCTGTTCTCGATCTGCTCGACTAGTTTCCTCTCTTTGTCGGTATTGGCATACTCGGCCACATTCCGAAGTTGTTGTTCCGCCTTGTCGTGGCGACGCATCAACTCCGCTTCAAGATCGGGCTGAGCGCGATCGCCGCGCAGCAAAACCGGCAATTCGTCGAGAGTCGTCTCCAACTCCTTGTCGGCCAGATTGCTGGCCGCGTTCTCCGTCAGCACGCGCGAAACCTCTCGATGCGCCTGATTGAGGTGAATGGCGGCAGCAACACAAGCGGCCACGAGCAAGGCACTGCCCGCCAGGGCCGACCAGCGGACGATGCGTTCAAATCGAATCGAAATAGCGGCGGCTCCCCAGACGGCGTTGTTGCATAAATAAAGGACGCTTGGACATTGTATCGCCCCTTCGCACACTCAGAGGCGATCCGCAAAGCCCCTGTCCCCCGCAGAGAGATTGGGGTGAGGGGAGTCACGACTGCCTCCGCTCCTCTTTACGAGTGGACCGCCCCAATGATAGAGTATTTTTATGAAGTGTGAAATAATCTCGATCGGTAGTGAACTCACCAGCGGTCAGAATCTCGACACCAATAGCCAATGGCTCAGCCGGCACTTGGCGGAGATGGGTATTGCCGTCGGTTGGCATACGACGGTCGCCGACGATCTTGAAGCGAATATCGAGGCGTTCCGCATCGCAAGTCGGCGAGCCGGATTGGTACTGGCGACGGGAGGTCTCGGTCCCACGCAAGACGATCTAACGCGCGAAGTGTTGGCCCGCGTCGCTGGCGTCGAATTGTTCGAGGATGCCGATTCGCTTCGGCACATCGAAGAGATGTTTCGCCGACGCAATCGAACCATGCCGGAACGCAATCGCGTGCAAGCACAGTTTCCCACGGGTTCTGAAGCGATCTTCAATGCGCGAGGAACCGCGCCCGGAATCTGGATGCGTATGGGCGAATGCCAGATTGCAGCCATGCCGGGCGTGCCGTCGGAGATGTACGGCATGTTCGAGTCGCAGATCAAACCTCGTCTGGCGGCGCTCGGACTCGGTGGCGGCGTACTCGTGCAGCGCAAAATAAACACCTTCGGACTCGGAGAGTCGGCAATCGAAGAGAAACTGCTCGACCTGACGAAGCGCGGCCATGTGCCGGAGGTAGGCATCACGGTCAGCGACGCGGTGGTCTCGTTGCGCATCCTCGCCCGCGCGCCGAGCCTCGCGGAAGCCCAAGCGCAGATCGCTCCGGTCGAACGAACGGTGCGCGAACGACTTGGCTCGCTGGTTTTCGGCCTGGATGAGGAGGAATTGCAAGGAACGGTGGCAGAGTTGTTGGCTACGAAACGACAAAGTTTGGCGACGGCGGAAGGGGTGACGGCGGGTCTGGTGGCCGAGCGGCTCGGCAGTGTGCCGGGCATCAGCGCTTGGTTTCGCGGCGGTATCGTCGCCTACGATAATCGGTTGAAGGTGGAATTGCTCGCCGTGCCGCAATCTCTGATTGAAACCTACGGAGCCGTCAGCGCCGAAGTTGCCGAAGCAATGGCCGTCGGCTGCCGCACACGCCTGGGTACCGATTTGGCGGTCAGCACGGTCGGCGTGGCCGGTCCCCACGATCTGAACGCGGATTGTCCGGTCGGTCTGGTCTTCGTCGGTCTGGCATGGTCGGGCGGCGCGACCTCCACGCGCTTCAGCTGGACCGGCAGCCGTGACGAAGTGCGGAGGCGCACCGCCAAACTCGCCCTCAATCGGGTCCGCCTCCATCTCTCGACCGGCGAATGACTTTGGAAACAGTCCGATTGGCGCGACATTCTACTTGGGTCGAAGGAACCGGATGACGTATAATATCGTCTGAATGACAGAGAGATTCTTCCTCGCTTTGGAGATCGTCCCATGCCGCAGTTGGTGCAGTCGTTGTGTCCGGGGTGTAAAAATCGGCTTCGCATTCCCGCCGATTGGCTCCAGCAAGCGATACGCTGTAAACATTGCGGCACGCTGTTGCAAGCTAAGAGTCGAACCGCTCCAACCGTCCGCGAGAACGTAATCGATTCTCCACCTCAAAAGGCGGCTACCGCGACGATTACTCCTCCGGTTGTTGCTCTCGCCGTGCCCGTCGCCCAGCCGGTCGGCGGCGCGGCGTTCGACGTTTTCGACAACGCCGATCGTGAGCCGAGCAAACGCAAGAAGCAGCGTCCATCGAAAGGCAGCGGCGGATGGATGGGAGCGTTTCTCGCTCTTCTCCTTCTTGTTCTCACTGCCGGCGGCGCGTTTGTCTTCTGGGATAACCTCGCCGCGCTCTTCCCTCCCGACGACGATCCGGTTGCCCAGAATGGCCGCGAGAAAGCATCGGCCGGTCCAACGACCAGGAAATCGGAAAACGAGTCCCCTTCCACTCCCCCCACCGCGTCGCGAACGAAAGACAAAGCGCCCTCGTCCAAGACGCCGTCGAACAAACAACCCACGGACTCGCCCACTCGCCCCAACCCGAATCGCAACGATTCACCCAAACCGTCGCGCCCCGGAAGCAACCTCTTCCCGCGTCGGGCGTTGGTCATCAGCATTCACGATTATCTCTACGCCAATCCGATCCTCAACGGATCGTCGAAGTCCGATAATTTCCACGCCTTTTTAGATAACCTGTCGCGCGCCGTGCAAATCCCGCGCAACCAAATCGCTCATCTCAGCGACGACTCGTTCCACACCGACGGCGATCCGCGCGCACCAACGAAGTCAGTCATCGAGAAATCATTGACCGCTTTTCTCGAATCCTCGCGCGATCAGGATCGCGTCGTGGTCTTCTTCGTCGGCCATTCGGTCGAGCTGGGCGATGACGTGTATCTCGCTCCCATCGAAGGCGAATTGGATCGCGCCGACACGATGATTCCCCTCAAGTGGTTCTACGAGCAAATGGCCAAGTGCAAGGCGAGGCAAAAAGTATTGGTGCTTGACTCGAATCGCTTCAACCCGACCATCGGACAAGAACGGCCCGGCGGCGACGAGATGGGCGAGAAACTCGATGCCCTGCTGAAGACTCCACCGGCAGGAGTCCAAGTCTGGTCGTCGTGCATCGCCAAGCAACGATCCTATGCTTCCGACGATTACCCGATGGGCATTTTCCTAGACTCCATGAGGGAGACGGCGTCGAGCTTAGGGAACGGCAAGATTCAAAATGACCCCAAGAAGTCGTTACCGATGGAGCGCTGGGTCGAACTGGTCAATCGGCGCATGAAACAAGAATTGGGTAAGCGCAAGCTCGAACAGATCTCGCGTTTGACCGGCAAGGAAGCGGAAGGCAACGACGCTTACGATCCGAAGGAAGCACCGCCGCTCAGTCCCATCGCCGCGCTCGCCGCTCCTCCCGCCAGCGTGTCCATCAATAAGATGTTGATCGAATCGGTTCTTAGCCAAGCCGGTGCCCCGCCGATCAAGGTTACGCACGAATTGGCCATTCGCTACGATGCTCTACCCCCTTTCTCCGTCGAGGCGCTCAAGCAATATCAAGGCGATGTGCCCAATCCCGAATCGCCCCTTCGCAAGGCCGTCAAGAACGCTCGCGCCGTTCTCTGGGCCATTTATCCCGCTAAAGGGCCAACAGAGTTGAGCGGTGACATCAGTGTGATGCGCTCGAAGATCGGCGTCCAATTGAACGTACTTCGCGATGGCTATCGCGCTCCGTCCGGCGGCGGCAACGTCGAGACGCAATTCAAGACGCGCGTCGAGAACGACGAACGCCGCGTCGCCTTGCTCATGCGCGCCATCGACGACGCCTTGAACGATTTGCGCGATCCGAAAGTCGTCGAGGCCAGGGAAGCCGAGAACAGACGCTGGCAAGCCAATTACGATTACATCCATGCCCGCATGCAGCTGGAGTATGCGTATCTGTTCGAGTATCAGTCGATGCTCGGCTCGATGCGCAAGGAGTTTCCGCCTCGCGATCCGGAATTGCAATCCGGCTGGAAATTGGCTTCGCAGGCCAAGCTGCAAGGCGACAGCGCCGGAAAGAAGTTCGCCAAGGAAGGGCACAAGTTGCTCGACAAGATCATCAAGGATCACGCTGGCTCGCCGTGGGAAGTGCTGGCCAAGCGCGAGAAACTAACCAACCTCGGTCTCGAATGGCAGGCGACGCGCTAGTGGTTAGCCGCGACGCGGAGCGGAACGCGCTCCGCTCCGCGTCGCGGCTAACCAATCGTCGAAATCGGCAACTCCACCTCGAAAACGCGCCCCTCGCGGAAAGCCCCTCGCTCCTCGTCGAAGACGCGTTGCTCCGCACGCAGCCGCGATCCCTCAATCGAATAATCGCTATAAGACCACAATCCGCGTTGCGTGGCGCTGCCGGCGCAGATGACGGGGAATGGCGCGTATTCGGAGTGTGGATGGTGATAATGTTCGTGGCGATGGCCGTGCAACCATAACGTGACGCCGCCGTTCTTGGCCACGGAGAGCAGGTCGTTCAGATCGCGCAGTCCGTGGAAAACGCCTTCGGGTTCCCCTTCGGCCAGACAAATGGGATAGTGAGTGACGAGAATCTTGTGTCCCGGTTCGAGTTGGCCGAGGAGTTTTTCCAGACGTTCGAGCTGTTCCGGTCCAACCCTCCCCCGCGCATCCCAGTACAGCCGATTGGCCGTCGATGAGTTGACCCCGATCAACCACAAATGTCCAACGCGCTGAGCGAACGGATAGACTTCGTTGCCGATGCGTTTGCCTTGCTGCCAAGGCGCGAAAATCCGCTCGAAGTGGCCTCCCCGCATGGCGGAAGATGTACAGTAATCGTGATTGCCTGGCACCGCTAGACCCGCAAACGCTTCGTTTCCCACGCCGAGCAAGCGCGCCGCGCTCTGAATCTCTTCCTCGAACCCCATCGTCGTGGCGTCACCGGAAAAAAGGAGACGATGATAGCCTCGCTGCCGTATCTCCTCGCGCAGCGCGGTCAGAATGCGTTCGGTGTGACGAAAGCGTTTGCCTCGCCCTAATAGGCAAAGATTGATCCATGCCGACATGCGTTTGTTGAACCAATCGCGCGGTTGCCACGAGCGAATGGGCGCAGCAACGTGGATGTCGCTGAAATGAGCGAGGCGGACAAGGGGGGAACCATTGGCGTTGGTGTCGATGGCGCTATACTCCCTCGTTCCCACGCGGAGCGTGGGAACGAGAAGACGAAAAGAGTTAACTCATGTTCATACTGAGCAAGAATTCCGCATTCGACTTCGTCTTGCGCATGCGGTTAACGACCAACTCCATTGCCTCGACGGGGTGCATGTCGGCAAGGACGCGACGGAGAGCGCGGACGCGATCAACCTCATCGGGGTGCATCAACAATTCTTCCTTGCGGGTTCCGGAGCGGTTGATGTCGATGGCGGGCCAGACGCGTTTATCGACGAGTCGGCGATCCAGGTGGAGTTCCATGTTGCCGGTGCCCTTGAACTCCTCGAAGATCACTTCGTCCATGCGCGAGCCGGTGTCGATGAGGGCGGTGGCCAGGATGGTCAGCGAGCCGCCTTCCTCAATGTTGCGTGCCGCGCCGAAGAAGCGTTTAGGCTTTTGCATCGCATTCGAATCGAGACCGCCGGACAGCAACTTGCCGCCGGAGGGCGCTTCGGTGTTGTGAGCGCGGGCGAGGCGGGTGACGGAGTCGAGCAGAATGACCACGTCGCGCCCGTCTTCCACCAAACGCTTGGCTTTTTCCAGGGCGATTTCGCTGACGTGAACGTGTTCCGAAGACGGTTCATCGAAGGTGCTGGCGACGACTTCGGCGTTGGGTCCGGCCACGGTGCGAACCATGTCGGTGACTTCTTCGGGCCGTTCGTCGATGAGCAACACAATTAAATAACACTCAGGATGGTTTTTCTTGAGGGCCAGGGCAATCTTTTGCAGCAAGACCGTCTTACCGGCGCGAGGCGGCGAGACGATCAGGCCGCGCTGGCCCTTGCCGATAGGCGTCACGAGGTCGATCACGCGGGTGGGCATCTCGTCGCCGGTCGTCTCCAGGACGAGTCGGCGATTGGGGTGTAGGGGGGTCAAATCCTCGAAGACGGTTGGCCGAGATTTCTCTTCCGGCGGATGACCGTTGACGACTTCGACCTGCATGAGGGCGAAGTTTTCCTGTCCTTCGATGGGCAGGCGGATCGGGCCTTCGACGACCAACCCGGTGCGCAATCCGAGGCGACGAATCTGGCTGGGGGAGACGTAAATGTCTTCGGGAGAGGCGAGATAGTTGTGCGCGGCGCTGCGAAGGAATCCGTAACCATCGGGCAAGACTTCGAGCGTGCCGGAGCCGCGGACGATTTCGCCGCGTTCAATCTGACGGCGCACGACGGCGACGATCATCTGTGCGCGATTCATGCCGGTGTGTTCGGCGATGCCCTCTTGCTCGACCAAGGCGAACAATTTCGGCATCGGCAGCCGGTAGAGATCGTCCAGCCGTAGCGCGGGATTGCCGCGCGGCGGGGTGTAGTTGGGGGGAGGGGGGGATTGCGGCGGGGGAGACGCCGCTGAATCGGTGGTTCGTCGAATCGTTCGTCTGCGGGTCAGATTCCCCGCCCCCTCGTCGCCGCGAGCGACGGCCATGTTGGATTCCTCCGGTGTGTTTGGCGTACCGCGTCAGCCGCCGAGGATGGGCGTTAGAATGCAGCAGCGTCAGCCGCCGGTTCGCCAGGACAAGCACTTACGCAGTATACCGTTAAAAAAAAGTAAACCTTGCGAATGCGGTTAAAGTTGCGGACTTCAATGGGACCATCCTCCCACGAGGACGGCAGCAAAAAAGGTGAAGCCAGCGGTTCGAGAGTTTGGCGTGGACCAACCTCCCTACACTGATGAATTGTAACGAAGTTTTTTTTATTTTCCAGTCGAATTGTCGAAAAGTTTCACAGGTCGCCGATTTTGTCCCATGCTCGGTCGTGCCGAACGGACGATAAGACGCTTCGAGGGTCTCGGATCGACCTTGCCAACCTTGCCGCGTCTGGTCTATCTTCAAACCATGAGCTTGCCGAGAGTTGTCGCAACGCTTGGATCGGCTCCACCGTGCTACGAACCGAAAGACGAAACGATGCTTTCTCTGCGAATCGCTCGCGGCAAATGTTTGCCGCTCGGCGCATCGGCGATGCCCGACGGCGTTAACTTCGCTCTCCTCTGTCGCAATGGCACCTCCGTCACTCTGGTAATCTATCCGCTCGACGGCGTTCAACTTATTGCCGAGGTACCGTTGGATCGGCGGCGCAATCGGACCGGCGATCATTGGCATATTCTCGTCGCCGGTTTGCCGTCCGCCTTCACCTACGGTTGGCGCGTCGAGGGACCGCGCGGCTTGGGGCATCGTTTCGATCCGTCGATCGTGCTGCTCGATCCCTCGGCGACGGCCTTGTCCGATAGCTCGTCGTGGGGTGAACCGCACGAGACGGATTCTTCGCGCTGCTCTGCACGGCGCAGCGTGTATCTTCGTCGCCCCTTCCATTGGGGCGAAGACGCGCCCCCGTTGACGCCGCTCGAAGATACCATCGTTTACGAATTGCACGTTCGTGGTTTCACCTGTCACCCGAACTCCATGGTCGCCCATCCCGGAACCTTTGCCGGCTTGGTCGATAAAATCCCCTACCTCGCTTCGCTAGGGGTTACTGCTGTCGAGCTGCTGCCCGTCCACGAGTTCGACGAGTGCGATTGCCCGTTTCGCAACCCCGACACTGGCGAACGGCTGCGCAATTTTTGGGGATATAACAGCGTCGCGTTCGCGGCAGTCAAGGCGGCCTACGCGGCCACGGGGAAGGAACACGGACAAGTCACCGAGTTCCGCGAGATGGTCCGCGCTTTCCACGACGCCGGAATCGAAGTCTATCTCGATGTCGTGTTCAACCATACCGGCGAGGGGGACGAACGCGGCCTAACCTACTCGTTTCGCGGCCTCGACAATCAGCTGTATTACATGCTCACGCCGGAAGGGAAGTATCTCAACTTCTCCGGCTGCGGCAATACCGTCAACTGCAACCATCCGGTCGTCCGCAATCTCATCCTCAACTGCTTGCGCTTCTGGGTCGCCGACATGCACGTCGATGGCCTGCGCTTCGATCTCGCTTCGGTAATGGGACGCGACTTCCTCGGCCGCGTGATGGTCGATCCGCCCATCGTCGAGATGATCGCCGAAGAAGGCGTGTTGACCGATACGAAATTGATCGCCGAACCGTGGGACGCGGCGGGTTTGTATCAGGTGGGCGGCTTTCCTTACGGACGCCGCTGGTCGGAGTGGAACGGTATGTATCGCGATCACGTTCGCCGCTTCTGGCGCGGCGAGCCAGGCATGGTAGGACAATTAGCGACGCGGCTGTGCGGCAGCTCCGATCTCTACGAACGCTCCGGACGGCAGCCGCGCCATTCGCTCAATTTCATTACCTGTCACGATGGCTTTACACTTTGGGACTTGGTGTCGTACAACCAAAAACACAATCGGGCCAACGGAGAGGATGAGCGCGACGGCTGCGAAGAAAACTATAGCTGGAACTGCGGCGTCGAGGGACCGACCGGCGACGCCAAGATTCTTGCCTTGCGCCAACGCCAAGCGCGGAACTTAGTCGCGACACTCCTGCTATCTCAGGGCGTACCGATGTTAATGGCCGGCGACGAGTTTCTCCGCACGCAGCACGGCAACAATAACGCCTGGTGTCAGGACAATGCAGTCTCGTGGATCGATTGGTCCTTGGCCGAGCGCAACGCCGGATTCCTGCGCTTCACCCGCGAGATGATCGCACTGCGGAAGCGCCATCCTGCCCTGCGCCGAAGGAATTTTCTGTGGGGATCCGATGTGATTTGGCACGGCGTGATTCCTTTCAAGCCGGATTTCTCGCCGTGGAGCCGTAGTCTCGCTCTGGTTCTCGACGGACGCCGAACCAACCGCGAGCCGGATCGAGACATCTACATGGCTTTCAACGCTTGGACCGAGACGCTGCCGTTTCGCATCCCGCCCGCGCCACGAGGCCGTCCGTGGCACCGCATCGTCGATACGGCGCTACTCTCGCCGCGCGACATCGTCGGACTCGACGAAGGCCAACGCATCGAGGTAGGCTCGACCTATCCCGTGGTCGCCTTCTCGACCGTGGTATTGATCGCCGAAGCATGAAAACTCGCGCGGTGGCATCGCGCGGAGTTGCCTACGAGGCTTCGCGGTTCTCGCATCCAGAGCGTGGCCGGAAACAAAACCCGCACGGAGCGAGACCGCGCGTCCTCCACGCTTCCTGGCAGGAGCAAGCTGCGGACAACTTCAAACGCACGAATTGTCGATTACTTGCGGTGGCGAATGCGGGCGCGCATGCGCCGTTTCTTGCGACCCACTTTTCGCCTTCCGCTGCCGCGACGCCGACTTCCCATTGATGACCTCCTGCGCGACCGCGCTGTAAACTCAAAAAACTCGATTCATCCCTTCAGAATGCTCGACTCCGAGAAGGGTCTTATTGTAGAATTGAAACCGGGTCCGACAAGGCCATTCTCGCCTCCGCTTCCGGCATGGCAAGGACTGGCTCATGAGCGGAGGTATCCTTCGACTTGGAGTTCGATCTTCGTGTGTTCCATTCCCTCTCGACTCCCCATCGCGCTGCTGTTACCGACGTTGCTCGGCTGCGGAGGCGAT
This sequence comes from Planctomycetota bacterium, assembly GCA_021807595.1. GTDB lineage: Bacteria > Planctomycetota > Planctomycetia > Gemmatales > Gemmataceae > JAJPHU01. Next base: position 1,234 of record JAKBCS010000035.1, on the reverse strand, counting down.
CCGGCCAGCCCCGAGTTGGTTTGGGGACGACGCGGCGTGCAGAACGGCGACATGGTGCGCCCGCGCGCCGTGGCTATCGACGGCAACGATCGGCTCTACGTCGTCGATTTCACCGCGCGCATCCAAGTGTACGACCGCGATGGTCACTATCTCGGCCCAACCTGGACGACGCCGGATTATCGTAACGGCCGCCCCAGCGGTTTGAGCGTGTCCCGCGGGGGCAACTTGATCGTCAGCGACTCACACTACAACTGCTTCCGCATCTACTCCCCTACCGGGTTCGAACTCCGCAAGATCGGCGGCGAGAGCGGAACGGAGGCGGGACAACTCGGCTATGTGAGCGATGTCGTTGAGGATGAAGAGGGTAATTTCTTTGTGGCCGAGTTCGGACAGAATCAGCGGATTAGCGTTTTCGATGCCGCCGGTCGATTCCTGCGTTGCTGGGGCAGCGCGGGGACCGAACCGGGACAGTTTTCGCGCGCCCGCGCCCTCGCTTGGGGACCGGAGGGCGACCTCTACGTCGCCGATGCCTGCAACGATCGCATTCAAGTCTTTACGCGCCGAGGGAAGTTGGTGCGCTGTTGGGGCGTCTCCGGCGCGGAGCCGGGACAGCTCAAATATCCTTACGATCTGGCGTTCAACAAAAGAGGCATCTTATACGTCGTCGAGAACGGTAACAATCGAGTCCAGAAGTTCACGGCGATGGGCGAATCGCTGGGTTGTTGGGGCGGTCCCGGACACGCTCCCGGTCGGTTGCACAATCCGTGGGCCTTGGCCATCGACAGCCGAGGCCGCGTTCACGTCGTCGATACCGAAAATCATCGCCTGCAACGCATCGACTTTTAGACTCCCTCCCACAAAACCCTCTCACCCGTTCTCATCCAATCGGCGGATCGGTTCGATTCGCCAAAGCGCTGAATCGATCCGTTACAGGTTCCATGAGTGAGACGATAAAACACGCGACGGACGATCTGGCGATGGGCGATGTTTCGCTCGTCGAGATCGGTTCCCGACTTGAGGGAATCCCAATGTCGGCGCTAAGCCATCCCGGCTATCCCTACGGCGTTCCACGCAATGTATTCAAAGCGATGGTGGCTAAGGCAGGCTCGTAAAGAATGCTGATTCAAACGCCGGTTGAGGCTTGTCCGTCGTGGAAGGTCGATTCGTCGGACTCGGATTCGGAGATTGTCTCGGAATCTGTTTCTTTAAGACAGGTGGGGCAATACCACGGAGC
>JAKBCS010000034.1 GCA_021807595.1 Planctomycetota bacterium | reverse complement strand
TTGAGTCTGTTGAAGCAACACCCGAGCAAAAAGAGCATGGCCCAAAAACGCCTCTCGGCCGCCTACAACACGGGTTTTCTGGAAGAAATCCTTGCCCCACACGGTACGTTAGGGAAGAGTTGATGCGTAGGCCCTGAGCGTTCTTCCAGATTCGACTGAGGCAAAACAGGATCGCGGGTGGGCATGATGACGAGTAGATCGACATCGCTTTCGTTGTGCGGTGTGTCATCGACGTAGGAGCCGAAGAGAATGATCCTTTGGAGATGAAACCGCTCGGCAATCGAGTGTGCGAAACGACGTATCGCCGACACGGGATAATCGGCGACGGATCGCAGTACGGTTGGACGTACGGTTTTGGCTCGGAATGTTTTGGCTTCATGGAGATATGATACCAGACTCACGGCTCATCGGTCGCCATCGTCGGCTGTCGTCTTATCCCATGCGTCCGCCTCCGTCCACGATCAGCACCTGCCCGGAAACGTAAGCCGACGCTTCCGACGCGAGATATACCACTGCGCCCGCGACATCGTCCGGTTGACCGTGCCGTCCCAGCGCCGTTTGGCCGACGATTTTTTCATACGCGGCTCGATCCTGAAACAGCGCCGCCGAGAAGCGCGTCTCGATCAATCCCGGCGCGACGGCGTTAACGCGAATCCCCTTCGCTCCCAACTCTTTGGCAAACGCTCGCATCAGGCCGAGAACCCCAGCCTTGCTGACGCTATAGGCACCGAGTCCCGCCAGAGGGTCGATAGCGGCAATCGACGCGATAAATATAATCGATCCTTTTTGTCTGGTTAGCATTCTTCGTGCCGCCGCTTGTGCCGTCAGCAGGGCACCCGTGAGATTCACCTCGACGATCTTCCTCCAGGCGTCGAGGTCAAGTTCGAGCAACGGGCCAGCAACGGGATTGGTGGCCGCGTTCAAGACGAGCGTATCGAGTAGGAAATGATCTCGATCGAGTTGCTCGAATAATTGGACGATGGCTTCGGGATTGCCCTGGTGGCAAACATATCCTCGCGCGTCCGCTCCGAAACCTCGCAAGTCTTTTACGGCGGCATTCAGCGCATCCTCTTTGCGCCCCGTCAGAGCCACCGCTGCCCCCCGCCGCGCCAACGCCGTCGCCGCGGCGTAGCCGATACCGCGACTGCCGCCGGTCACAAGGGCGCGACGGTCGGAAAGGTCGAAGGTATCGAGCGTCGGCGTCATGAGCCGTCAATCCTCCGTCAGAGCCTGAAGCGGAAGCGAGGGGGTAACCGCAAACCGCGCTTACGCTTCAGGCTCTGTTCCCGCGCCATCCTATCCGGCGCTGTTGTCCGCCGGATCCCGACCGTCCTTCCATGGTCCTTCCAACTTCTGATACGCCGGTGGCTGCAAGAGACTACCCTTGTCGCCGGCTTCCCAGCCGATGATGTGATTGGGTTTGCCGCGTTCTTTGCTCCGCTTCTCCCAGGCTCGCGCCCAACCCGGATCGACATCCCGCGTTTTGCGCTCCTCTTTGTCCCAGAAGAGAACTTTGCCGAAGCGATAGCTCAACACGCCCATGTTTACGGTGGTGAATGCCGCCGCGCCCAGCTCTGGTGTGCAGAGTGTCTCACGGTTGCGCGAGCGAACGCACTCCAGGAAGTTCTCGTACAAGGCGTAGGTGGCGTTGCCGCTCTTGGGATTCTCGAAGGTATGGACCGGCGTACCGAAGCCTTGCTTGGGCTTGGCCGGGCCGCCGGCGATGTTCTGGGCGTAGACCTCGAAGCCCTTCATGTAGTCGCCGCCGCCGGTGAACTTGATCGTCCCAAGGTGACCGCGAATCAGCTCGCCCAGCTGGGTGTCGTTGCACATCGTCGCCGAGATAATGACCTGGCAGCCTTCGCCATAATCGGCGACGACGGTGGCCGTGTCCGGTACATCGCGGTTGTCGTATTCCATGTAATTACCACCCGCGCCGACTACGCGCGCCGGATAGCGCACACCCATCGCCGAGATCAGATGCGTCGTCTGATGCACGAACAGATCGGTGAACATGCCGCCGCCGAACGGCCAATAGCAGCGCCACTGCGCCCACACGGCGCGATCGAACGGCATGTCCTTCGGCTTGGGGCCGAGAGGAACACCGTTGACATCGAACTTGTGGCCCAACCACATCTCCCAGTCGATGGTGGTCGGCGTCATCTCTTTTTTCAGCGGATAGTAGCGCCATTGCCCGACGCTGGAATTGCGATAGTAGCTGGTTTGGCCCTGCATGACCTTGCCGATATTGCCCGCGGCGATGTACTTGTGCGCTTCGCGCCAGGTGGGGTCGGCCATCGACTGCACGCCGACGGACATTACCCGCGCGGTATCCTTGGCCGTGTCCACGACGGCCTGGGCCTCAGCGATGGTGCGCGTCATCGGCTTCTCGCAATACACGTCCTTGCCGGCTTTCATGGCGTCGATGGCCATGCGCGCATGCCAGTGATCCGGCGTGGCGACACTGACCACATCCACGTCTTTGAGCGCGAGAATCTTGCGATAATCTTTGGTAACGTGCTCCTTGTCGTCTTCCTTGATGCCACAGCGTTTGGCCGACGGATACAGGCCGCGCCCTTTCTTGCTGCCCAGCTGCGGGTCGCCGTCCCATACGTCGCAGACAGCCACCGGCACGACCGCCTTGCCTTCTTTCTGCATCTGCAACACAACATCGATGTGTTGTTGACAGCGTCCGCCGACGCCGAGAAAAGCGATGCGCAGTTTGTCGTTGGCACCCGCCACCTTGGCATAGGACGAAGCAGCCAGCGTCAACGCCGAAGCGCCCGCTGCCGTCGTCTTCAGGAAATTGCGCCGATTCACACGTTTTCTAGTCATTGACAAAGGTCTCCCGATTTTTTTAGCCTTTCGCCGAAGGAAGTGCGGCACGTTCCCGCGCTCCGCTTCGCGTCGCGGCTAACCAACATCCACGATTTCTATCCGTACTCTACTTCTTGTGCTGTTGCAACAACCACTCGTACAGTTCTTTCGTCGCGTAAGCGCGATCCCAGCTGTTGTGGCCGACGCCGGGGTATTCGGTATACTTCGGCTCGCCCCCCGCTTTTTTGAGCGCCTCGATCATGTTGCGCGACCCCTCCACCTTGACCGCCGGGTCGGCGTCGCCGTGGAAGCACCAGCAGGGAATATCCTTGATCTTGGCCGCCTGCTTGACGTCACCGCGGCCGCAAACCGGCACGATCGCCGCCCACTTGTCTGGATGTGAGATAGCCAAACTCCAAGTGCCGAATCCGCCCATCGACAGACCGGACAAATAGATTCTTTTGGCATCGACTTTATAGTCTTTCTGAACCTCGGCGAGCATGGCCAAGGCGCGCTCGGCATCGGCCGATTTCGCTTGCCAGGTTTTCTCCGCCTGGGGAATGACGACCAGGAACGGAAAACTCTTCTCGCGCTTCTCGATCGCCGGCCCAATGCCGACCTCGACGGGTTGCTTCTTGCCGCCGGCGCGCTCGCCCGCGCCGTGCAAAAACAGGATTATCGGATATTCCTTATCGCCTTTATAATCGTGTGGCACGAACAAAACGTACTTGGCTTCCTTGCCGCCGGCGTCCTTGTGAACGCGGGTGAGAAAGCCGGTTTTCGAGTTCTCGTCGGCGCGCGCGTCCGCGAACAGGACGCTCGACATTAGTGCGAGAGAGCCGACCAAAGCCAGCAAGCGCACGGCAAACATGGTGCGATCCTCTAGGGAGAGTTACAGTTGTCGGAACGAAGGCGGGCGCGGAGGTTAGCCTATCACACCGAGGCGGCTTTCGCCACCGAGAAGCCAAAAATCGTGGAACAGTAAGCGTTCAGATGAGATCGAGACGTCGTTTCATCGTGCGGGCGCGGTTGCATTCGGCGCAGATTCCGCGAATGACGAAGGTATGACCCGCGGCCTGGAATTGGTGTTCGCGGCACACCTCGCGTACCGTGGCCTCAATGGCGGGGCTTTGAAACTCGATCATCTTGCCGCACTGATCGCAGTGGAGATGTTCGTGCTGCGGATAGCCGTAATCGTGTTCGTAGTAGGTGCGCGACCCTAGTTCTAGGCGGCGCAGCAGGCCGGCATCGACGAGTTTACCGAGGGTGCGATACACCGTGGCCCGGCTGACGCGAAAACCGGCACCTTTCATGTCGTCGATGAGCCGATCGGCATCGAAGTGATGGTGCTGGCTGAAGATGTATTGCACCATGTCGCGCTGTTGATCGGTGAAGCGTTGCGATTTGGGACGGCTGGCCAGATATTCGCGGAACTTCGCCTCCGGAGTCTGCGACACGGCTACGGCAGGCAAGTCCACGATCCTATCTCCTCGCTTTGCTCGAACGATTCGAGAACAATGCTACGCGAACATTTTAAGTGGAGGGGAGCGAATTGCCCAGAGACGCGATCGCCCGTAAGCGAACGAGAACCTCGCTCGCCATCGACAGTGGCTAAAGGAAAGGCACAGTACGCCCGGCAGGGCTCGAACCTGCAACCTGCGGTTCCGAAGACCGCTGCTCTATCCAGTTGAGCTACGGGCGCAAATGATTGTTTTCAAATGCTTACGTCAGTTTCGTTGTCGCTCTCGTTTTTACCCTCGATGCCGAGACACCTTGAGGATAACTTTCTACTCCATCTGCTTCCCGTTGGAGGCGGCGTCTACATTCAAAAGCTATCACTTTCGATTCTACGCGAAACCGGCATTCCCGGAAAGAGGCGGATCGACCCAAGTAGCCCTCCCGCTTTTTCTCCTCGCCTCATTCGCAGGCAGCGCTCCAGGGTCGTGGCAAATCCTGGCTCTGGGAGGAGTCGAGGTTTCGACGCATCGAGAACGGGGAGACGATTGCCTATTTTCCACCAGCGAATATCCCTCTACCGCCATCGACGGGCAGACTGATACCGTCGATGAAATCGTTGTCGATCAGTGCAAGCACGGCGCGGGCAATGCGATCCGGCGACCCTTCGCGCTGAACCAGCGTGGCGGCGATGGCTTCGCGGCGTTCGACTTCGGGGAGATCGGGCGGCAAGAGAACCGGCCCCGGCTCGACGCAGTTGACGCGGACGCGCGGATTGCGCGTGCCCAATTCGACGGCCAGACAGCGCGTTAGCGTCGGGATCGCCCCTTTGGAAGCGAAATATGCGGGATAATCGAGATAGGGGCGGATCACGGCCCAGTCGCCCAGCGTTACGATGCAGCCGCCTTCTTCTTGCCGTACCATCATCAGACCGGCTGCGCGGGCGCAGAGAAACGTGCTGAGGACATTCGCCTCAAAATTGAGGCGAACATCGACTGCATTCACGGCTTCCAGAGGTTTCTTGTTCCAGACCCCGGCACAATGGACGAGGACATCGAGACGGTCGAACCGATTCCGAATCGCGCTAAAGAGACTTTGAACCTCCGTTTCGTCGGATAAGTTGGCTTGCAAGGCCATCGCTTCGACGCCGCGCTGCCTCAAGGCATCCGTCGTCTCCTCGGCCTCTCGCGCCGAGGTATGATAGTGGACCACGACGTTGTAGCCGCGCTCGGCGAGAGCGGAGGCTACATGCCAGCCGATCCGCTTCTTGCCGCTGCCCGTCACCAGAGCTACACCGCGTTCATTCATGTTAGGTTCTTCTCCCGTCATTGGGTGAGATTGAGTTGTGCCAACGCGGCTTCGTAACTCGGCCACGGTTGGCGCTGAGAAAGCCCGCGCCAGTGCGACGAATCGAGGGAGAGATCGGCGGGACGCGGCTCGACATCGGGAAGATCATTCCGGGAAATCGCCTCCATCGCCCGGTCGCCGCATCCCAGGAAAGCCGCCAGGCGTTGTCCCATCTCGAATCGGCTCAGTCGCTCCGGCCCTCCCATGTGCAAGACTCCACCGGGTGGCGAATCGGTCAGAGTCAGGAGCGAACGGGCGGCGACTAAGAAACTAAGAGGCGTTCGCCATTCGTCGTAAAACAAACCGATGGACTCACTCAGACGCAACGCCTTTATTTGGGCGTCGAAAAAAGTCGGACGGTCGGTCAGCGATGGGCCAAAAAGTAACGGCAGCCGCACGACGGTGTGGCGAGGCGAGGCCAAAACGGCACGCTCGGATTCAACCTTGGTGGCTCCGTAGACAGAGAGCGGGCAGGTCGTGTCTCCTTCACGGTACGGAGCGTGTTTACCGTCGAACACCATATCCGTGGAGATGTGAAGCAGAGGAATCTTAGCCCGTTCGGCTAACTCGGCGAGGAGGGCGGTACCGTGGACGTTGATCTGCTCGGCGCGACGCGGCTCGCCCCGGCATTCGGAGGCGCGGGCTAAGGCGGCAGTATGGACGACCGCCGACGGGGCCGCTTCGCGGAATGCCCTGGCAAGAGCATCCGCATCGGCTAAATCGATCGGACGCAAGGGGTAGCCGAACGACTGGCCGCGACGTCTACCGCTCCAGGCGATTACCGATTCGCTCTGGCTCAGACATTCGCGTAGCAGATAGCTCCCCAGTTGTCCGCTCGCTCCCGTCAACAGTAGACGCATCCCTCTCACTCTCCGCTCGACCTTTTTTTGAAAAAAATGACAATTCGTTCATTTTTTGCTTGCGATGCGACTCGACCCCTTGTATAGTCTCGGAAGTAATGGATTAATGCCATATCTTTCTGGGAGATTTCTAACTTGAACCACAGACTCGCATCCTTGCCGTCCGGGTTCCGTATACCTCTCCACACGATTCGCCGTCTCGCGATCCGATAGTTCACCGTCCCATCGTTTCATAGCCCAATGTCTTGGCGTCGGGTAGGGTCCGCGCGCGTCCCCGTCTTGGGGAGGCGATCTCGTCTAACTCCGTTTGAGGAAGCGTACATGGTCCTGGTCGTTCGGCGTTCCGCGTTCACTCTCATCGAATTACTCGTCGTCATGGCCATTGTCGCCATCCTCATCGGACTGCTTCTACCGGCAATCCAGAGGGTGCGCGAATCGGCGGCGCGAACTCAGTGCCGCAACAATTTGAAACAAATCGGCTTGTCGGCCCATAACTATGCTGGAGTCGCGGGCGTTTTGCCTCCCGGGCAGCTCGGCCCCTATCCCGACATCGGTCGCGGCGTGCCCCCTTTCGATACGCAGTTCGCCGGCGTCTTCGTCTACCTCCTGCCCTACATCGAGCAAGACAATCTCTACCGCGCGCTGATGCGCGATCTACCCAACGATTACCTCAATCTGACGGCCGTTTATCCGCCCTGGTGGAACTATGCTTCCGCCCGCGCCGCCGCTCAAATGCGCATCAAGACCTATCTTTGCCCCTCGGACAATCCCTATTCCAATACGCGCATGACGGACATTCTGACGCAAACATTCCGCACTTCCCAGGGTTTCGATCTGTTCGTTGGAGGCTTCGGCATCGACCAGGGTGGAGCGGACCTTGGACGCACCAGCTATGTCGGCGTTGCCGGCTATGGCGGATACGTCAACGATCCCTCGGTCGATCGCTATGCCGGATTGTTTTGCAATCGTTCCTCCGTCAGCCTAACGCAACTGACATCGAGCGATGGAGCGAGCAACACCCTGATGTTCGGCGAATGGCTCGACGACTTCGCTTATGGCCCGCGCCTGTTCGCCCCCGCCTGGATTGGCGTCGGTTCGCTGCCGACCGCTTATGGTACGGCTTCGACGGGTTCCACTGGCATCTTCGAGTTCAACAGCAAGCACACGGGGATCATCCAATTCTGCATGGGCGACGGCTCGGTGCGAGGACTCCGCAAGGGCATGGCTCCCGGCTCGGTTGAGTACAACAATTACATCGCCGCCTCCGGTTGGCACGACGGTGTCGCCGTCGATTCCGACCAAATCGGTAATTGAGTTTCTTTCGGATAGTGAAGGATGGCAACGTCACGATTCCCACTCGGCAAGCAGCGGAGCGGCGTCGGATAAATCGTCGAACAGCAAGTCGGGTTGGCTCGCCGCCAATTCCTCCGCGCCGTGCCAGCCGGTAGCCACGGCCACCGCGCGCGCGCCGATTGCGCGAGCGCAGCGCACGTCCAAGGGGGTGTCTCCGATCACCCAAATGTTCTCTTCTCGAATCGAGCCATTGAAGCGATTTCGCACTTCGTCGAGCGCTTCCCGCGCCACGTCGTCGCGGTCGAGATGGAGATCGCCGTAGCCGCCGAAGGCGAAGTGTTCGGTCAGTCCGAAGAAGCCGAGTTTGACCCTTGCACCGGCGCGGACATTGCCCGTGAGCAGCCCGACGGCGACATCGTCGCGTCCGGCGAGATGGTTCAGCAGTGCGGCGATACCGGGCAAAATGCGTCCGGCGTGCAAGTAACGAGGCAAATGGCGAAGATAGGCATCGCGCAGACGGGCGTAGTTTCCGGGCGTGGAGTTGAGGTCGTGGAGGCGCAACAGATCGACCAGAATGGATCGGTCGGTGCGACCGCTCAGCTGGAGTTTGTCGAGTTGTAAGGGGACGCCGAACTCTTCGACCAGTCCCGCCTCCAGGGCGGCCTTGCCCGCGCCGCCGCTGGCGATCAGGGTGCCGTCGATATCGAACAAGCAAACGTGCATGAGGATCTTTCCCGATAGAGATATGGGCAAAATGTTATAGTTCAATGTGCGTGCCCAGAATGCTGAGGAAGCGTGCCAGCCATTGAGGGTGCGCCGGCCAGGCGGCGGCCGTGACCAGAGATCCGTCCATGTGCGCCCGGTCGAAACCGACATCCACCCACTTCCCGCCGGCGCTCACCACTTCGGGAGCGACGGCGGGATAGGCCGAGCAACTCCGCCCCCGCAAGACGCCCGCGGCGGCCAGCAGCTGCGCACCGTGACAGATGGCAGCCAGCGGTTTGTTCTTCTCGGCGAAGTGGCGCACGATGCGCAAGACGTCTTCGTTGAGGCGCAGATACTCCGGAGCGCGGCCGCCGGGTATCACCAGGGCGTCGTAAGATTCCGGACGCACATCGGCGAAATTGGCGTTGAGAGAGAAATCGTGGCCGCGTTTCTCGCTGTACGTCTGATCGCCCTCGAAGTCGTGGATGGCGGTGCGCACCGTCTGCCCCACCGTTTTGTTGGGACAAACCGCATGAACGGTGTGGCCGATCATCGACAGCGCCTGAAATGGGACCATGACTTCATAATCCTCGACGTAATCGCCGACCAACATAAGAATCTTCTTTACCGCCATAAGAATGCGCCTCTCGTGAAAAGGATAAAAACGATCCTCTAATTAACTATCCGTCGATCACCTTCCAAATACGCGATCGAGATGCCGAGGAGGATCGAGCATCGTCACCTTGTTTTCGTGAGCGATGAAGAGCCGCTGCGGAATCGCAGCACGATCGAGACTGACGCCCGGCGGTAGTCCATCCGGGGTAGAATGAAAGAGAACGCCGGATGCGGAGGCATAGCCGGGTAGAGAAAGCAGCTCGAAGCCGTCTTCCACGTCCCAAATTCGCACCGTGCCGTTTTGCCCGCAGCTGACCAGGCGTTTGCCGTCGTCGCTGAACGAAAGTCCGGTGACGGCGCTCCGGTGGCCGCTCAGCCCCGCCGCCGGTCGTGGCACGCGCGGATCGTACAAATGGATGCGATGATCGCTTGCTCCGACGGCAACATTCAATCCGCCTGGGGCTGAGGCGAGAGAGAGAAACGATGCGATGATGTTGCTGTCCAGCGGTACCGGTCGAGTGGGAATTCGCGCGTCTTCCAAGACGAAGGCTTGGCCTCCATCGGGAGTTATCAACGCCATTTTTATCCGATTGGGCGATTCATTCCACGACACCAAGCGCCCCAGCCATTCGCGCGGCTTACGAACTTGTGTCAAGATTGCAAAGTTTCCGACCTCGGCTCCACGATCGCAGCGCAACAAATGCAGCCGCGCGTCATCGGTCATCACCACCATAATTTCAGAATTGGAAGAGATGGTCGTGGAGATAGGGTTGGCTCCGGCAAACGAACGCGGCGGAAAGCGCGGCTTTTCGGCCCTCAGATCGCGCACGAGAACGGTGCCTCTACGATTGCCCTCCTTACTACCACAAACGATGGCCAACCCTTCGTTGCGGTCGAAGGCAAGGCTGCGCACAGGCTCGGCGAATGTCCAATGCCAAAAGAGTTTGCGACTTTCTAAGTCCCATATTCGCACTTCGCCGCGCGCCGGCGGGCGGCCACCGTCGGATTCGCTGCCCCCTCCAGCGGCCAAATAACGGCCGTCTTCACTGACCTGGATACAATGAATCGGCATCTCCGCATTAAACTCGGCGGTTCGCAGAGTGCCCGACAAGCGACTGCGGAAATAGTGCCATTCCCAATGGCGCAACGAGGACGGACAACGCGACAGGAATTCTTGTGGGTGCGTCCCCTCGCGTTCTCCTTCGGTTGCGCGCTGGGCCAAGAAGAGATTGCCCAGGTACTCTGCCTTATCCCGTTGCTTGACGGCCTTCTGCAAATCCAACGACATCTGCGAAAGGTTTTGTCCATAATTCAGATCGGACGACGACGCGTGCGAGGCGGAAGGTTTGCTATCCGCCACCATCCAAACCAGGCATCCGCCCAACGCGAGGCCGAAAAGCAACAGCCCGACGCCGCGACGATTGCGACGCAGCCATTTGCCCAGGCGCTCGTTGTTGCCGACAAAGCGTGCCTCGACGGGACGCCCTTCGAGGCAACGGCGTATGTCTTCGGCCAACGCCAAAGCGGAGTCGTAGCGGCGGCGCGGTTGCTTGGCGAGACACTTGAAACAGATCGCCGACACATCGCGGGAGACACGCGGCAAGCGAGGCGGTTCGCGGCATTGGATGGCATCGATCGTCTCGGAGACTGTGGCCTCTTGAAACGGCGGTCTACCCGTCAGCGCGTGATAGAGGATCGTTCCCAGGGCGTACACATCCGTGGCCGGCCCGATGTCCTTCGCGCGACCCCACGCCTGTTCCGGGGAAAGCCAGGACGGCAACTCACCCTGCAACTCCACATCGGAGGCATCGCCTTCGATCGGCTTGCGCGCCAAGCCAAAGTCGGTGATTTTCACGCACCGATACCCTTCGCTCGGCAAAGTCGTCCCGCTCGTCTCGTTTTCGGTTTTTGGGAACAGAATGCTGGACGGCTTCAAATTGCGATGGAGGATATGCTGTTGATGCGCTCGATGGACGGCTCGCGCCAGCGTCTCGACGAGAGCCAACGCCTCGCGTATCGGCAACGGTTTCCCATCGATTCGTTCGGCCAAAGTCGATCCCTCGACAGCTTCGACGGCGTTGTAGAACAATTGCCGCTCGCGCTCGCCGGCGTCGTGGATTTGCACGATGTTCGGATGGTCGAGCCGTCCCAGCGCGGACGCCTCGTTGCGCAAACATCCCCAGGCGAGTTGACCGGGATCGTCCTTGGCGAACACGACTTTCAGCAATACGGTACGGTTTACGACCAACTGCCGCGCGCGATACAGACAGACCCCCGTTGGACCTTTGCCAAGCTCCTGCACGATTTCGTATCCGGCAACCACGGGTCGGCCCGAAGCATCCCGCAACGGCAGTGGCGAAGGCGGTTCGGCAGGCGTGCGCACGGCTTCTTCGGAGGGAGCGAGATCGAACCAGGACAGCGACTCGGCAGCCCTACCGCATGTCGGACAGAACTCCGAAGCATCCTCGCCGATGGCGCTGGCCGTCTCCCAATAATGCCCTTGGGGGCAATTCAGTAGTTTGAGCATGTTCCAACTCGCCCGATGGATACCCGTTCCTTTCGGATTATCGCACAGAGACGGCGAGGGTCAAGCCGATGGTTGGGCGTTTTCGTCTATCGCCGGCGTCCGACTCGCCGCGCAAAAGATGAAAAGAAATCCTTGACCGTGGCCGTGTCAGTGTTTACGATGCCATTAGTGATCGAGTCTATCGCTGGTCTTCCCCCTTTCCGGCGAACTCGAACTCCCACCGTTAGAAGTATTGCTGCCTGCCATAGTGCCCCGCCGACCGATTTTTCGGATTCTGTACTTTCAGGAGAGATCCGCGATGATGACGAAGCTTCGTTCCATGCCGGCGATACGTCGCGCTGGGATCGTCTTGCTCGCCGGTGTCGGCGCGCTTTTGGCCCGACCCGTTTATGCTCAGCGGCAGGCCGGCTCCAATCTACCCACTCCGCGCTTGATGACCGTCATGCCTCCGGGCGCGAAGATCGGCACCAGCGTCGAAGTCACCTTCACCGGCACCGATCTCGAAGATCCCGAACAGCTGTTGTTCAGTCATCCCGGCATCAAGGCCGAGCCGATTGCGGGGCCGACTCCCCCGCCTCCGCCTCCCGATCCCAAGGCCAAAAAACCCAAGCCCGGCATGGGCAAGCCTGTGGTGAGCCGTTTCAAGGTGACGCTTGCTCCCAATGTACCACTCGGCATTCACGACGTTCGCTTCGTCAACAAATGGGGCGTCAGCAATCCGCGCGCTTTCGTCGCCGGCGATCTCAACGAGATCCTCGAAAAAGAGCCGAACAACGACGTGGATCAGGCGCAGCGCGTCTCGATCGATACGACAATCGACGGCTCGATGGCCAATCCCACCGATGTCGATTACTACGTCTTTAGCGGGAAGAAAGGGCAACGTGTCGTGCTGAGTTGTCTCGCTTCCAGCATCGATAGTCGCTTTCACCCCGGTCTCGAGCTATACGACGCCAAAGGGAGCCAACTGACCTCCGGTCGCGATTACAATGGCAACGACGCCGTCGCCGATTACACGTTGTCCGAAGACGGCGACTATTTCGTTCGTCTGTACCACTTCACGCACACGCAGGGAACCGCCGAGCATTTTTATCGTCTCACGCTCAGCAACGCGCCGTGGATCGATGCGATCTTCCCGTGCGCCATTGAGGCGGGGAAGACGGCCAACGTCACCGTCTACGGTCGCAACCTACCGGGCGGGAAGCTCGATCCATCGGCTCTCGTCGGCGATCGGGTGCTGGAAAAAATCACTCTGAACATAACCGCGCCTACTGTGCCCCAGGGAACGAACGAAGGAGGCCAATTAAGCTTTAGCGGCTCCATCGTCCCGAAGATGGCGGGACTCGACGGCTTCGAATATCGTTTGCGAAACGCGAGCGGCTCCTCCAATCCGTTCTTGATCGGTCTCGCTTCCGCTCCGGTTGTCCTGGACAACGGCAATAATGAGACGCCGGAAACGGCGCAGGTCGTTTCGCTGCCGTGCGAGATTGCCGGACACATCGAAAAGCTGCGCGACCGCGATTGGTATACTTTCTCTGCGAAAAAAGGCGACACCTACAACATCGAGATTATCAGCGATCGGCAGGGTGCGCCGACGTTCACCTATTTCATGCTTCGCACCGACAAAACCGACCTGAAAGAATCCGACGACAATCAGGATATAATTAGTCGTAAGTTTTACACGCGCAGCGAAGATCCGCAATCGTATCGCTTCGTGGCTCCCGCCGACGGTAAATATCAGTTGATGGTCAGCAGCCGCTTGGCGGACACGATAGCCGAGCCGCGCCACTTCTATCGCGTCCGCATCACCGCGCCGCGGCCGGACTTTCATCTCGTCGCTCTGGCCACGGGGGAATATCGCCCCGCCGCCACGACGGTGCTGGCCGGCAGCCAAGAATCGTTCACGATCTTTGCGCTGCGACAGGACGGCTTCGTCGGCGACATAGCCATCACGGCCGAGGGGTTGCCGCCTGGCGTGAGCATCGCGCCGCAAACTGTTGGCGGCGACTTGAGGGAATCGTGCTTCGTCGTCTCCGCCGCCCCCAGCGCGGCAGCGTGGACGGGGAACATCAAGATTCTTGGCACGGCCTCCATTCGGGGCGAAAAAGTCGTACGCTCGGCGCGCTCGGCCAGCATCGTTTGGCCCATGCCCCAAGGACAAAACATCCCCACCATCAGCCGCATCGATCGCACTTTGATGTTGGCGGTGAGGCCCGGCGCGCCGTACAGCCTCGCTCCCAGTCTCGATAAGCCGGCCATCGTTCAAGGCGACAAGGGAACTCTCAAGGTGAAACTGACTCGCATCTCGCCGGACTTCAAAACACCGTTGACCGTGCAGGCGATCCCAACCGAGTTACCCAAGGGATTGACAATCAATAACAATCAGCCCATCACCATCGCTGCCAATGCCAACGAAGGCTCGCTCCCCATCAACGTCCCGGCCAACGTACCGCCGGGCAACTATACTCTCGTGCTGCGTTCGCAAACGCAGATGCCCTATAACAAAGATCCGATGGCCAAGCAGAAGCCCAATACGCTCGTTGTCCTACCCTCCGCTCCGGTGACGCTGACGATTCTGCCGAAAACACTGGCCACTCTATCCCTTCCCACCCCGAACGTGTCGGTCAAGACGAGCATGCAAGCCGAAGTCGTGGTGCGCGTCGCGCGGCAATTCGGTTATGAGGGCGAGTTCAAGGTGCAAGTCGTTCTACCCGCCGGCGCGAAGGGATTCACCGTCGCCGACGCCGTCATCCCCGCCGGCAAGGATGAGACAAAGCTGATCGTCAAGGCAGGAGCGATGCCGGCGAACGCGGCAAACCTGATCGTCCGCGCCACGGCGATATATCAGGGCCATCCGACGATTCACGAAGTGAAGTTGAATGTCAATGTGGTGAAGTGAGCCTCTCGCTCCCACGCTTTCGTGTGGGAACGAGAGCTAATCGAGACGATCCCCGATTAGCCGCGTCGCGGAGCGCCGCACGACGGCCCCGCGCTCCGCGTCGCGGCTAACCGAACATAACAAGGAGCTACTCGCATGCGGTTCTTGCTTTCGCTGTCTCTTCTCGCCTTGCTTCCCGCTCTCACGAGCGCGCAGGAGAAAAAATCCAAGCCCGTGCAGCCCATCGCTGTCGTCGAACTGAAACGCGCCGAGCCGGTACTCTACGACAAGGACATCGAACCGATCCTGGTCAACAAGTGCGCCGTTTGTCATAGCGACAACATCAAGGAAGGGAAGTTCGATCTCGGCAGTTACGAAACGATGTTGAAGGGGGGCAAGCGCGGAGTACCGCTCGTGTCCGGCAAATCCGCCGATAGTCTCATCGTCAAGTTGGCCGGCAAGACCCTCAAACCGGCTATGCCTCCCAAGGGCGAGGAACCCCTGACGCCGGAGGAATTGGCTCTCCTCAAATTGTGGATCGATCAAGGTGCCAAAGCGCCGACAAGCCGGCGCGAACGGCCCAAGGTGATCGTCACCGGCCCACCGGCCAATGTTCACCCCATCCTCGGCGTCGCCGTTCGCCCCGACAAGGCACAAGTCGCGGCCTCGCGCGGGAATCGGCTTCACATCTATGAAGCCGCCTCCGGCAAACATCTCCGCGAATTGCTCGATCCGCAGTTGACCGCGCCGGACAAGAAGCCGCTCAAGGCAGCTCATCTGTCGATCGTCGAATCGCTGGCCTACAGTCCCGACGGCAAAACGCTGGCCTCCGGGGCGTTCCAGGAAGTCGTCTTGTGGGACGCGGACAAGGGAACCATCGCTCGGCGCTTGACCGGCTTCGTCGATCGCGTCGTGGCCTTGGCCTTCTCGCACGACGGCAAGATGTTGGCCACAGGCGGCGGCGCGCCGACCGGCGATGGCGAGATTAAGATCTTCGAGATCGCCAGCGGCAAAGTGGTCGTCGATATTAAGAACGGCCACAGCGACACGGTGTTCGGCGTCAGCTTCAGCCCCGACGACAAGAAGTTGGCCACTTGCGCCGCCGACAAGTTCGTCAAAACATTCGAGGTGCCCAGCGGCAAATTCCTCAAGGCGTTCGAGGGACACACGCACCACGTCCTCGGCGTGGATTGGCAGGCAGACGGCAAGATGTTGGCTTCGGCAGGCGCGGACAATGTCGTTAAGATATGGGACTTCGAGAAGGGCGAGCAGGTTCGCACCATCAACGGCCACGGCAAGCAAGTGACGCGCTTGCTCTTCGTCGGCAAGACCGATCAGTTCGCAACCTGCAGCGGCGATCAAACGGTGCGATTCTGGAACATTAACGGCGGCAATACGCGCAATTTTAGCGGCAGTACCGATTTCCTCTACGCGCTGAGCGTAAGCCCCGACGGAGCGCTTGTCGCCGCCGGAGGGCAAGAAGGGATCGTCCGGCTGTACAACGGCACGAACGGCCAACTCCTCAAATCGCTGACGCCGCCGGATGCCCAACCGGCGAAGAAATAGCAAACCCCGCGAAGGGGTAGCAGCGAGAAGCCCCTCTCCCTTGAGTCCGGGGGAAAGGGGCCTCTCGATGTAATGTCACGAGATGCTTTCCCTCCTTCGAATACGCTGTAATATAGCCGCAAGGAATATTCGAGGCGATAGTGGGGAAGAGGTTACTTCATGGCTACGGACGACCTGACGGCGTTTCGAGAGGCGGCATGCGAGGCGGCGCGGCGAGGAGGCGCGGTCTTGGAGGGTTGGCGCAGCCGCTTTCAAGTCCGCGAGAAAGGACGCTTCGATCTTGTCACCGATGCCGATCTCGAATCGCAACGGACGATCGCGGGATACTTGCTCGAACGATTTCCCGAACACGCTTTTCTGGGCGAGGAAGAGGGGGCGTCGAAGAGTCGCCCTGAAGCCGACGCGCCGCCGACATGGATTTGCGATCCACTCGATGGCACGACGAACTATGTCCACGATTGCCCTCTTTATTGTGTATCAATCGGTCTGCAAGTGGCTGGCGAGTTGGTTGTCGGAGTCGTCTTCGATCCGCGACAGCAGGAAATGTTCGTCGCCGCCAAGGGGCAGGGAGCCTGGCTCGGATCGCAACGCTTGCAAATTAGTGAGACGCCGACGCTGGAAACGGCGCTCTTGGCCACCGGGTTTCCTCCCGATTTACAAGCGCAGGAGCGCATCTTGGACTGGTGGCGTTACTTCTCGCTGCGTTCGCAATCGCTTCGCCGCACCGGATCCACGGCGCTGAACTTGGCGTACCTGGCCGCGGGGCGTTTCGATGGCTATTGGGCGTTCGACAATCGCGTCTGGGATGTGGCCGGCGGCGCGGTGTTAGTGCGTGAAGCAGGCGGTATCGTGACCAACGTCGATGGCTCGCCTTACGATCCTTACACGCCGGACGTACTCGCCGCCAACGGATCGCTTCATGCGCTGATGCTGAAAGCCTTGCGCGGCGAACTACCGTGAGCGGCTCAAGGTCGATCCGGTAAAGGCGCTTTACGTTCTTCCAACTCGCGCAGCAACTCGTCTGCCCTCTTCAAGACTTGTCGTAAGCGCGGTCGCTCCTCCCGCGCCGGCGGCGCAGCCGGTTGCGGGCGGGCTGCGGCTTGGCCTATCTGAATCGAGGTCGCCGTCATCTTGCCCTTGTTCGACTCGGTTTTCACCGTCGCCGTCTCGCCTTCTTTCAAATCCGCAAGGGCGATCTTTTTCCCGTCGCGCAGAATGGCTGTCTTCTCGGCCACGGCGATGGTCGACTCCGTCCTGTCACCCTTGGGTCCGGGGCCGATAAGAACAATCTCGCGCTCGGCCAAGCTGATGCGGCGCAGGACTCCGGCCATCCCTTCACCGTCCTTCGGCGGAACGATTGGTTGTTCGGCGTCGCCGGCTCCTCGTTCCCCAGGCGGCGGTGCAAGTAGACCCAACGAACGCACAACTTGGGCGATCGCCTTGCCGTCGCGCTGCTCGAACACGACGCGAATGCGCCGATTGGGAGCTAGATCCTTCAAGGTCGCCGGTCGTCCGCCGATGAAGATTTGCGTTTTCCCGTCGAGCTTCAGGTCGAGTATGCCGCGCACCGGCAGGCGCGTTTCCAGACGTATTTCCTTTTTGTCCGCGTCGATCCGCACGATGCGACCGCGCGCTTCGTCGGCGGAAACTTCGGCGGCCAGAAGCAGTCCCGCCGCCAAGCCGAGAGAAAAGCGATCTAAGTTTATCATCATCGGGTTCCTCGTTCCTTGGAGTCACGGCGATACGAACGCCCGACCGTTGGGCGATTCGTCAAACCTCATTATATGCCAAACGGATACCGATGTGAAAAACGCTTGGGGAGAGCAAGGATCCCGGATTTCCTCGTTGTCTTCGAGGGTGTGGAGTTCACTTCGCGTGATCTTGCCGGCCTTGTCGCGCTGCTCGACTTCTCATGCTCGCTACTGTTTCAACTGCATTTGTTTGGAAAGATTGATGAGTGGGCCGACTTTGATCGTGTTGTAGCCGGTCAGTTTGTTGGCCTCCACTTTGAGATTCAACTCCATCAGATCTTTCATTTCCTTAGGTGCCAGCGGAAAATTGCGCCCCATTGTCAAGAATCCATCGACGACTTTCTTGAGATCGCTGGCGCTGGTGGCATCCTGGCACAGCAGGGCTAAATCGTAACGAATATCGACGCCGAACTGAAGTTGAATTCCGCCAGCGTTGATTTTGTCTAGCCCGGTCAGCGCTTGGCCAGCTCCTCCGACAAGTTTAAGTCCCCGTTGAATTTCCGATCGAGAACGAGCGGCCTGTACATCCACGGCAATGGCGAGAGAATTGGAGAAGTCAACGCAGTTCATGGCCGCTTCCATGTTCTTGGTGAAATCCGGTTTCTTATCGCGCAGAACAACGGAGTGTAGCGTGTCTTTATGACCGACGAGCAGGCGCGTCTTCTCCAGGACACAGAAACTTGGATTTGCGGGGTCTTGCGAGGAATGTACGACGTACTTGCCGACTTTCGACTGCGAGTAATTGCCGTTCGAGACTTTTGAAATAATCTCCTGCACCTCAATGGGCTTTTTGGACCGAACGACCATCACGACCTCTTTTTCGGAGGAGCCGATACCGAGGAATACGCTCTCGATGTCTTCGACCGAAATACCGATCTCTTTACGAAGGTCCGAGAGCTTGTTTTTCTCCACAGCGGGAATCGCGAGCTGGAGTTCTCGAAATGCCGCGCTTTGCACGATCTGGTCGTTGTGAATCGAGACGATCATCTGGCAATTGTTCGGCATGTATTTAAGATCTTCGCCGCTGCCGGAGGAGGAGAAATACCACCACGTCAGCCCGCCGACGCCGGAGCAGAGTAACAACAATCCGAAGCCGCCAGCGAGGAGACCAACCAAAAGGGCGGTAGACATTCCGCGCTGCTTCTTTTTGGGCTTCTTGCGGGGTCGAGAAGCGCCTTCCTCCGGCGCGTCGGCGAAATCGTCGTCGTTCGCCTCGTCGATTCGGCGACGAGGCGGGAGAGCCTTTTCCTCGACGATGGACGCGGGAGACGGTCGTGGGGTACGGCCAGGCGAAGCGGGTCGCGCTTGGGTTTCGTCTTCAGACTCGGTGGGAACGTGGAGAATTGCATCGCACTTGGGGCATTTGCCTTTTCTCCCCGCCATGGTATCGGGAACCCGGAGAACCTTCGCACACGCGGCGCAACGAAAGGTGATGGGCATGGGAGCGGCTCCGCGTCAAATGAGGTCAAAAATCGAACCGAAATTAAAACCTCACCTATTATGACGACCACTTCTGCGGATAACAAGTGTTGATTGTGTTTGCGGTTCCGTCGCCCAGCTGCCTCTCGTTCAAATTGACGATCCGATAGATGGGGATGCAGGCTCGAGAATACACTCGGCCCTTCTGTTTACGACCCGCTTCGAGCGAGGAGTCGGCGACTTCGATGCGTAGGGCAACGTTTTCGAAGATCGGATGCGTCGAGCGATACTTTTCCTCGGGTCCGCGCACGATTGCCAGATCCGGTTCCGGTTCACTGTCCTCAAACGCGATGGGAGACTGCACGCGAACAATCCATCCCTTGGGGATGTTTCGCTTGCAGCCTGGCTAACAGAATCGAGATCGTGCCGGCGTGGTCGGGCTGTTGCGGCATCTTGTCGACGATCCATCCTTCCAGAAGTTCGACCCGATCGTTTTCGGTAAGCACGCCGGTTGCGATCGTGCGATGATACTGGGCGACCGTAAACCGATGAACGGGTATCGGCAGCATGGGGGGGAGACAGCGGGCTTGGGCAATAGCTCGGCAAGCGAAGCCATGGCGAACCTCCTCTCTCGTTCCATGCGCGAAGGGATTTCGTCAATGCCCAACGTACTTGGCGTACAGCGTCCGCGCCTTGTCCACATCGGCGGTGCCTTTGATGATGGCGCGGCCGTCGGGGAAGACGGTGAACTCGTAGCTTTCGACGTTGAATTTCAGCAGGAAGCGGTTGTAACTTACCTCACCCATTTTTTCGAGATGCGACGCCATCTCCTCGAAATTGAGTTTGGCCGGCGTGCGGTGCGACACTTGCACGGCGTTGCGTCCGCAAAGACTCGTCGTCTGCGAACCTTGCGCGCCGTCCAGCCACTCGAAACGGCGGTGTTTACAGCAGGGGCAATCGACCTTGCCCAACAGCGGGGCGATTCGAATGCGGCGCTGCACGTTGTCCCAGATGTCGAAATACAACAATTCGCGATTGATTTTGTCGCGATGTCCGGTAAGGATTTTGAACGCCTCGGTCGCTTGCAGACTGGCGATGATGTTGACCATCGGGCCGAGGACACCGGCCGTTTCGCAAGTGCCGGCCTCGCCGGGGGCGGGGGCGGCCTCGAAGACACAGCGTAGACAGGGGGTCTCGCCAGGCAGCACGGTCATGGTTTGGCCGTAGCTGCCGATACAACCGCCGAACACCCACGGCTTGCCGAGTTTGACGGCGGTATCATTTATCAAATATCGGATCTCAAAATTGTCCGTCCCGTCGAGAATCACATCGGCGTCTTGGCACAACTCCACGATGTTGGTGCGGTCGATGTCGGCGACGATGGGTTCGACGTGGACGCTGGAGTTGATGGCGGCCAGCTTGCGGGCGGCGGCCTCGGCTTTGGGCAGATTCTCGGCCACATCGCGTTCGTCGAACAACACCTGCCTTTGGAGATTGCTCACCTCAATGAAATCGCGGTCGATCAGTCGTAGATGGCCGACTCCGGCACGGACCAGGGCGTTGGCCAACACGGTTCCCAACGCGCCGCAGCCGCACAGCGTCACCCGCGCCTTCAGCAAATGGCGTTGGCCGTCCTCGCCGATACCGGGAAAGCGAATCTGCCGGCTGTAACGCTCCAGTGCCGCGTCGCTGGCGCTCCGGGTCTGTGGGTTCCCGTCGCTGGTACTCCGGGTTTGTGGGTTCGTCATGCTTGGTCTCTCTCTACTCCGAAATCTTTCAAAAATCCTTGCAGCACGCGCGTCAGCTGTTTGGGCCATTTCTCTTCTTTGGCGAAGACGATCAAACAGGCCAGGTCTTCGCGCACCCGATTCAACGGCTCGCCGTCGAGCCGTTGGAGATACTCTGCCACATATTGCAACGCTTCCTCGGCGGCATCGGGATGCACCACCTCGTCGTCGGAACCGGACAGGAACACGGCTGTGTGCAACACCGCCAAGAGGAGCGGATGGACCTCCAGCTCCGGCGGAATAAGCGGGAATACCGCAGCCCCCTCGGGCACTTCGGATTCGCCGACTTCGTCGTTCATGTTAACCTCCGGCCACGGCGGGAATGATCGCCAACTCGTCGCCGTCTTTCACGGCACTTGCAAGGCTATCGAGATAGCGAATATCCTCGTTGTTGAGATAGATGTTGACGAAACGGCGCACTTGGCCGTTCTCGAAAATGCGCGCCGTGAGCGCGGGATATTTCTCACCCAACGAAGCCAGCGCGGTTTGCACGTTGGTTCCGACAACTTGCACGGACGCTTGCCCGTCGGCGTGCTGGCGCATCGGCGTGGGGATATGAATGGTGATACTCATGAATTATCCTTCCTTTTGCTTGTATCTCGCCGCGAAACGTAACCGCCTTTTTTCCAGGCTAGTCCCTTGCTGGCACCGCGGGCTGGTAATTATACCAATACCGGACTCGCCGCCTCGGTGAGTAAGCCGCTGAACTCTTCGAGCGACGGCGCGATCACAGTCGGCTCTTCCAGACAATCGGCCACGGCATCCTGTGTCTTCAGTCCGTTGCCGGTGATGCACAGGACGATTTCCTCATCGCGCGGAATGCGTCCTTGTTCGATGAGTTTTTGCGTCACGGCAATCGTGACGCCACCGGCCGTCTCGGCGAAGATGCCCTCGGTTCGGCCCAGCAGCGCCATGGCCTCGGAGATCTCTCGATCGGTGACATCTTCGGCCCAACCGCCGGAGTCGCGGATGACCTTGGCTGCGAAATAGCCGTCCGCCGGGTCGCCGATGGCCAACGACTTGGCGATCGTGTTCGGCTTGCGCACTGGACGATGACTGTCCCAACCGTTCTTGACCATTGCGCTGATAGGATTGCATCCCGCTGGCTGAGCACCGTAAAACTTGCACTCCGGCTTCTCGATCGAACCGATGCAGTACAACTCGTTGAACGCCTTTTGAATCTTGCCGATCAAGCTGCCGCCGGCCATTGGACAGACGACGTGGCGCGGCGTCCGCCAACCCAGCTGTTCCGCTATCTCGAAGCCGAACGTCTTCGATCCCTCAGCGTAGAAGGGGCGTAGGTTGATGTTGACGAAGCCCCAGCCGTACTTGAACGCGATCTGCGTGCAGAGGCGATTCACTTCGTCGTAGGTTCCGCGAATACCGATGACCTTGGCCCCGTATACACTGGTACCCAAAATCTTCGAGCGCTCCAAATCGGAAGGCACGAGGATATAGCTCTCCAAACCGGCGGCGGCGGCGTTGGCAGCGACGCTGTTGGCCAGATTGCCCGTCGAAGCGCAGCCCACTATCGTCAGTCCCAACTCGCGTGCTTTGCTCAGGGCGACGGCGACGACGCGATCCTTGAACGACAGGGTTGGAAAATTGACGGCGTCGTTTTTGATCCAGAGCGTATCGACGCCTAATTCGCGGGCCAATCGATCCGCCCGCACCAAGGGCGTCCCGCCGACTTGCCGGCCCACCGTCGGTTCGCCGTCGAGCGGCAGAAGCTCTTGATAGCGCCACATATTAAAAGGACGCAGTTCGATCTTGCTGCGATCTAGCGAATCGGCGATGGCTTCGTAATCGTAATCGACTTCGAGCGGACCGAAATCTTCGGTGCAGAAGTTCGTCGCTGAGATAGGGTAAGTTTGGCCGCACAGTCGGCACTTCAGGCCGCGGACGAAGGTTGATGACACGGACATTCCTCCAGAATAACTCGTAGCCCGGGCTGGAACACCCGACGCATGTTGGAGGTGTGTATCGTCCAGGAGTTTCTCCGCGACGGCGGAGACGAGAGCAAGAGGCGTGCGGGGCACACGATCTTATCTCTCCCGGCCAAGCCGGGTAGGAGTTAGCACCAGCATCTCCCCATCGACTCCCTCGCCCTCTCGGAGAGGGTTTGGGGTGAGGGTGAGATCGGTTGCTGTGGCGTCGCAGGGCCTGATCCCTTTCGCAACTCGCCGTTAGGCAGCAAGTCGCACTCAGCCACTCTGGATAAGATACTCACCAAGTTGTCAAAATCGATCTTAAGACAAATCACGGGCGGAGGCAATGGCATCCGGCATTTTTTGGTGTATTCCGGCATGGGAACGACGAAACGGTTTCATATGATTTTTTATGGAGGCGTGGACCGAGCCAGGACAGACCCAAGGAGGAATCTCGACGTGCGAACAGTTATCACCGGCGGCGCGGGCTTTATCGGTTCTCATCTCTGCGAGCGTCTTCTTGTCCGTGGCGACGAGGTTTTGTGTGTCGACAATTTGATCACCGGCGCGCTGGAGAACATCGAAGAGCTGCGAAAAAACGATCGCTTCCAATTCATCCGCCACGACATCTCGCATCCGTTGGAGATCGACGGGCCGGTGGACAATGTGCTGCACTTCGCCTCGTTGGCCAGTCCCGTCGATTACCTTCGGCATCCCATCCAGACACTCAAGGTCGGTTCGCTCGGCACGCACAATACGCTCGGGTTGGCCAAGGTCAAAGACGCGCGGTTTCTGTTGGCCAGCACCAGCGAAGTGTACGGCGATCCCCAGGTGCATCCGCAGCGCGAAGACTATTGGGGCCACGTTAACTGCGTGGGAGTGCGCGGCTGCTACGACGAGAGTAAGCGATTTGCCGAGGCGATTGCCATGGCCTATCTGCGAACGCACGAGGTGAATACGAGTATCGTTCGTATCTTCAACACTTATGGCCCCCGCATGCGCCTCGACGATGGCCGGGTTCTGCCAAACTTCATGGGACAAGCGCTGCGGGGCGAACCTTTGACCGTCTACGGCGACGGTTCCCAGACGCGCTCGTTTTGCTATGTTGACGATCTCGTCGAAGGCATCGTGCGACTTCTGGACAGTGGATGCCACGAGCCGGTCAACCTCGGCAATCCCAGCGAGATTACCATCCTCCAGTTTGCCGAAGAAATTCTCGCTCTGGTCGGCGGAACGAGTAAGGTCGAGTTTCGCCCTTTGCCACAAGACGATCCGAAGGTTCGTCAACCCGAAATCGCCAAAGCCCGGAGCCTTCTCGGTTGGCAACCTCGGATCGATCGACACGAGGGGTTAAAGCGAACTCTCGCGTACTTTCAGCGCCGCGTTGCCCAATCTGCCCGATCGTAACCTCGGAAAGCTCTTGACAGTTGGTATCTTCGGGAGTCAGATTAGATAAGGAACAAATGTGGTTGGTCCTACCGTTGCTGCCCGTCCGAAGGGGAGGACGAGGCGACGATTTCGACCGAGAGATTGAGGGAACGCGGGAACCGAACGTCCTTTCGCCGCGTCCCATAGATAGTTGTTCCTCGTCCGTTCGCGCAGGCCCGATGCCGGGCCGGTCGTTCCATGATTCGCCTTTTTTAGTCAGGGATTCTCCACCATGCCACGTTTCGCGGTCAATACCTCTTCCCGCCTAACAGTCTTCGCTTTCGGCTTTTTGCTGGCGATCTATGTGTTCGCCTTTGTCGGCTCGGTACAACCGACGGCGCGGGCGCAAGACGATCCACCCGCCGATAACAAAGATGCCAAATCCGAGCCGGGCAAGCAAGCCGATGCACCGAAACAGTCCACCAACATTTTCATCCACATCATCCGATCGCTCAGCTGGTTCTTGCCCGTTATGTTGGCGGTGTCCATCGCGTTGATCGCGCTGATTATGTTACTCATAATGGAACTACGTATGAACATCGCCATCCCGCCGAGTTTTGTGGAAGACTTTACCGAGACGGTCAACAAACGTCGTTTCAAAGAAGCGTATGAAATGGCCAAGGAAGACGGTTCATTTTTGGGCCGCGTGATGACCACGGGCATGAGCCGTTTGCAGTACGGCATTGACGACGCGCGCGAGGCGGCCTTCAACATGGTGGAAAGCCTCAAGGCGGGCAAGGATCAATTGATCACCTATCTCGCTACCATCGGCACCCTGGGGCCGATGCTCGGTCTGGTCGGCACGGTCTGGGGCATGATTTTGAGCTTCATGGAACTGGGCAAGGGCGGCTCGCCGAATCCGTCAAAGTTGGCCGATGGTATCTCGCACGCCTTGGTCGTCACGCTGGTAGGAATCGGCCTGTCGGTCCCGGCCATCTTCGCACACGCCTTCTTCCGCAATCGACTCATTCGCATTACCATGGACGTAAGCAACATCGCCGACGATCTGTTGACGCAGATGTACCATAACTCGAAGAAGCCGGCCGGCCCGGAAGTACCCGCTCCCGCCCTCGTCGCCACCGCCGACCCACGCGGCGTCGCCACTGCGGCAATCAAACCGAAGTAGAAGTGCCGAGTTCGGGGTTCGGAGATTTACTTACTCGGAACTCAGAACTTGGAACTCAGAACGAAAAAAAGGGGATGTCATGAGTCATGGGGGAGGAGGAGAAGGCGGCGTTTCAGAACCTAATCTGACGCCGTTGCTCGATGTCGTGTTGCAGCTGTTGATGTTCTTCATGATGTGCGTGAACTTCGTTAGCGAGCAAGTCAACGAGGACATCATTCTGCCGCACTCACAAGCCGTGAAACCGATGGACAAGAGCGATCCCGACGTTCTGTTCGTGAACGTCAAGCCGTTCGCTTTGAAAGACTATCAAGATCGTTTACCGGCGGATACGTTCGCGCGTGTGCAGGAGAAGTTCCGCGAGGGCGACGAGTGCATTCTCGTAGTCGGCAAGGAGCCGATGACCGAGAAAGATCTGATTTTGTGGCTGAAGCAACAATTCGACGATGCGAAATCGGCCGCCGAACGGAAAAACGAAAAAGAAGTGAAGACCGCGATCGTGATTCGCGGCCACAAGGACGCCGATTACGGAGAGGTGTTCGGCATCTTACAGCGCGCGAAAGTGGCGGGGTTCCGCCGCCTCATGCTGCGCGCCATGACCAAGAACAATACCGGAGGCGCGAAATGACCACGCGACGCAAGACCGAATCCGGACCCGAACCGAGCTTGCCCGTTACTCCCATGCTCGACATGGCGTTTCAGCTGCTCGCCTTCTTCGTGATGACTTATCACCCTTCCGACCTCGAAGGGCAAATGGAATTGAGCCTGCCGTCGGAGAGCTTCGCCAAAGCTAAAAGCGCCGAAGAGGTGAAACAGGATGCCGCCACAGACAAGGATGCCCTGGAATTAAAAGCCGATCTGACCGTGATCGTCCGCACCCAGCGGGACAACGTGAACAACGGTCTCATCAGCGGCATGACCTTGCAAGCCGAGGCAGGCAACGTCCCCGTCGATACGTTGGACAAACTCCGAGACGAACTGAAGGCTAGGCATTCCTCGGTGGCGAACAAGGATAATATCAAGATTCAATCCGACGCCAAACTGAAATGGGGCGAAGTCGTAAAAGTAATGGATGTGTGCAAAGAAGCCGGCTTCATGAACATCAGCTTCATTCAGCCGCCAAGCTGAGCGAACCGGGCGCGCAGGT
Source organism: Planctomycetota bacterium (assembly GCA_021807595.1). Taxonomy (GTDB): domain Bacteria; phylum Planctomycetota; class Planctomycetia; order Gemmatales; family Gemmataceae; genus JAJPHU01. Next base: position 14,822 of record JAKBCS010000034.1, on the reverse strand, counting down.
TCCATGCGAGTACCTTTCTTTCGCGGACAATCGCCGATTGGGGAACCATCCTTATTCTGTCCGCATCCAATAAGTGGGAGAGCAACGGAAGGACGGTTAAACTATGCACCAAAAATCACCGACGCGGTCATTCGCAGGCCCGTTTGTCTCAACGATCGCGGTGGTCCTCGGTGCGTCGCTCGCTTCGGCAGGCCCTCCGAGAAACGCCGTATCTCTCACCACCCCCGCCGAATTTCGGGCGGAACACCTGGCGATTATGACGGTCGCCGTCTCGCTGTCACCGTTTGCGAGTTCGCATGCGGCTCTTAGCGACGTTTACCTGGGAGCAAGCCTCGATCCGCCGGTGTGGGAGCTGCGCGGCGTCTTCTCGACGCGGCCCGGAAGGATCAACGCGGGAGCGAGTTTACTCTTTCTGACGGGTTTCGGTCCCTCGTCCACTACACCGCTTACGGAACTTGCCATGCTCCAAGCGGGGCAGGAGCGCGATTGCTGGGAAATGATCGACACCGATACCGTTCGCCCGATACCCGAAGTTTTCCTTCAACCCGGCCTGATTCGCGATCGCCACGACATCACCATCGGCAATCCAGAATATGAGGCGTTCTGGAATATCCTCGTGCAAGCGCACTATACTTCGACGGAGGCATTCGCCAAGGCGGCTCGGCGCGACGTTACTTACGTTCACTTGTTCAACGAGCCGGAACGCTATCGCGGCAAGGTGATCCATCTTGCGGGACGGTTGATCCGGCTGCGGCGTTACGATGCGCCCGATGAAGCCCGCGCCGCCGGCCTTGCCGACCTGTACGAAGGTTGGATCATGACCGACGAATACGGCAAGAATCCTGTCTGCGTCGCCTTCACCGATTTGCCGGACGGTTTGAAGGTGGACAACGAGCGGAAGTACAACGAACCCGTGACGTTCGACGGGTATTCCTACAAGCGCTACCGCTATCAAGCGTCGGACGGTAAACTGCACGATGTACCGATGCTAGTTGGCCGTGCCCCAGTGGGACAGTTCGCCTCGGAGGAACCCGGCGAGTCGGATAATTGGGGACATCATGTGATGTGGGGATTCCTTGCCGTGGTTGGAGGCACGGTGGTAGGCGTACTCGTACTGACGGCTTGGTACCGCTACCAAGACCATCGCGTGCGGCAGCGTCTTCACAACAGCCGAAACACGCAATTCGTCGCACTACCGGAGAATCTGTCCACCACCGACAGAGGAGAACTGTTCGACTACAAGTAGTCTTTTTCTTCCGCGCACGCGCGTGAGAGCCACAAGGGAGAAAACGGCTTGCTCCCGAGACCGGAAGAGCCAAATTGGGTCTGCCTTTAGATGAGAGGGAACCGCATATGTCAACCGCACCAGCGAACAACGGTCGGCGGCGCGTCGTCGTGACGCCTTCCATGCACGGCAACACAGGCGTGCCGTGGATGAAAATCATTCCGGTCTGGATTGCCAGCGCGGTCGTCAATCTCGCCATTCTCGGCCTGGCCGCCGGGTTGTTCAGCCTGATCGGCCAACTCAAGGCCGCCGCGCCTGAGGAACTCGATCAATCGGTGCAGACCACGCAGGTTGAAGAAGAGCCGAAGGACGACAACCTCGACCTCACGCAGACAGACGTGGGCATGGACAGCGAAACGCCCTACGGACTTAATCTGGACCGCACCAACGAAGATGTGGTCGTTCCGGGAATGGTTGATATGACCCAGGCTCCAGGGATTGAGGGCGCACCCGCCGACGCGCCGCGCAACAACGTCCCACTGCCTCCAGGTACCGGCGGCGGCTTGGGAGGCGGCTTGGATAATCTGGACAAAGCGGGAATCGGCGGACTAAGTAGTTTGGCCGGCGGCATGGGGGGCGTCAGCCTCGGCAGCCAATTTATTGGTCGCAGCGGCAGCACCAAACAGAAGATGCTCAATGAGTACGGTGGGAACAAGGTTTCGGAAGCGGCGGTAGGGCGTGGACTGCTCTACTTGGCTCTTCATCAAGCTCAAGACGGTCATTGGTCCCTCAACGATTTTAGCAAGGATGGTCGCGATCAACCCCGTCCGGCGGGCAAGATTGTGAGATGCAACTGCGAACCGGGCACGGGTCAACGCCACGATGTCGGCGCGACCGGTTTCGGTCTGTTGCCGTTTCTCGCCGCGGGCATCACCCATCGCAGCACAAAGACCACGAATAAGGACTATACGAAAACCGTCGAGGGAGCGGTCCATTGGCTCATGGGTCGGCAGAGCGCCAAGGATGGATCGTACAGCAGCAATATGTACGAACACGGCATCGCCACCATCGCCATGTGCGAGGCGTATGGGCTGTCGTCCGATCCGCGCATCAAAGTGTCAGCGCAGAAGGCGTTGAATTTCGTCGCCTACGCTCAAGATCCCGCGGGAGGCGGCTGGCGCTACACTCCCAAACAGGCTGGCGACACCTCCGTGACCGGCTGGGAGCTGATGGCCCTCAAGAGCGGTCAAATGGCTGGCCTCAGCGTCCCCCAAAAGGTACTCAAACAGGCGGAGCGGTTCCTCGATTCGGTGGAAGCCTCGGACAAATCTTCCAAAGCAGACAAGGGCGGTTCGTTCGCGTACACGACCGGGCAACCGACGACGCCCACGATGACCTCCGTAGGGTTATTGTGCCGACAGTACAGCGGCGTGGGACCGAAGAACCCGGCTTTGCAAAATGGAGTGAAAGTCCTCAAGGCCAATCCCCCCGGCCCCTCCGCCAACATCTATTACCTATACTATGCCACACAAGTGATGCACCACATGCAGGGTGAAAGCTGGCGCTTCTGGAACGAAGGAGTGGACGAAAACGGCAAAAAAGTGCATAGCGGCATCCGCGACGCGCTCATCGCTACCCAAGACAAGGGCACGACGCCGGGCCACCCCCATCAAGTCGGTAGCTGGAGCGGCTCACAGGGCGGTCGCATCATGGCCACGTCCCTGTCCTTGTTGTGCTTGGAGGTGTACTACCGCCATCTCCCCCTCTATCGCCGCGACATTTCCACCATCAAAAAGGACTAAAACTTCGCAACCGCGCCCTCTCCCCGATACTGCGAGGGAGAGGGGCGCGCCGTGCGGCTCCGCTCTCCCGGCATTTTCCGATGTTTTTTTGACATATTCGTTTAATTCCGACTAATCGCTTCTTTCCGCAAAGCCGATAACTAAGGAAACGAGTCGGCGTCCTTCGTTCGGCTCGACATGGGGTCTGCGCGGAAAGGAGATCAACGAGATGGTCCGGTCACTGACACTGGCGTTCGTGGTTGCGGGTCTGGGCTGGACCAGCCTGACCTGGGCGCAATCGACTGAGGAGACAACTTCTCGGCCTCGTTTCATCACGGTGCGCGAGGAGGGGAGATCGCCTCAGCGCTGTCAAATCGTCAAAACCTGGCACGAGCCGAACGGCGTTCCCGTGTATCAAGTGCGAGCCGTCGATTCCGGCGAAGTGATGACGATTGTTGGCTCGGCTCCGTCGAGTTCGACCGGCACGGCCCGCGCGATGACCACGCGCATTTTTCATTGGAACGGCGACAATAAGCCGCCGGTCGGCGCTCCGATCGCACCGGCTCAGACGCTCGTTCGTGCATCCCAAGCGGCCTCGCCACTGAATCTCGCGCCAACACCTCAACCGCGCCCGACTACGGCCACCGCCCGGACTCCCGAACCACCACCGCTTTCTCCGCTCACCCAGCCGTCGGTCACGAGTAAGTCCACTGCTCCCCTCGCGGTCTCGCAACCCGCCCCCGTGGTACGAACCAACCCACCGGTCTTGACGCCGTTGGGGACACAAGTGATTCCGCAGCAGTCCACCACCGCGCTCCCGCCCGCTTCCGGCACACCGGCTCAGCCGCGCCTCTTGCCCACACCGCATGGCACAGCAGTGGCTCAGGCCCCATGCGATTGTCCGAGTGGTGCGCCCTGTGCCACGAACGGTAAGCCGTGTGAAACTTGCACTCAATCGACTGTATGCTGCCCGCCTTCACCAATGCGGCAGCCGTTTATCGGTCGTCTCTTCAAATCGAAACGAGACTGCGATTGCAAAGAGATCGCTTGCGAGCCGGTGAAGGCGACTCCCGCGGCCCCGAATGCCGCCCCTGCCGTGACGCGGACTCAACCCGCACCAACCGCCACTCCTCTGGCACGCGATCCGCGCGAGTCATGGGGCAAGGTGGAACCGTGGACAACGAAGCCGACGGAGGCCGTGGCCAAGCGCGCCGATCCCGTCCCCGTGCAAATGGAGAAGACGCACCCCGATCCCGTGCAGAATCCAGAGTTCTTTCGCAATATGACGAGCGTTCGACCCAAGCACAGTACGATGGTCGATTCGAAGCCGCCGATCGTTCAACAGCCGCCGCGCGGTCCGGCCAAGGTGTCCGAGGTTCCCGCCGACGAAAGCAACGCATTCTGGACCTCGAATACAAAATCGGCCACTCCCGCCGCAGAGTCGGCCCCGTTTAACGCCTTCGATCGCGTCCCCAACGGTCCTCGCCCGAACTATCCGCCGAGGATCGCCGCGACCCCGCGCATGCCGGTTCCACCGCCGGGACCGATGCCGCGTCTGCCGGTTCCTCCTCCCGGCCCGTATCCCACGCGTCCGGCACCGATGCAACCGGCTCGCCTGGACGTGGGCGTTCCCGATGCGATGGGCAACGCCTTCACAGTGGCCGGCACGAGACGACCCATTCCCGCCGACTTTGGTGGAACGCCGCAACTGCCTAATGCCTTCGCCGAGCCTGCCCAGCAGATCGAAGGAGAGGGAACTCCGCCGCACGGGTACACGACGATGCCTGCCATGCCCAACGGGCAGCGTCAGCCGATGCCGAATGCGATGGCAATGTTGCCCATGCCCGCCGGCGCGAACCCGCTGATGACCGTTCCACCGACGCAGATCGCCCAGGCTCCGACTCCCATGCAGCCGACGGGCGTGCCCTATCTCTTAGCCGCGCTCAAGGATTCACTGCGACCGTCCGAACGCGAGCGAGCCGCCGAACAACTCGGCGATCTGAATTGGAAGGCGCAGCCTCTTGTGGTAGAGCATCTCGTCGAGTCGGCGCGAACCGATCCGGCCACTTCTGTGCGAGCGGCTTGTGTCCATGCGTTGGCACAGATGAAGGCCAACAGCAAGGAAGTGGTGGCGCTGGTGGAGAAACTGAAGTCCGACAGCAATGCCTCCGTGCGTCACGAAGCCGAGGAAGCCTACGAGACGCTCGGCTTTCAACCGGCGTCTCATAGGTAGGACGTACCGGCAGCGTAAGCGGTTGGGTGGATCTTGACCCGGCAGCTTACGCTGCCGGTTCGCCTATTCGTTGACTATGTCAATCTTCATTTTGCCGAGGACGCGGCTCACGGGCAGCAACGGCGTCAGCGAAGGCGTGTCGTGCCAGGAATGATCGGAAATCTTAATGTGGGCAGCGCTGACTCCGCCGAAACCGAGCGTGGCATCGAGTCCCAACCATTGCCCTTCGATGCAAACCTCCGTCCACATGTGAAAACCCATTGTGGGCCGCCGTCCCTTTTCGACGTAGATCAGACCGATGGCCGTGCGCGACGGAATGCCTTCGGCACGGCATAGCGCCGCAGTCAGGACCGCGTATTGGCGACAATCGCCGCGGAGCCGTCGTGCCACCTCGCTGGCCGGACCCATTTCCACCGTCTGATCGACGCGCATATTTTGCTTGACCCATCGCTCGATGCGTTTCGCCTTGGCCCAGGTATCTTGCTCGCCACCCGCTGCCCGCCGCGCCAATTCTTGCACGCGCTCGTCCTCGGAGTCGATGAAGCGACACGATGCGAGATACTCCTTCGAGGGGGCGGGGGCATCGGCGCGGCGCTCCGGTTCGCGCGGCGGATGAACGTGCAGGGTAAACGAATCGCCGCGAACGTCGTCGATGGTTTGATGCGCGTCGCGCGCCAAGGCAGACGAGGGGTCGGCGTCGCCGCGTAACGCGATCCGATAATCCACCGAACGAGTCGCATAAGGTCGCGCCAGCGTGCGATTGAGGGGGAGCAGCGACTTCAGGCCGATGTCGAGCGAGCGCGTCGGCGAGAGCGTCGTCGCCGATTGCCGCGTGGTCCGCGTCAACACCAGGGTTCCCAACCCCTCCAACTCGATTTGACGACGAACGGGATCGAAATGGTCGTTTAGCCACCACGTCTCGGCCGGGGGGCGCACTTTGATCCCAGGCGCTTCCAGCGGTTGCGGCGTCAACTCGACGCGCCACAATTCGACGCGCGCCGTGCCCGGCACCAGCGCGATCTGCTCGCGTTCCTTGACAACGACGCTTACGGTCGTCACGGCATTGTAGGTCGGGTCGTAGCGCTTCAACGTCCAGCGATCGTTGGCCTTCGGTTTGCGTATCGCGAACAGGTGTTCCAAACCGTACATCCCCACCACGTCGTCACTCCAAGACAAACGGCGATCGATGCGCCCTTCGTCGATGCGAACGTGCATTCGTCCCTCTTCGAGCGTGCCGGACAACACCAATTGTTTGCCGCCCTCTTGGCCTTGTTTCATATAGACGCCGACGACTTTTCCCTCGCTCGTCTCCTCGGTCCCCCGTTCGCGCCGCAAGCGCAGGAGGGCTTTGTTGCGTTTGAACGTCAACTCCATCTCCTCGGACGCCCGGATTCGCTTGCCGTCCTTGCCGTCGAGACGGCGCACGGTTCCGCGAACGAAGCCGACTTGCGCCCCATCCATTTGCGCGCTCTCCCAGTATTCCTCCACCCGTTCGCCTATAGAGTCGGCGTCCGCCGGAGCGCCGGCCGCCAAAATCATCCCCAAAAACAACGTCGATTTCAGGATTACGCGCATGGCATCTCCACCTCGTCGCCGTGAGACTCTATGGGTCATCATAACCGCTGTCACCGCCGCGCGCGGAGAGGAAACCGTTTTGAGGCGACGATAATGCGCTCGTGGAGTCGGTATGCGCCGAAGACGCGGAGAGAATCGGGCCGTCGATTGGCGTGCGGCGAAAATGCGTTCTATAGTTCATCAGACGAGCGGACTTCCCCGACCATCCGAACGAACGACAACTCCCCTCTCTCCCATAGACATAGGTGTGGACGTGACTTCCAAGAATTTATCCGCCCATTTGCGGGTTGATCGTTACGGTGATTTTCAGTTGACCGATGCCATTCGTCCGGCGCTTCATGTGCCGGTTGTACCTCGGCAGGGCTACCGCGTCGAGGTCTACCGCAACGAACGCCGACGCTTGCGCTTGCCGGTCCTGGCCGCCGCGGTCTCGCGCGAACAACTGTTCGACGTTTTCCTGGCTCTCCTCGCCCCGCTGGGTGAGGCCGTCGATGTCATCGTGGAGACGAGCCATCACGGCGATGGCAAAAGCCATAAGGATCTGGTCCGCGAACATATCGACCTGCCGGTCTCGATGAGTCATTTTTGCGACTTTGAAGAGCTTCTAATGAACGATGGCTGTACCGGCGTAGCGGTGCTGGCGCGCGGCCGCGCGATGGAAGTGCAGTTCGACGAACACAAGCTCCTCGTCGTCTATGCCTGCGATCTCGCGCCGTTCGAGCGCGTTCTGCGCGACTTCGGCATCCCGCGTAACGATGCCCTGCGTCTCATCACCGAGGGCGAGCATCTGCACAGCAGCGATCCGAGGCACTACGAACAATTCGAGCAGATGTGTTATCGTTTGGGAATCGGCGAATTTGCAGAACACGTCAACTGGTAATGGCCGGCATTGGGCCTTCTTTTATCTCGGCGGCAGTGGGGCCAACCAGCTCTCGCCCCATCCCGAATAGAGATTCGTCAAATAGCGCTCCCATTCGGCTCGCGAACGGCCGGTCGGAAATGGCTTCGGCTGGATCGGTGTCTCCGAATTGAAAAGTATCTCGAACTGGCCGTCTTCCCGGACGCGCCCCATGCGCATCACGCGCCAGGCATAGTGCGTGTCGGCGTCGATGCGCACCCGGCCCTCCGGTGCCTCGAAGGTGCGATTCTTCATGGCTTGTACTACGGCGGAAGATTCGACGGTTCCGGCGGCTTGAACCGCCTGCGCCCACAGCTGTACGCCGAAATAGACGGTCTCCATCGGATCGGAGAGAACCCGGCGATTGCCGAACCGCTCGCGGAATTTAGCGACGAATTCGCGGTTCTCCAGCCGGTCGATACTTTGAAAATAACTCCACGCCGCGAGATGGCCGACGCCGACCTCGCCGAGGCTCAGCAAATCGTTCTCCCCCATGCTGAACGACAAGACTGGCGTAGTCTCGGCGTTGAGTCCGGCTCGTTGCAGTTCGCGAAAAAAAGCCGAATTGCTATCGCCATTGATGGTATTGACGATCAAATCGGGTTTCACGGCGGCGAGGCTGCGGACGAGGTCTTGGACCTCCGTGCTGCCGAAGGGGATGTATTCTTCGCCGACGATTTGCGCGTCCCGCTGATGGTCGCGGATGTGATCGCGGACGATTTGATTGGCGGCGCGCGGGTATACATAATCGGACCCGACGAGAAAGAGACGACGTTTGTGCAAAATGCCGATGGCGTAATTGAGGGCCGGTAGAATCTGTTGGTTGGGCGCGGCACCGAGGTAAACGATGTTCGGCGAATCCTCCAGCCCCTCGAATTGCATGGGATAGATCAGCAGACTCCCCGCCTTCTCGACGAGGGGGCGAACGACCTTGCGATTGGACGAGGCGCGGCAGCCGAAAATCGCCGACACACGGTCTTCGTCGAGAAGCTTTTTGGCCAAGGTGGCGAATTTGCGATGATCCGATTCGCCGTCGCCATCGACCGCCACCAGCTTGCGACCGAGCAACCCGCCCTGCCGGTTTAGTTCTTCCACGGCCAAAATCACGGCGTCGTGAGCCGCCGCTCCGCCGCCGAACATCGGACCGCGCAGAGAAAACAAGATTCCGACCTTAATGGGATCTTTTTCCGTCGGCGATGGCAAAGGGCTTCCTTTCGAGTGAAAGCCGTACCATAGTCCGGCGACACCGGCAAGCAAGAACACGAAGAATCCGCTCGCCCACAATCGGCGGGTCTTGTGGAACGATGAGCGGGGACTGGGAAGTGGAGAGCGAGGAAGTCCCGGCTCGCTTCGCTCCAACGCGCGCAGCGACTCGGCGACGGCTCGGGCCGATGCGGGGCGATCGGCCGGTTCGCGCGCCAAAAGTTGATGGATGAGATCGCATAATCCCGGCGGAGTCTGGGGTTGTAATTCTTCAACGCGACGCGGCGTTCCAATGGCCAGAGCCGTCAGTTGAGCGAGCGTATCGGGGCCTTCGAACGGCAATGTGCCCGTGACCATGCGGAACAGGACGATGCCGAGAGCGAACAAATCGCAACGATGATCCAGCGGCAAGCCGCGCGCCTGTTCCGGAGCGAGATAGGACGGCGTGCCGACAATCAGGCCGGTCGCCGTCAGTCGCCGGGTGTCGTGGATCGGTCGGGCCAAGCCGAAGTCGAGAATCTTCAGCCGAGAAACGTACTCGCAAGACAAGCGAGGACCGCTCGACGCGGCTTCTTCGGGTGGTGTCTCCAGCCACAGATTCGCCGGTTTGATGTCGCGGTGGATTAGCCCCCGTTCGTGCGCCGAGCTTAGCCCCAAGGCGATCTCGCGGCCAATGCGAAATACTTCGTGCGAGGGGATGCGTCGATCGCGCTGGAGTCGCTGTTCCAACGATTCGCCGTGCAGATATTTCATAGCCAGGAAGGGAACATCGTTTTCCAGTCCGACCTGATAAATCGTGATGATGTATTCGTCCGGCAGCGCGGCAGCGGCGCGCGCCTCTTGCAGAAAGCGTTCGCGGAACGAGAGATTGGTTGCCAGTTCTGGCTTGAGAACCTTCAGCCCGACGCGACGTTGCAGATGGGTGTCGAAGGCATCGAAGACGAACCCCATGCCGCCCTCGCCGATTACCCTGGTAATGCGATAGTGTGCCAGCCAGCCCAATTCGCCCGGCTCGCGCGCTGGAGACAAAAACGCGAACGAGGGCGACTTGTCGGCGGCTGAGGAAGGATGGAGAGCGCGTCCGCCGCCGTCTCCCAAGAGAGACTCGTGAGAATCCCAAACGGGAGGAGGAGATACCACTCTGCCGGAATGCGTGTCGCCGCTCGGTGGCACGAACGGCGGGGTGTGGCTGGCCGTAGTTTCCAGGCGCAGATTGTTCCATCTCTCGCGGCAAACGGCGCAGTTTGGGATATGCTGGAGGAGCCGAGCCGATTCAACTTCGGGAACTTCGTGCCGAAGGAGGCGGCGCAGTTCGTCGAGAGAAGGGCAACGGAGTTCAGTCGATGTCGGCTTCATTGCGGAAAACCCTGCCTGGGACGCTTTCCGCAATTATACAACGAAAGATCGAAGGCATTCGGTCTTTCGTCGCCTGGCGCAACCGGCAGAGGGTTCGTCCTTATCGAGCGTGAATCGGAGGCTCGCTGTAGGTTCCCAAGAACAGCAATAGGCGCGCTTGGGTCTTCTCGTACTCGGCGACGGCTTTCAAGAATTGGACCTGAGCCTGCGACACCTGTTGAATGGCGGTTAGCACACCATTGTATGTGTGATTCCGTGCCCAAGCATCGGGATTCTCCATGGACAAGCGGAGATCCATGAGACGATACGTCTCGACGGCGTGCTTAATGGTAGCGGCGGCATGGACGATTTGTTCGCGCCCGGACAGGATGGACGCATGAGCTTCTTCGACGCCGGCGCGCAGCTTTCCCTGAAGTTCGTTGAGTGCCAGACGCGCCTGCTGCAATTCGCTCTGGGCCATTTGGAGCCGACCGCACGTCAGCGGCGCATGAACCAGCGAATATCCGCACACTCGACTCGCTTCCGACATCGCGCAGAGTCGCTGAGCGAAGCGCGCGTGTTCGATGCCTTGTTGAATGGATGCGATGAGTCCTTGCAATTCGAGTACACCCGGTCCCGTCGATTGCGATCGATGCACCATCTCCTCAAGCTCCCCCGATGCTTCGACTCGATCCGTCGGCGAGAGCTTGTCGGTTGTGCCGATCGTACCGCCATGCAACCCCATCAAGAGGGCCAACTTAGTCGCCGCGGATTGGCCGAGTCGATGCGCGTTCGTCAGGGCTTGGCGATGCCCCTCCAGTGCCGTTTCCGCGGATTCGACCATGACCTGCGCGGGCCTCTCGCCGAGTTCGACGAGTTTGCGCGCGCGGCCGAGTAGCTTTTCGTCTAACTGGATCAGGTCGCGCGCCACGGATTCGCCTCGCTTGGCGGCCAGCCAATCGAAATAGGTGTTGGCCGCGTCGAGGAGTTTCTCGTTCTCGACCTTACGCAACTCGGCCCGGCGATGCCACACCGTCGCCTCGGCCACGGGCTTCTTGAAAGTATCTTTGCGCATCCCTTGCGGAATGTGCGAGCGCACCGCCGCGGCGAGCGCGGATTCGCTCTCTCGAACGCGCTCACGCGCCACCAGAACGTCACCATTGTTCTCGAAGGTTCGCCGCATCACGACATCGAAATCAACCGGGGTGACCCGCTCCACCGAAGATAGCGGGGGCAACGGATCGGGGATCGGCGAAGGCGTCTCCGGGGTTGACGTCCGATAGGAAACGGGCTTCACGCCGGAGTCGTCGGCTTCGCTGCCTGGAGGACGAGTCACGTTCAACGGCGGCGTCCATCCGCTGGAGAGGGGACCGGGCACAGGTGGACTGTTCAGTAGATAGCGATCCATCGGCATCGTGAATTTGCAGCCGGTCGGCATCAGAAAGAGTCCGGCGGCGAAAATGGACGCGAGACGGCCAATGAAACGGTGTCCCGGCGCGCGGCGCGGTGTATCGCGGAGCATATCAACAGTTCTCCTGCGGGGTCTGGCGAGCGGAATTGCCAGCTTGTGGGTTTCATCGGTTTCCCGCCTCGCCTTACTTTGTTGATTGTGCCCAAATCTTGCAATTTAGCGATATGTACCCTGACGGTTAGCCTCCTCTCGAAGAGGACGAGAGGCCGCCGCGATCCCCGCCGAATAAAACGTGAAGGGAGGTATTTTTCAGGAGAATCCATCGTGCCATTCGATACGGGCTACGACAAACCGGAGCCGAGCCGCGAGGACATAGATTCCTTAAAGGGTCCGGTATTGTTGGAATTCGGCGCAAGCTGGTGCGGCTATTGTCAAGCGTTGCAAGGACCGCTCGAATCTCTTTTGGAATCGTATCCCCAAGTGCGGCATATTAAAATTGCGGATGGCAAGGGCAGACCGCTGGGACGTTCGTTCGGCGTCAAATTGTGGCCGAATCTCGTGTTCCTACACGACGGTCGCGTCGTGAAGCAACTCGCGCGTCCGGAGGCCCAGGAAGTGCGTCGGGGACTCGACGAGGTTGTCGGCGACTCTTGAGCGGATTCTTGCGAGCGCCGACTTCGCTTGCTATCTTACCCATCGACGGAGTCAACCGCGAATACTCCCCCCCATGCGAGGTCAATCGTGAAAGCCGCATACATCGAAGCGACGGGCAATCCCAGTGCGATCCACTACGGCGACCTGCCGCAACCGACGCCGCAATCCGGAGAGGTCTTGGTCCGCGTCGGCGCAGTCGCCGTCAATCCCATCGACTTGTACATTCGCGCCGGTACGGTCCCCATGACGCTGCCCAAACCCTTTATCGTCGGTTGCGATCTCGCCGGTACGGTCGAAAAGGTACCAGAGGCACCCGGCAGCTTACGCAGCCGGTTCGCCGTTGGCGACCGCGTTTGGGGATCGAACCAAGGTTTGCTGGGAAGACAGGGGACGTTCGCCGAATATGCCGCCGTTGCCGAGGAATGGTTGTATCCGACTCCCGAAGGAGTAGACGACAAGACGGCGGCGGCGGTTGCTCTCGTCGGCATCACCGCGCATCTCGGACTGTTCCGCGATGCCCGATTGCAGACGGGCGAGATCGTCTACGTCAACGGCGGCACGGGCGGCGTCGGCTCGATGGTCGTGCAAATGGCCAAGGCGGTCGGAGCGCGCGTCATTACCACGGTCGGATCGGCGGATAAAGCGAAACTGTGTCAGCAGTGGGGAGCCGATTGCGTCCTCCATTATAAGACGGACGACATCCCGGCCCGCGTGCGCGAGTTCACGCGCGGACAAGGCGTCAACGTCTGGTACGAGACACAGCGCGAGCCGGATTTTCTGCGCACGGTCGATCTCATGGCCCAGCGCGGCCGCATCGTCGTCATGGCCGGACGACAGGCACAACCGCTGTTTCCGGTAGGACCGTTTTACGTCAAAGGACTATCCCTGCACGGCTTCGCCATGTTCAACGCCACGGCGACCGAACAACGCCGCTGCGCCGAAGACATTCAGCGCTGGCTCAAGCTGGGTCAACTGAAACCGCTGATTGGCCGCGTTTTTCCTTTGTCTCAAGCGGCGGCAGCGCATCAACTGCTGGAAGAGAATACACTCGGTAAGGCCGGCACGCTGCACGGCAAAATCGTGCTGACACAATAAGGCGAACCGGCGGCGTAAGCTGATGGGTCGTCGGAACCAATCGTGCCATGGCTTCGTCTAAAGCGAGACGCTCCCCTCTATTCCACATACGCGAAAGCGAGGACCCATGAATCGATTCGTAGTGCTAGGGATTCAGATGGCTTTGCTCGGCCTGATTGTGCCGGTGCTGGCCGGCGACAAAGCCAATTCTTCCGAGGCCAAAGAGGCTCTCAAAGAGCTGCAAGAGTTTATCGGCGGTTGGAAGGGTAACGGCGGACCCGACAAGCCACGCCCCGGTCCGCGCGACCCCGTCTGGAGTGAAACCGTCAGCTGGAGTTGGCGCTTCAAGGGCGACGATGCCTGGATGAGCATGAACATTAAAGACGGCAAAATCTACAAATCCGGCGAGCTTCGTTATCTGCCCAAAAAGAAATCCTACGAGTTGACGCTACTAAACAAGGAGGACAAAAAACTCGTCTTCGTGGGCAAGATCGAACGAGAGACGCTCAAGTTGGAACGCATCGACCCCGACTCCAAGGCGACGGAGCAAATCACCATGAACACGGCTGCCGAGGGCGATCGTTTCATCTACCACGTCGCCCACAAAGACGGAGGCCGCACCATCTGGAAGAAAGATTACATGGTAGCCTGCACTCGCGAAGGCGTCAGCCTGGGCAAAGTGGACAAGAAGAACGAGTGCATTGTCTCCGGCGGACTCGGCACAATGCCGGTCAGCTTCAAAGGCGAGACCTACTACGTCTGCTGCTCCGGCTGCCGCGATGCGTTCATGGAAAATCCGGAGAAGTACGTCAAGGAATTCAAGGATAAGAAGGCGGGGAAGAAGAAGTAACTTTTCTCCAATCGTTTAGCCGCGACGCGGAGCGGAGCGCGGGAATATGTCCGCGCTCCGCTCCGCTGCGTTTCCGCCTTTCCTCCGAGGGTGGTCATGGCCGGACAAACGCTGGTAAGTCGCAACGTAGGTGTCTGCCGGATCGAGTTGATTCTCGGCAATATCGTCGAGCAGGAAGTGGATGCCATTGTGAATGCGGCGAACACGAAATTAGCGGGCGGCGGGGGAGTCGATGGTGCAATCCATCGCGCCGCTGGTAAGGCGCTCCTGGACGCCTGTTTGAGCTTGCCAGCCGATGAAAAAGGACGCCGTTGCCCAACGGGCGAAGTCCGCGTTACAGAGGCGGGACGACTTCCAGCGCGTTGGGTTGTCCATGCAGTCGGTCCTTTTTATAGTGCGCGTTATGCGGACAAAGCGGAGCGACAATTGCGCCAAGTGCATAATAACATTTTGCTGGCGGCGGTCGAGAAAACATGCCGTTCCGTCGCGCTGCCGGCCATCTCGACCGGTGCATATCGCTTTCCCCTCGAGCGGGCGGCTGTCGTCGCGCTGGTGACGGTGGCGGACTTTCTGAAGCAACATG
>JAKBCS010000033.1 GCA_021807595.1 Planctomycetota bacterium | reverse complement strand
GCACGCAACTCGTTCTCGACGCGATTTTGGAATCGGCCAAGAATAACAAGTGGGTAAACGTAGGGCGAGCGTAAGAAGACGACATGACGATAGCGACGCAAAAATCGGTTGCGGCCGAGGAATTCGCGCGAATGCCGAATCCGCCCGATGGTTAACGTTGACCCGTGCATTTCAAGGAAGAATGACGTACCGTTTGCGGTGCAAACACGAAAAACCGAAACTATTGCCATTAAAACGGTCTCTTTGCTCGTCTAAAAGGAACACGCATGAACCGGCGAATTCGATTTCTGAATTACGCGATGGGGACATGGCTCCTATTGCCTCTGCTCCCGGCGGCGGCGACAGCTCGGTTCGATTCGCCGCAAACCGTCGCCGAGACGAGCGGCTATTCCGCCACATCGAGTCATGCCCAAGTAGTGGACTTTTGCGAGCGGCTAAGTAAATTTTCGCCGCTGGTGCGTCTCGGCGAGCTGGGAAAGAGCGGCGAAGGCCGCAAACTACCCCTCGTCATTCTCGCCGATCCGCCACTGTCCACGCCGGAACAAGCGGCCAAGAGCGGCAAGCTCGTCGTGTTGGCTATCGCCAACATTCACGCCGGCGAGGTGGACGGCAAAGAAGCCCTCCTGATGCTGGCACGCGATCTGGCAACGGCAAAGGACAAGGCGTTGTTCAAAGATCTCGTTGTCGTCTTCGCGCCGATTTTCAACGCCGACGGCAACGAAAAAATGTCGAAAGAGCATCGCCGCGAACAGAACGGCCCAGCGGAAGGCGTCGGCATCCGCGAGAACGCCGCCGGCCTCGATCTCAACCGCGATTACATCAAACTCGAAAGCCCCGAAGTTCGTGCCCTCGTTCGCATTCTCAATAAGTGGAATCCGTCTATCTTTATAGACTGTCATACGACGAACGGTTCGTATCACCGTTTCACCATCACCTACGAAGGACCGGTTTGCCCTGCCGGCGACGCGAAACTCATCGAGTTGACCCGCGGCGAGCTGCTGCCGGACGTGGGCAAACGGCTCGAGAAACGCAGCGGCTACCACTCGTTCTTTTACGGTAACTTCTCGCGCGATCGCACTCGCTGGGAGACGGTGCCGGCCATACCGCGCTACGGCACGCACTACGTCGGACTCCGTCACTGCGTCGGCATCCTGTCGGAATCGTACAGCTATGCACCCTTTCGAGATCGCGTATTAGGAACGCGCGCTTTTGTTCGTTCGATCTTGGAGTATGCGGCAGATAATAAAGACAAGCTTCGCGCGGCGATCCGAGAATCTCGCAACGAGAAAGACACCATCGCCCTGCGCCATCGGATGAAGCCTCTCCCTCAACGCTCGACGATACTCGGTTTCGAGGAGATACGTCGAGACGGCAAGACCCTCGCAACGAAGACGCCGAAGGACTACACGGTCGATTATTACGGCGTCGCCGAGCCAACGCTGCCGGTTCGCCGCCCCTTCGGCTATTTGATACCGTCCTCGCGGCGGCATATCGTGGAGAATCTACAGCGGCACGGGATCGCGGTCGAAGAGTTGCGCGAGGACATCGAACTCGATATAGAGATTTATAGGATCGACAAAGTTGTAAAAAAGGAGATCTATCAGAAGCGCCAGTTGATTGAGGTCGAGGCGTCGGCTCGGAAGGAGTCGCGACGCATCGCGGCAGGGACAAGTCTGGTCCGCACAACGCAGACCTTGGGGATATTGGCCTCCTATCTGCTTGAGCCGCAAGCGGAAGATGGCTTGTGCGCGTGGAGCTTCTTCGACGGAGACATCCGCTCCGACGCCGACTATCCCGTTCTTCGTTTGCCGAAAGAGACACCGATTCTAACGACGCCGGCGCGACCTCCGGTCGAAGAACGCACGTTTCACAAGCGCATCGAACGGGACATGCTGATCGGCAAAAAGCCGATGCCAAATCTATCGGGATCGCCCATGTCGGATGTTACATGGCTCGACGATGGAGAGCATTTCCTTCAACGCAAAGATGGAAAGATGTGGAAGGTGCGGGCCGTCAATGGGCGCACGGTGTCTCAGACAATGCCGGATGCCAAGAAAATCGAAACGGCACTGCTCACAGTTCCGACCCTCGATAAAGCGACCGCGAAACGCATCGCCGCACGCGCTGTCGCCGAGCCTCTCGACAACGAGAAGGGCGACTTTTTCCATCACGGCGACGATCTCTATTATTACTATCTCGATGGTAGCAAAGCCGCAAGGTTGACGCATTCCACCGGAGCCAAGGAGTTGGTAACGCTCAGCCCCGACGGCAAGCACGTCGCTTTCGTGCGTGGAAATAACCTCTATGTCGTGGACATTGCCACCCAGACGGTAAACGCCTTGACTGCGGACGGTTCCGCCGTTGTTTTCAACGGAAAAATGGATTGGGTCTATTGGGAAGAGATCGGCAATCGCCATAGCAATGCCTATTGGTGGAGTCCGGATTCCAAGCATATCGCATTCGTTCGCTACGACGACACTCCAGTTCACAAGTTCACCGTTCTCGATCCGATGACGGCACGACAGAAGATCGAAACGACTCCTTATCCCAAGGCGGGCGATCCCATTCCGACCGTCAAGCTCGGCATCGTCTCGGTTGCCGGCGGGCCGGTAGCGTTCGTCGATCTGTCCGGCTACTCCGACGGAGCCATGATTCTAACCCGCGCCGGCTGGCTGCCCGACGGCAAGTCGATTTACTGCTACCTTCAAGATCGGGCGCAGACTTGGCTTGACTTTTGCACGGCCCCCATCTCCGGAGGCGCACCAACGCGGCTATTCCGCGACAAAACGCGCGCCTGGGTAGACGATCCCGGACCTGCGCACTTCCTCAAGGACGGCTCCTTCCTACTTACCAGCGAGCGCACGGGTTGGCGGCATCTCTATCACTTTGCCGCCGACGGCAAACTTCTGCGAGCCGTAACGAGCGGTTCGTGGGAAGTTCGCAAACTGCATCTGGTCGAGGAATCGTCGGGCTGGGTTTATTTCGCGGCCACGAAAGACAATCCCATCGGACTGAATCTCTATCGCATCCGGCTATCGGGCGGCGAAGCCGAACGTCTGACGGCTGGAGACGGCGAGCATCGCGCCAGCATAAGCCCTAAAGCGAATCTCTTTGTCGATTACTGGAGCAGCGGCGAATCGTCGTCGATCGCGCGGCTCTACCGAATCGAAGGTAAGCTCGTGCGCACGCTCGACAGCAATCCGGTACACGCGATCGAGGAATACGATCTCGCCCAACGCGAACAATTCCGCATTAAGACGCCGGACGGCTTCGAGTTGGAAGCGGTGCTGCTCAAACCGCCGGGGTTCGATCCGTCGAAAAAGTATCCGGTGTGGTTCACGACCTACGGCGGTCCTCATGCGCCGGTGGTGCGCGACACTTGGCAAGGCGGGCGATTGCGCGATCGCGGCCTGGCCAATTTGGGATTCCTCGTCTTCCAAGTCGATCCGCGCAGTGCCAGCGGAAAGGGAGTCGTCTCGACTTGGACGGCGTATCGACAACTCGGTGTGCAAGAGTTGTCCGACATCGAGACGGCCCTTGGATGGCTGACGAAACACGCATTTGTCGATGCCAAGCGCATCGGCATGACGGGTCACAGCTTCGGAGGATTTCTCACGGCCTATGCCATGACTCACAGCAAGCTGTTTGCCGCCGGCGTGGCCGGCGCGCCGGTCACGGATTGGCACAATTACGATGCGTTTTATACGGAACGCTACATGAACACGCCGCAAGAGAACCCGGAGGGGTACAAGAAAACCTCCGTCGTGGCGGCGGCGGGAAATCTACACGGTCGCCTGCTGCTGATCCACGGTATCATGGACGACAACGTGCATGTGCAAAACACGCTGCAACTCGCGCGCGCGCTGCAACGCGCCGACAAAGATTTCGAGTTGATGGTCTATCCCACCGACCGCCACGGCATCCGCGGCCAGCACTATCAACGATTTATCGTGGATTTTATGCAGCGAACACTGAAACCTGCTTCGCGGGAAGACTCGCGCGCCGTCGAACGAGAGACGGGAATCCAGCGCTGATTCCATCGGAAGAGTTTCGCATGCCGATACGAAGAGGATGAATGATGTCGAGACACGAACCGTCTACACTAGGCAAAGGCGGTTAATCTGGGTCGATCGAACCCGGCTGATTTTAGTTCCACAAGGAGAAACAACGATGCGTGGACTCGTGGGCGCGGTGGTGGGGTTGACGCTTCTGGCACCCGTGTTGGCTTCGGCCGACGGCACGGAGAAAGGAGAGAAGAAAGTGGCTCCGGCACTCCATTTCAAGATGAAGGGAATCGACGGCAAAGAGGTCGATTTATCGCAATTTCAGGGCAAGGTCGTCCTGATTGTCAATGTCGCCAGCAAGTGCGGCAACACGCCGCAGTATAAAGGACTACAAGAGCTATACGAAAAGTACGGCAAAGAAGGCTTGGTCGTTCTCGGCGTACCGGCCAACGAGTTCGGCAGTCAGGAGCCGGGCAGCAACGAGGAGATCGCCAAGTTCTGTTCGTCGAAGTACCACGTCACCTTCCCGATGTTAGCCAAGGTGGTCGTCAAGGGCGAAGGCATCTGCCCGCTCTATAAGCATCTGACGGCGGAGGAGACCGACCCGAAGTTCAAAGGCGCGATTCCGTGGAACTTCGAGAAGTTCCTCATCGGCCGCAACGGCGAAATCGTCGGTCGCTTCAACCATCGCGTCAAACCGGAATCGGACGACGTGGTGAAAGCGATTGAGGCCGAATTGAAAAAAAAGTAATGCCCTACGAGTCAGTTGGTCGGCTTGGCGTTCTTCGGGCGTCAAGCCGCCAACGGCTTCCGAGATTCTTGCACGTCGATTGACTCTTGAGCCAGCGGTGATTCCGTTCTGCGGCGTCCCCACAGATTCAGCACCGCCGGCAGAAACACCAGCGCCGTCAGCATCGAGCAGCCGACGCCAAGGGTAAGGATCAATCCCAATCCCACGAGCCCTCGTTCACTGGCGATCATAAGCGTACCGAAGCCGATCATGGAGGTCAGCGCCTTGACCAGTACGCCGCGACCGATGGCGTAACTGATCGTCGCCTGGCGTTCGCGGCGGCGCAGAAGATAATCGTGCAAAATGTGGACGCCGTTATCGACGCCGACGCCCAAAATCAGGGGGAAGGCGATCATGTTCGCTGGGTTCAGCGGCACGTTGAATAGCCCGAGTATCCCCAACGAAAAGAGGACGGCTAAAACCAACGGTGCCACCGCAATCGCCGTGCGCTTCCAGCTGCGGAAGTCGATCCACAAGACGGCCACGATCACGAGGAAAGCGTAGAGG
Source organism: Planctomycetota bacterium (assembly GCA_021807595.1). GTDB lineage: Bacteria > Planctomycetota > Planctomycetia > Gemmatales > Gemmataceae > JAJPHU01. The sequence continues at coordinate 36,263 of JAKBCS010000033.1, read as the reverse complement.
CCGGCACGCTGCAGACCGTTCTTCATCGCGCGCAGCCCTTCCACGGTGGCAAACGGTTTGCCGGTCGCCGAGGGATCGACGGCGTGGATTTCTTGGGTGAACTGTTCCAGTTGTGGGAACTCCCACAGCGAGTCGCGCGCGAAGACTCGCAGCAGCCACTTCCCGCTCTTGCCGACGTAGCGGTCGCGCAGATCGGCCGGTAAATCGGACAGAGCAATCGGCTCCGGGGTGGCGACTTCGCGCAGTCGGTGCAGATCCTCGGCGAGGTCGCCGGCTAACCGCTGCTCGAACTCTTGGAGCCGCTTCTCGACGGTGGGCGTCGGCAACAAGAGGATTTGCCGGTGCAGGTTCCACACACTTTCGCGCAGGTCGGTGAGCAATGTCGTCGGTTTGCAATTGGAGCCACGCGCCGAACCCGCCAATGGCTGCAATTTCTCGGCCAGACTGTCCAAGCAGCCCAGCAGCGCGCGCGAATTGGGGCGCATGTGAGGGATGACTTCACCGCGCTTGGGCAAGGAGGTAAGTCGGCGTTGAATATCGGCCAGGAGGGGGATCTTAGTGTCTTGTTCGGGCGGGGCTAGAGAGGCAACCTCGACGACCCGCGCCACCTCCGGCAGTTTCTCGTAACGCGCCTTGAGCATCAGGGCGTCTTGCGGAGTGTCGGTGTAGCTGACCGCGTGCCAGTTTGCTCCGGCCGTATGTTCGATCAGTGTCAATTCCCACTTTACCGAGTCGAGATTGTTCGCTTGCATGTGCAGCAGGTTATGATCGTAGGTCACGCCGCGCCAGGCCGAGTAGCCGAGCGCCAGCGTCATCACCGCTCCAACGGCCACGACCCACCCCGCGCGCCGCGCCAATCCCGGCAGCCAGGCGTCTGTCGAACGGTTGGAGCGCGGCGACTTCGGTTCCTCGGCCTTCGCCGCTTGGCCTCCCGGATGCGCGCGGCGATCGAATAAGATCAGCAAGGCCGGCAAGAGGGTGAAGCAGGCGAAGGCGCAGAACACCACGCCGCAGCCGGCGATCCAACCCAACTCGGCCACAGCCTGAAAGTCGGCGAACATGGAGGCGAAAAACGCCAGTGCCAAAGTCGTCGCTGCCGTCAGATTGCCGATGGCCACATGCGTCACCGTATGTAACAGTGCCGTACGCACGTCCGCCCCGCGCCTTCGGGCCTGTTCGTAGCGCATCACCCACAAAACGCCGTAATCGCCCATGCCAATGAGCATGACCGCGAACGTCGCCGACAGGATATTCAGATGGCCCACGGTCAGCGTCAGCCAGCCCATCGCCCAAGCCGTGCCGATCAGCAATGTCGCCACGGTCAATAGTGGATACCAAAGACCGCGATAGACTACGATAAACAGTAAGGTGACGCCGGCGACGGCCAGCCACGATGCCGTTCGGGTATCGCGATCCGCCGAACCCATCTCGTCCGTTTCCAACACCGGTAGCCCCGTTACGCCGAACTCGACGCTGGGATATTCAAGTTTCGTCTCCTCGACGATAGCACGGATGGCCGACACGCTGTTGGCGGCATAGGTGAACGAACCTTGTTCCTTGACGGGGCGCACCAGCAAAAACGCCAGCGTCTCGCCGGTCGCGGCGCTGCCGGGCGGTTCGCTGAAAAAGAACTGAGGCTCGGCGAGGAGGTCCTTTTGTTCTGGAGGACGCGCCATCAGGCTGCCCCACGGCGTTTTGTACTTAGCCGGATCGCAGACGACCTCCTTGGCATTGCGGGCTATGTTGCTCAATTGCGTAAAGAACACTTCGTCGCCGGGATTCAACGGTTCGTCCGGCTTGATGCGGTCGGCGCGTTGCTCCGCTTCGTGGAGAAGACTCGTCAACGTCAAGAGTTTCCACGAGATCCAACCGTGCTTGAGCAACTGCCCCATGTCGTCGAGATGGCTGCGAATCGCCTGAATTTCTTCTTGTGAGAGAAATAGCAGCGCCCGATTGCAAAGCGAGCGTAGATCGACCTTGTAAAACAGTCGATCGAAAAGATCGGCTCTTTCTCGGACCCTTGCCGCCAATGCCTCGAGCGCCTGTTTCATCCGCGAACGATCCGACCCTTTGACGACGACAACGATGTCTTCGTCGTCCCCGAATTCATGGAGATAAGCCCGCCAGCGCCGTTGATAGTCCTTGTTGGGGCTGACCAGATCGTCGCGTTGCGTTTTGTATTGCAGTCGAGTCGCCGACGCCCAGACCGAAAGACCGGCAACGGTCAAAGACATCAGCAAAACCGGCCACGGGTGACGGCAGACGAACGACACCAGACCGACGAGGAAGCGACAGACAATGGAGCGCTCGTGAGGGGAGATCGGTTCCGGGACCATGATTTCCGTGTGCCTCTAAGATTATCTCGCTCGCCCCTCTGCCGTGGAGGAGAGGGCGGATTGTAGGCTACCGCTGTCAATCGTGCAAGCCGAACGCGAAGAACAACGGCAGGAAGCGATCGGAAGCGTACCAGATTCGGCACAAAACCATTGAAAAAAGCAAAACGGAAGGTGGATCGGCCGAGTGACGAGACTCGCTACGCCGCTCTCACTGAGGCTCGTTGCTTCTCGCGCTCGACACATTCGATTCGATGGAAGGGAGGGCCATCTCACCAGGATAGACTGGGTGGGAAGAATTGGGAAATTAGTTTCTCGTAAAAAGGGCGCAGTTCCGAGACCTTGGGAGGCGATTCCGCTTTCGAGTAGAGGTCGTATGAGTTGAACGCTCGAACCCAAGCGAACATCTCGCGGTCGCGCTCGTTCATCAAGTGGTCGTATGCGCCTTCGCGGTGGGCGGCATAAAACGAGTGATAGCGGATCATGTACAACGCTTCTTCCGGCAGATAGTTCTCGACCACCTGATACAGATACTCGTCGTGGCCCCAGGAAAGATGCACGCTGTTGAGGCCGCAGCCTGGCTCGTAGATGCCGTGCGGAGAGGCATATGTCGCATGGTCGCGATCGGGGTTGTCGTCAAAAAACTCGGCGAAGACCACTCGGTCGGAGAAACCGCAGCCGACCGGGAACGTATCGCCGACGACGGCCCATTGCGGTTCTCCGAACAGGCATAGAATCTTGCCGAGATCGTGAATCAGTCCGGTCAGCACGAACCAGTTGGGGTGACCGTCGCGGCGAACCGCCTCGGCGGTTTGGATCAGATGTTCGATCTGGCTCAACTCCGTGTCCGGATCGCTATCATCGACGAGGGTGTTGAGAAACTCCATCGCTTGCCAGATGCCCATCTGGTTGCGGCGCGGCGGCAGGTATTGGCGCTTCTTGGCCAGCACGAAGTCCAACGTCTGATAGCGGTGATTGAGACGATAAAACTCCTTGACGCTCGGACGTGTCTCGGCCCGATAGTTGCGAAATTCCTCTTTCGCTTTGCCGGCGGCGGGGTAGCGGGATTGCAGCGATTCCTCCCAATCGTCGAGGCGGTCGAGCGGTTCGCGCTCGCTTTGAGGCACGGAATGGGACACGGTGGATGTCTCCAATGTCAGGAAGCACCCGGCAGCGAATGCTGCCGGGTGCGAATACGTCAAAAGCCCTTGCCTTTGGTTTTTGTCTTAATGCGCGTCAAGGCTTTGTCGGCGGTCACATACAACACGCTGCCGTCCTCGCCCCAGGCGCAGTTGGCGGTTGGCACTCCGGTGGCGATGGTTCCCAGGTGTTTGCCGTCCGGGGTCAGTACCAAGACGCCGCCCGGCCCCGTAGCAAAGAGGTTGCCCTTCGCGTCCACCTTCATGCCGTCTGGCAGGCCAGGTTTGCCCTTGGCAAGACTGGCGGCGTCGAAGAACACCTTACCCTTGCCCAGCGAACCGTCGCCCTTTACGGGGAAGGCCATCCAAATTGGTCGCTTCGGATCGGAATTGGCGACGTAGAGCGTTTTCTCATCCGGCGAGAAGGCGATGCCGTTGGGCTTGCTCATCTCACGCGTCAACAGCGTGAGCTTGCCATCTTTCGACAGCCGATAGACACCGCAGAAGTCGAGATCGCGGTCGGGAAACTCTTCGGACTTGGATTCTTTCAGCATTCGGCCATAAGGAGGATCGGTAAAGTAGAGATCGCCGTTCGATTTGTACGCGCCGTCGTTGGGGCTGTTCAGACGCTTGCCCATGAAGCGATGGGCGAGGGTCGTTTTTTTCTTGCTGTCCCAATCGTCGAGACGAGCCACGCGGCGGTCGCCGTGTTCCATGAGAACGAGTCGTCCGTCGGCATCGAGCATCAGGCCATTCGAGCCGGGTTCCTTCAGGTTCGTGGCCGTGCCGGTGTAGCCCGCTGGTTCCAAAAAGACGCTCTCGCCTTTTCCCTCTTGCCATTTGTAAATGCGATTGCGCGGGATGTCGGAGAAGAGGAGAAATCCCCCGTCGCGGCGAACCCAGACCGGGCCTTCGGTCCAGAGGTGGCCCTCGGCGAGAACTTCGAGCTTGGCATCGCGGCCAATGAGTTCGTCGAAGGCGGGATCGAGCCGTTCGATCTTACCCAGTGTTTTCGTAGCTTTGGCGTCGTCGCCCCGCGCTGCGAGGCCTAGCCCCATAAGGGCGAGCGTACAGGGGAGGATGAAGCGTTTCATGGTAGCAAGTCGCCTCCAGAGGTAAAAGAGTCGGTGAACCGACAGTTTACCAGAGACGGTGGCGCACTCAAGCGAAGTTCCGGATTTTATCGCGATCTCGGCTATTTCAATCCTAGTTTATCGAGCGATTTCGTCGCCTCTTCTCGTAGCTTCCGGTCGCTGTCCATCGCTGCCTTGCGGAGAGCAGCCACCACATCGTCGCGCTTTTTCGCCTTGTCGCCCAGCCATCGCATCGCTTGCGCCGCCATGAAGCGAGCATCGCCGCCGGTGTTTTCCTTGACGTTGGCACGTCCCGCGCTTGCCTCCGTGCCCGCGCCTTCCACGTTGGCATCGGTGCTATTGTACACTTTTAAGGTCGTGTTTTTTATCATCTCCAGAAGCACATCTACGGCGGCGTCGGGAGTTTCGGCGCGGAAGACGTTCGCCAGTTTCCGAGCGGCGTCGTAGCGAACGAGAGCCATCTCGCTGCCGCGCTCGCCGAGCAGCTTTTCGAGAACCGGGACCGCGCCAAGCTTACGAAGATCGTCGGCCGTCTCCACGCCGAACAATGCCCAGACACACTTTTGCCGCACCAGCGAGTCGGTGTCTTTCTCGATGCTCTCGAGAATGGCGGGAACGCCTTTTTCGTTGGCGGGATATTTCATCTGCGCCAGCGCCTCGGCGGAGAACTGGCGTACTTCGAGCGGTTGATTGCGTTTCAGCCCCTCGACCAGTGCCGGCACGACGGGGGCCGCCTCCGCCCCGATGTGGGCGATCGCCAAAGCGGCATTGCGGCGCACCAGCAGAGAGTTCTTGCCATTGGTGAGAACGTCGCCCAAATCGTACATCGCCGGCTTGGCTGCGGGACCGAGATTCGAGAGTGCCGCCGTCACCAGTTCTTGGGTATGCGGGTCCGATTCCTTGAGCGCCTTTTGCAGCACCGGCAGCGCCAGGGTGGCCGCATCGCCGCCCACGCGGGCGAAGACAATCGCCGCCCCCATGCGAACTTCGGGGTCGGTGTCTTTTAGCAGGGGTTCCAAGTCTCCGACTGCGCCGGCTTGTTCGGGGCTGGCTATATGGGCCAACGAATCGAGGGCCGTTTTTTTCACCACATCGTCCGACTCGCTCTTGAGCAAGTCAATCAACGGTCGCCCCGCCTTAGCGCCGGCCTTGCCCATCGAACCGAGCGCGCCGGCGGCATCGCGCCGAACCAGCGTATCCTTATCGCTCAGCAATTCGCACAAATCGCCTACGGCCTCTTTCGCCCCTTCGCCGATTTTGCCGACGGCCCAAGCGGCATTCTGACGAACCGACGGTTTATCGTCCTTCAGGGCTTTCACCAAATACTCCGTCGCGCCCACGCCGGGAGGACCGAACGTTCCCAAGGCGTAGGCGGCGCTGCGCCGTACGCGCTCGTCGGAATCATTTAGCGCCTTCACCAGTGTGCCGCCGGCATTCGTCCATATCTGTCCCGCGTCTCCGCCCTTGAAATCGCGGACGATGTCGCCGATGGCCGCTGCCGCCGCGTCGCGGACACCGGCATCGGGATCCTGGAGGACGCGGCGCGCCAGTTCGGGCACAGCCTGCCGCGCTTCCACACCCATTCGGCCCAGGGCAAAGGCCGCGCTCCGTCGCTGTGCCGCTTGGCTCTGCACCAACTCGTTTCTCCAGGTGTCCACTGACTTGCGGAGAAAGACCAACCGTCCGGCGAAAAGAGGGGAGACGTGAAAAGCGATCGAAAATCCCACGACCAGGAGCAGACGGCGCATGATGGCATCCTCAGATTAGCGACGATTGGATAGGCGGCGAGCGCTCCGAGGGAGCGCTCCCACGATCTCGGAATCAGATTGGGCTATCTTTTGGGTTGAGCTACGCCTCCGCCGATGCCCTTGTCGTCCACCTTCGGCTTATCCTTCGGCTTGTTTTTTTTCGCTTTGGCGTCATCGACGAATTTTTTAATGTAGTCTCGATGATAGTCTTGGAACGACTTATGCCCGCGGGCTTTTTCGAGCGCGGCCATGGCTTCGGCGTCATCGGTAAAGAGCTGAGCCAGCGCGCTGCAAGCGGCCAAGGTTACTTCAATTTTCTTGGCGTCGTCCGAGTCGCTCAGTTGAATCAACGAGCGCTTCACGCGCTCTCCTTTGTTCCCCATCGACGCAAATGCCGAACAGATGGCCTTCAAAACGGTCAGATCGTCTTCGGGGCGTCGTCCCAGAACCATGTCGCACAGCGTTCCGACGTGACTTTTCGCTTTTTCTTGCAGCGCTCCTAACGCGGTGACGGCCTGAACGCGCAAGGCCGCCTCACGGTCTTTTAGAGACTCGGCGATCTCCTTTAGATCTTTCTCGTCGATCTTTTCGGTCAAAAGCGACAGACTGACGTGCGACCAGATGCGGATGGTCCGCTGGTGCAATCCCGTCGCTCTGCCTCTCGCCGCGAGCAAGTCACGCACCTGGACGAATCGCGCCGGATCTTGCGGACGGCCCATCACACCCAGTGCCATGATCGCTTTCAGCCGCACTTGTGTCGCGGGTTCGCTGGTCGCTCTTTGCATCAACGCCATGGTGACGCGCGGGTCGGGGCCTTTCTTTGGATCGACGCCGGCCAAGATTATGGCGTCGATGCAAACGCTGCGCAGGGCAAACGTGGTTTGAGAATTAACGCTGGTCAGCAACGCCGTGATACATTCGGCTTCGTCTTTGTCCTCGTAATTGATGGGACAGAAATACTGAAAGGTATTGACGGCTTCGTAGCGGACGATGCTTTGGGTATCGTGCGCGATTGCCTGGGCGAGGGCCCTGACGATCCGCGAACGATGAACCGTTTTTCTCTCCATTGGGATCATGCGCAGAGCAATGGCGGCTTTTACGCGCACACTGGCATCGGGATCGCTCGTCAGCCGTTTCACTACTTCTGGAATGGCATTCTCCGCGCCTTTTCGGAATTGGGGAAGCACGATCAGCGCGGCCTCGCGGATACTCGGATCCGGATGCATCAAATCGACCTTCCATTCGTCCAAGCGTTTGCCGCCCCTTTGGCTGGGAATATAGTCCGGGTCCATCTCCCGTTGGTACTCCAGCGAATGGCTATCGTCGGCCGGCGAGGTTTTGTCGTTGGGCTTTTCGGCGCGTCCGGGCAATGCCAGGCACAGCAGGAACAGGAGGGCGGAAAGAGGTTTGAAAGAACACATGACGTGACCCCTTGATACGGGCGATCTTTCCCACTGAGCCAGCATACCACCGAATACAACGCCAGGGCAATGACGAAATAGGGTCATCGTTCGCTTTTCGCGCTTCGCTCCCCCGCCATCCCTGCCACGGTTCGCTTCTTCGGTGGGTGGGTAAGATGCCTCATTTGTCGGCAGGCACTCGCACGCCGCCGTGGTAGGAGTTGTTTGCTCCCCGCCATACTTGCGATCGGTGTTCTCCGAACGATCTAACCAGTGTCTTGCGGCATTGGAAGCGGTTGGATTGGGCGTCGATGGTTGCGGGCGAAGGCAAATTCCTCAGAGAAGCGAAGCAACCGCAATCGAACCAATTCCCGCGCAGGGCCATCTCGACGCGGGTCGCTTGCCGTACTTCCGCCGCCCAGAGGGACAGAACCGCTCCTTCCTCGTCGCGCACGGTACACCTTGTATTCTCCAGAAGAAGAAGAACCGAATCGCTCTGCCCTACCTCAATCGACAAGGCTACCGAACCGGTGTCGATCCGACAATTTCGGAGTGCGACCTCGTGGGGGTTTCGGGCGACCAAGGCTGCCGAATCTCCATGGCCGATGAGGCGACAGTCGGAGAGCGCGAGGGATGCGGACACGCTGCGAATCAACGGCGCGGCCGACCGCGGGGGTCGAGGCGAGGAGTCCGCGGTATGGGCTAACTCCAAGCCTTCCAGAGTGAGCGGTCGGTCGGTTTGCAACAGAGCCAACCAAGGATTGTCGGTCGGTTTCAACTCCAAGCGAGGAGAGATTCCCTTTGCGGCTCGAATCGTCAGTGCCTTGCCTTCCCAACATAGAGGCGGCATAGCGAATGGACCGGGGCCACGAATCTCGAGGGCATCGCCATCGCGGGCGGCAGCAATGGCTTGTGCCAACGAGGGATATGCTTCCGTTCGCCCCTCGATGGAAAAGACCGGCTCGACCAACAGTCGAGAGAGTGGACTCGTGTCGCTTCGCGGTACCATCGTCCACCGCGCACCACCCCCCGCCGCCGCTCCTAGTAGGATGGCGGCCAAGGAAAGAAGGGGGAGGCGCATCCTCGATCTCGAGGGAGAAGTCGCAACTGAAGGAGACGATGCGCTTTTTTCTTCTATTGAACTCTCTAAACGGTAGATTCGAATGGCGGTCAAATCCTCGACGACTTCGAGGGCGTCGTGGTAACGCCGTTCCGCCTCGCGCGCCATCAACCGTTCGACCACGGCAGCGACATTCTCCGGCACTTGTGGACGCAGCTGTGCCAAAGGCGTCGGTTGGTCGAGACGGTGGCGCAAGAGTTTTTCGGTCCAACTCCCGCCCGGATACGGAACCTGTCCGGTCAAAAGGAAATAGAAGGTGCAACCCAATGCATACAAATCGCCGCGCGGGTCGATCGAATCGGACGGCTGCGCCCACTCGGGTGCCATAAAATTGGGCGTGCCGCAGAGGTCGTCGCCGACGATCGCAACCCCAGGGTCGATCAATTGAGCCAGACCCAGATCGAGTAGTTTCACCGTGGCACCGGGGGCGGCAAGGAACAGATTGGACGGTTTGACATCGCGGTGGACGAGTCCGCGCGAGTGGGCGTGATGGAGGGCCGACGCCGTTTGCCGCACGATGTCGCAAGCAAGCTCGACAGACAGAGGACCGCCGCGATCGACGGAGCGCTGCAGATCGATTCCTTCGAGCAATTCCATCGCCAAATAGAGCCAACCGCGCGCCATCCCCGCATCGAAGGAGAAGACAACACTCGGATGGCGCACGCGCCCCGCCGCCTCGACCTCGCGGCGAAAGCGGTCCAAAACGGCGTGGCCTTCGCGGTCTCGCTTCGGCCTGCGAATTAGCTTCAAGGCCACGACTCGCTTCATCAAGCGATGTTCGGCTTTGTAAACGCGACTCGTCCCACCGTCGCCCAGCGGTTCTCGCAACAGATAAGGTCCGAGCCGCAGACGCCTTCCTTTGCCCGCCAGCACTTGCTTAAGTTGATAGGGCGAGAGCAACCCCATTTCGAGGAGCCGATCCGCTCCCGTGTTCGCATCCTCGTCCCGCTCGGCGCGCACGGCAACGCGCTCCAATTCGTCTGGGTTGAGTAAAGCGAGAACCCGCAACTCTTCGAGCAGCGCATCCGTGCCATTCAGACGTGGAATCATCGCCAATCTCGCCGCGCTTCCTTGGGGCGGCCAAACGGTGCAAGAAAATGACAGTGTAGTAGATGTAACAAAGCGAGGGACTATGGGCAAGATCTTCCGCCGAACCGGCAGCGAAAAGAATTGTATCATTCGCTCCCCTCTCCCCAACCCTTCTCCCTCCCAGGAGACGGCTGAAGAACTCTCTCCTACGCTCAATCTCATCATTGACGATGCCATTTGCAAGCGACGCACTTTGTTGAGCTTGAGTTGTCCCCCGACGTTTTCAGCGGTCTCCTGCGTACAGGGGAGAGGAGGCTTTTGGGCCAGACTCCAAGCCGATCCAGAGTATTCCATGAATCAATTGCGGACTCTTCGTTGGGGGAAGTCACGGAGGATCGGTTCCTGATGCTCGGCGTGAATCCGCCAACGAACCCCCGCACTCTATCGGATTTATCGCTCGCGCCCGGCTTGCCTGCCTCGCCACCGTCTCGGTCTTGGAAATCGCTCTTGACCGCTGGGCCGCGCGCGGGAAGAGTAGCTTGGCTGTCAATCTCTCCAAGGCTCGTCGTAGTCCGCGTGGATCGTGGGCGGGAGAAGGTTCGGAAGCCGGGCGTCGTATACCCTTTTCGCGTCTCAGTCGAGGGCCAGACCGTGCGCAGCGTCGTTGGTGTGGCTTTGGCGACGATTTGTCTGATGCTGGCGAGCTGTAGCCTCTTCGGCAAAAAGCAGGCCGCGCAAACGAACCACAGCAATCCCAAACCGTTCCTCGGCAAGGAGACGCCGGCCAAGACCGAAACCACCTCCCTGCCGCGCAGCACCGACGGCCCCTTGCCCAACGCCAACGGCATGTTGGCAGGCCGGGTTATCGTCGAAGCTACGGGACGACCGATCAAGGCCGATATCCTTATCAAGCCCCTGGAACGCGAGAATGAGAAGGCGGCGGAGTTACACGTTTGGACCGACGAATCCGGTTATTTCACGATCCCCAAATTGAAAGTCGGGGACGGCTACCTTTTAGTGGTTCGCGCGGATGAACACGGAGAGTTGATCAGCAAGACGGTCTACGCTCAACCTCCGCAGCTTACGCTTTATATCCCACTCGATAAACGATTTACTCTTCCCTCGACACCCAAGTTGCCGGATATGCCGAAGTTGCCTTCGGGCAAGAAAGACACGCCGGCCACCGAAAGCTCGCGGGAAGGCGCTCCGTCCGCTACGCTGGAAGCACCCATACCGCCGGATCGACCCGATGCCCCGCCCGCGCCGAGTGTGGGTGGCAGCGCTCCCGTCGACACGACCAACATCGCGGAAGGGGAGTTTCGTCGTATCAACCCTGGCCAGCCGCAGCCCGCGAATATCCCTTCGCCTCCGCCCATTTCCGTCGAACCAAAATGGGAGTCGGTGCCCGAACCAGCCTCGCCCAGCAAGCCCCGACCTCCTGGTTCCGTCAGCCTGCCCAACGTACCGACGCCCGTACCCTCGTGCGGACTTTACGCCAATCGTCTGGACAACTTCGCGCTACACGACCTCAACGGTAAAGTGTGGGAATACAAACGCGATCGTCGCGGGCGGCTGACGCTGCTCGACTTCTGGTACTCGACCTGTGGCGCGTGTCTCAATTCCATTCCTCGGTTGAACGAACTCCAAAACGATTATGGCCAATACGGACTCCAAGTGATCGGAATAGCTTGTGAGACCGGTACTCCAGAACAACAACGGCTCAAGGCAAGTCAGGTGCGCATTCGCTATCGGATGAATTACCTAACCTTGTTGAGTGGCGGCGGCCCCGAACAGTGTCCGCTCGTCAACTCGTTTCAAGTTACCGGCTATCCCACGCTGGTTTTGATCGACACCAAAGGCACGATCATCTGGCGAAGTCCCCGCGAGGGCATGGACAACAACGCGCATCTCGGCCTGCGGAAGAGAATAGACGAACTCTTGGTCGCGCGGCAGCCGATGCCGTAATCGATCTCCGGCAAGCGGCGAACCCAGGCCCGCCGAGTTTCGGTGGGTTTATCTCGGCGTCAGTCGGGGCCACTGCAACTCGACGCCGTCGTCTCGCAATCGCTTTTGGAAGTCGGCGAGCAATTTGGCTTGTTTGCGCACCTGGCGCGGCGGTTCCTTGCGCTTCAGACAGAACGCGGCCAGCGCGCCGGCCGCCTCGCCGATGTTCCACTCGACCGGATGTAGACGATAACATCCATTCGTAATGTGCGTCACTCCGATATTCTTGCAAGCCGGGAGGAGATTTTCGACTCGGCGCGGCAACAGCGCGCCCAGTGGAATCTGAAACGGTAGCGAGCTAATGTCGAGATAATTGTCGCCGCCGCTCGTTGGATGCAAGTCGATGCGATAGCTGCCGATCCCCACGCTGTCGGCGAATCGCTCCGCCGTCAACGCTTCTCCCTTCTTGCCGGTCGTCTTCTGCCGCGCCTCGGTGCCTATATGTTGTTCGACAACCGTGAACGCGGAGCGGATGCGTCGCGCCTCGCGGATGTAGGCATATTTTGCCAATCCGTCGGCGGTATCGACGACATCGGAGCGCAAGCGCAATCCCTTCCAACCCGCCCCACCGTCCGGTCGCGGAGCCTCGGTCTGCATCCAGTACAACAGCGACAGACTCAACTGTTTAGCACGGCGAAGGTGACGCTCTGCTTCTTCGGTAGCGACACCGACCAGATTGCCGAGCCAATAATCGTTTTGCGGCCAGTTGATGAGGCAAATGTCCGCGCGATGGCTGCCGCCCCGAAAGTTGCGTCGATCCAGAATGCGTCGATAGAGCCATAGATTCATCCCGCCGCCACCGGGTCCGGTCGGATCGAAACAAACGGCGCGCTCCTTGAGCGTAATCGGCTCGCTCATCTTCCAACTGAGCAGTGGTCCCGGCCAATTCGGTCGCAGCTTCGGGATATACTTACGCCAAAAGTCGTATTCTTCAGGCTTTTCAAGAGTATGATCCTCGCCGGCTAGATAATCGACGGCGAAACAGAAGGTGAATGCTTGCTGATTGTCCGGCTGCGCTTCGGCGGGCGCGTGCGGCTCGCCGGTTTCCTTTTGCGACTCGAAGCCCGTGACGAACTCGGTCTTCGTCAACGGGAGCAAATCGCCTAACTCGGTCGCATCGAGAAAATACGAGCCGCCGAGGGTAACGCGCCGGTCGTTGACGAGATCGCGGACCTCGACGGCTTCGACGCGATCGCCTTTCACCTCGGCAGATAGAGCTTTGTGCCGAAGCAGGATCCGCACGCGGCCGCTGCTGACGTGGGGAGCGAGCATGTCGCGCAGCACGGCCAGAGCGACGCGCGGTTCGTGACACAGACGCGAGACGAGTCCGTTGCCGGGATTGAGATGAACCGCCTCGTGCGCCTCGCCGGTCAGCGGATAATGCCGGCGATAGTAGGCGCGCACCCCGTCGCGGAAGCGCCGATAGGCGCGCGTGCAGCCGAACGATTCGATCCACGGATGCTCGTCCGGCGGCACCGCTTGCTGTGTGAGTTGCCCGCCGATCCAATCGGTTTCTTCCGTGAGAACGACGGAACATCCGTCGCGCGCCGCAGCCAGCGCCGCCGCGACTCCGCCCACACCGCCGCCGATGATGACGACCTCGGCGTGAAGTTCGTGAGCGCGAGCTTCCTTCGCGGAGAGAGAGGATGTCAGAAGCGGCGACAGCGCCGCCGCGGAGAGAAAATATCTTCGGTTCATGCCTCGAGTGTACCGCACCGCGGAGACATGGGGAAGGGGCGGATCGGCAGCGTTCGCTTCCGCATCGACTCAGGTTTGAGCCTTATCGATGTCGTGCGTCAACAGTCCGCGTTGGATTCGTGTTGAGCGATGAGGGGTTTGGCGCGAATTTATTGAGAGAGATAGAGGGGTGCGCCTCGGAAATGGGGGAAACGGTCGCCGACCGTTGGTGGAGCCGATTTTGATTGGCGCGTCGCCTCGCCCACGATTAGAATAAGGCAAACTCCACGTTCTACATCCGTTTTGGGCAGTCTATCCATGAAGAACGACGACTCGGTCACCCAATGGATTCATCAACTGAAAGAGGGCGAGCGCGCCTCCGTTCAGAAGCTTTGGGAGATCTATTTTCCCCGGCTCGTCCGCCAGACGCAGCAATGGCTCCGGCGAACGCCTCGGCAAGCGGTAGATGCGGAAGATGTGGCCCTGTCGGCCTTCGACACCTTTTGCCGCCGCGCCGAGCAGGGGCAATTCCCAAAGCTGTTCGATCGCGACGATTTTTGGCAACTTCTTGTGATTATCACGTTTCGCAAGGCGTGCAACCAAGCGCGTCACGAAGCGCGCCGTCAACCGCGCAGCGGTCGACTCTATCACGCCTCCGCGCTAAGGCGTCTGAACTCCGGCGATACGAGATCGATCTTTTCCGAATTGATCGGTCACGATCCCGACCCAGAGTTTGCGATTCAGGCGGCTGAAGAGTATCGACGGTTGTTGGCGAAATTGAAAGATCGACAATTGAGCGAAATCGTCGAGATGAAGATGGCCGGATACACCAACGCCGAAATCGGCTTGCGACTCAGCCCCAAGCGCTCCGTGGCCACCGTCGAGAGAAAACTGGCGAGAATTCGCCTCCTGTGGGAAGAGGATTTCGCATCATGAAAGAGCTTCGTTCAACCGTCGACCGACTGTTGGGAAACTCCGTATGGGAGCGAATCGATTGTGTGTGCGAACGATTCGAGGATGCTTGGCAAAGCGGCAAGCGTCCCCGCCTCGAAGACTACTTGATCGAAGTTGACGAATTGGAACGCGCGCATTTGTTGCGCGAATTGATCGCGCTGGACATCGACTACCGGAGGCAACTGGGGGAGAAACCGGTAGCGAGCGATTACCAAGATCGGTTCCCCGATCTGAGTGCGCGTTGGATCGAAAGCCAAGCCGGCGCGGATCGCTATCAACTGGACGGAGAGATCGGCAGCGGGGGCATGGGTACGGTATTGCAAGGGTATGACCGGCACATGCGCCGCGACATTGCTCTCAAGATGCTGCGCCCCGAATACCGCGACCAATCGTATTTTGTTCGCCGCTTTTTACGCGAGGCATGGATCAGTGCCCGCCTCCAACATCCCGGCATCGTACCGATCTATGAATTGGGCGAGTTTTCCGATCGTCAGCCGTTCTTCACGATGAAGCTGGTTCGAGGCCGCACGCTGGATTCCCTGTTAAAAGAGCGCACGGACCCGAATCAGGAGCGCTCCCATTTCCTGACCTTGTTCGTGCAGGTTTGCCAAACGATGGCCTATGCGCATTCGCAAGGGGTGATTCACCGCGATCTGAAACCGGCCAATGTGATGGTTGGGGCGTTCGGCGAAGTTCAGATCATGGATTGGGGGGTGGCCAAGGTACTCCAAGGAGGATGGGAAGACGAGACGGTTCCCGAACCGGATCGAACCGGCGAGTTGGAAGATTCAACGATCGCATCGACGAGTTTGGCGAGTGATACGCAGCCGGGGCAGGCCATCGGAACCATTGCCTACATGCCGCCCGAACAAGCGCGCGGTGAAATCCATCTCTTGGACGAAAGCAGCGACGTGTTTGGACTGGGAGCGATTCTGTGCGAGATTTTGATTGGTCAACCACCCTTTCGAGGCGCGAACCCGGTCGAGTTGCTGTCTCGCAGCAAAGTGTGCGACCACGCCGAAGCGATGAGCCAACTGAACGCTTGTGGCGCGGACCAAGAGTTACTCCGATTGGTGAAAGATTGCCTGGCGGCGAGTCGAGAAGCGCGTCCAAAAAACGCGGCGGAGGTAGCGGAGCGATGTAAGGCCTACTTGATCGGCCAGCAAGAGTCGCTCGAGAAGGCGGAGCGAGAACGCTCGGCGGCGGAAGCCCGAGCGGAAGAGGCAAAACGAACGGCAGCAGCCGAACGCTCGGCTCGCCGATGGATGATCTGGGCCGCCACGACCGTGATGTTCCTCGCTTCGGTCGGTTTGGCCGCAACCTCTTGGCTCTATCGCAAAGCCGACGTTGCGAATCAGAATTTAGAAGTCGCAAATCAGAATCTGGAATCCGAGGCGAACCAAAAGAACGATGCACTGAAAAAGGTTCAAAAAACGCTCGACGATGTGACCGAGGCCAATCGAGAGGCAACCGAGCAACGACAGCGCGCGCTCGACTTGAATCTGAGCTACCGCCATACCCTGTACTCGGCCACCACCAACCTTGCCTACCAGGCATGGCTGGACGGCCACATCGCGCGCTGCTTCGACTTCCTCGACGGCGAAAACTGCAAACCGAATCCAGACGAGCCAACGCGGACGCGCGGCTGGGAGTGGTACTATCTTCGTCGTCTGTGCCTTAAATCGGTGCGCAATTGGCGAGGCGATGGACAATCCAATCCACGACTGGCCTTTCATCCGGACGGTAGTCGGATAGCGATCGGCGGCGATGGCGTCGTCTACATTTGGGAAGTAGCCGAGGCCAAGATCATTCAGATATTGCCGGGGCATCTGTATTCGATAGACGGCTTGGCGTACAGTCCCGACGGCAAGCTGTTGGTCTCGTGCGACTTCGGCGGCACAATCAAGTTCTGGTCCCCTGGCGGCGAGGAGATCGGCTCAGCCCACGTCAAGGATGGAACCCATAGCGTGGCCTTCAGCCCCGACGGCAGCCTCATGGCCCTGGGGTGCATTAAGGGAAAGGTGCGGATTTGGGATCCTCGAAGTCGTCGAGAGATTCGCGTCCTCACCGGCCACCGAGACGATGTGCGCTGCGTGGTTTTCAGTCCCGATGGGAAATGGTTGGCCTCGGCCTCGTCGGATCGAACGGTTCGTTTGTGGCCTTTGTTGGACGCTCAGCCGGTGCGCGTTCTCACGGGGCATACTTACAAGGTCAACTCGGTGGCCTTTCGTCCCGATGGCTTACAATTGGCCAGTTGCAGCGAAGATTATACCGTTCGTCTATGGGACATGGATACCGGCAAAACAACGTACAGTCTCAATGGACACACGGCATTCGTTTGGGGGCTGGCGTACAGTCCCGATGGCCGGTGGTTGGCGTCGGCAAGCGACGACCGACTCATCAAACTGTGGGAGTCGTCCACGGGAACAGAATTGGCTACCCTACGCGGACATACGGCCTTCGCTCGCAACGTCCGGTTCCACCCGGATGGCCGCTGGCTCGCCTCGATCGACATTGAAGGGGATACCAAGTTTTGGGATTTAGCGGAGCGCTCGCAAGACGTTCAGACCCTACTCGGACATGCCCTGCCGGCAATGTGTGTCGCATTCTCTCCCGATAGTCGTGAAGTGGTCACCTCCGGTCGCGATGGCTATGTGATCGTTTGGAACGTGTCCCAAGGCAGGGCGCGCCTTCGACTTTCCGGTCATGTGGGCGAAGTCTGGGCTGTCGCCTTCCATCCGAGCGGACGCTACGTTGCTTCGGGAGGCGTCGATCGAACGATAGTCATTTGGGATCTTGCCGACAAGAGAGTCTTTCGTACTCTCCGAGGACACACGAGCGGCCTCGAAGCCTTGGCGTTCAGTCCCGATGGCCGCCTGTTGGCATCGGCGAGCAGAGATCGAACGATCAAATTGTGGGAGACGGGTACCGGAATCGAAATCGGAACACTCTCCGGCCACGACGACGTCGTTCACGCGGTCGCATTTTCTCCCGAAGGTCGGACGCTCGCATCGGCCAGTTCCGATCGCAGTGTTAAACTTTGGGACACCCAGAGCAAACAACTAATCCACACGTTCTCTGGACACGATAGCAGCGTTCGATCCGTCTCCTTTCGCGGTGACGGGAAACGGCTCGCCAGCGCACAGCTTGAGGGAAAGATCCTAATTTGGGACGTACCGCAACGGCAATATCTTCGCACCTTGCGCACTCACTCCAAAGGAATGCTCCATGTAGCTTACGGCCCCGACTGCCGACTTGCCTCGGCGGGCGACCAGACCATCAAGATCTGGAATCCCGTTTGCGGTCAAGAGTTGCTCACCCTCAAGGGACATCGCTCGTTGATTTATTATGTGGCTTTCAGCCCCGACGGCCGGTGGCTGGCAACGGTTGGCGGGGATTGTTCCGTTCAACTCCGCGGCGGCGATCAAAGCGATGCGAGGCACGACGATCGGATAACCCAGGAATTGTCTCCCTCAGCTCGGTTCGCTTGGCATGTAGAACAGGCGCGCGCTTGTTTGAGCGACAATCAACCCTCCGCGATTCCGTTTCATCTTGCTCGTCTGCATGCAATTAACTTGAAGACAGAGCATCTTCCAAGCGATCGATTCAAACGCTGGTCGCAGATGATCCGAGCCTGCGAGTTGAGTTGTCGGCTCTTTCAATCCAACTATGCCGAAGAGGCCATCCGTCTCTATCGGTCGATGGTTCCGATATTGCAGGCTCTGATGGACGAGGATTCGGATTCGCTCGATCTTCCCCATCAGTTGGCCTTTAAACTTAACGATTTGGGCAATTCGTTGTGGTTTGCCCGGCATTGGGAGACGGCCAAGGAGGTACACGAGCAAGCGCTGGAACTACGGAGGAAGCTGGCGAACCATTTCCCAGCGAACCCGGACTATCGGAGCGAGCTTGCCGGATCGTTGAACAATTTGGCCTTGGTTTACCGCGATCGAGGGCAGGTGGAGGAAGCCCGCCGCACAATCGAAGAAGCGATCGAGCATCAGCTGATATCGTACACCTGCAACCCCAAGCATGCCGTCTACCGCCAATTTCTACTCAATCATTGGCGTCTTCAGGCCGAGATTCTCGTTCGACAAGGCGATCATCTCCACGCGGTCAAAGTCATCCCCAAGGTTCCTCAGCTGGAACCACACCCACAGTCGCACTATTTTGCAGCCCTCATATACGCTCAATGCGCGGCGCTGGCCGAGAAGGATAAGGCCTTCACGGAAGACAAACGCCGGGAGACGGCACGGATGTACGCCGATCGAGCGATGAACCAGTTGCATTGTGCCGTATTAAGAGGATTCAGAAATGCAACCGCTATAAAAGACGATAGGACACTCCAACCGCTGCGCGAACGTGCGGATTACAAGAAGTTGTTGGCAGATCTCGAACAGTTTACGAGCCAATCGCGCCCTTAGATGAAGAGACTGCGAGAGGCAATCGTTAAGGCGACGCGCGGAACGCGCCGATTGCGACGCGCGAAGGAGGTGGACGTGGTCCCTTCACGCATCGCGATCGGCGGATCGCTTACATATTGTCGCGTTTTTCTTCGACGAGCGTGCGGATACGTTCGCCGAGCAGCGCGATGTCGAACGGCTTCTTAAACGACTCATTGTATCCGTATTGGGTCAAGCCCTCCGGATTGGCCTCGTCTTCGCTGGCCAGCGCGATGATGAGGGTCGTTTCGTAAGCCGGGTTGCGGCGCAGATTCTGGGCGATTTGCAGGGCTTCACTGCGACCCATGGCCAGATCGACGACGATGGTGTCCGGATGGAAGCTCTCGGCCTGGATGCCGGCCTCGAATCCGCTGTGGGCCACTTCGTACTTGTAATCCTCGTCGTCCGGCAGCAGTTCTTGCAGTCGTTCGATGAACAGTTGCTCGGCACCGATGATGAGGATTTTGTGCCATCCCTCTTCCTCCAGCTCGCCCAAGGGCATGCCGTGTTCTTTGAGGAAGCGGATGAGATGTTCGCGGGGTATCCGTCGGTCCTGGCTGCCGGGAATGCGGTAGCCGCGGAGTCGTCCGGAATCAAACCATTTGCTGACCGTCCGGGGCGCGACTTTACAGATCTTCGCAACTTGCCCGGTGGTGAAAACCTTTTTCATTGCAGGCACTCCATAACGATTACTGCTTTCGCAGTTCTGAGTTCTTAGTTCTGAGTCCTGAGTACGAGTTCTTGTTTGCTCAGAACTTAGAACTCAAAACTCAAAACTGCTGAGTCCCCTCCCTGACCGGCCAGCGCGGGGGCCGGCCAGGGAGTATTCCCGCCCGTCCTGAGGCGACTCCGGGGTCGGAGGAGTCGCCGCCGCCGACCTCACGAGTGGAAGGGCCGCCGATCCACGGCTGGACCCATCCGGGGGTGGGGTGAGGTCGGTGCAGGTGCGCGGAGCGCGTCCGCTTCGCTCGGACAACATGTCTCCGCGACAGGGCGGGCCTACCAAAGGGACAGACAAGCATCGCGTCGCACCGAACCGCAAGCGGGGGGGGCTGGCGTGCGGAGGTGGCGGGTTGTCTTCCGCCTCGGCTAAACAGTAAATCGGCACGCGAACCCCCCAAGATAAGAAAAAGCCCACAGCCTAGTGAGGTTCTGCCGATTTGCCTTCCTGTGCCCGTTACGCTCCTTACCCCAATTGCCGCAAGCAAGGCGAACTCAGCGCGAACGCCTTGCGCACCGTCTAAGCCAGCTCTGCTTAGAGAGTGGACAAACACGAACACATCAGTTCTCGGTGACTCGCACGCGGCAGCAAAGAAGAACAACAAAGAGGTGGAACCGTCTGTCCCGTTCCGCTTCCATTGTAGGGGGCGAGACAAGGGGATTTGCCGGATTTTTCAATTCGGCTATTCGTCTCGGTTCTCCGGATTCAACCTGGCTCGGTCAAAAACTTGGACTTATGCGGGACGAGACTTGTGGCTCCCTTTTTCTTCGCATTCTCCCACGAGAACGATTCGGGCCAAGGGAATCGTCCATGCCCATTCATCCGCCGGTGCCTTACGCGCCTGCGTTCGAGTAGGTGGCGTCGCCGGCGCAAAACCTCGAAGGCATCGTCCTCTAAGCCGGCAGCGGCAAGCCCCTAGCTGGCTTCCGCATCCACGGGCATATCGGCCCCGACTTCGAGAACGAAGTGAAGGAGCGTGGAAGGGCGAGGATTTGCTGAAGGTTCTGCTCGAACATCCGGCGACGGCGCGGCTGTTGGCAATGCGTCTCTGCGAGCAAGTCTTCGGTGAAAGGGCACTCGATAAAAGCGAACTCGATGCACTCGCCGACTTGTTGCGGCGCAACAATCTGCGGATCGGTCGCGCCATCGAAACGATCTTGCGTTCTCGCGCGTTCTTCGCTGAGAAGAATCTCCGAACGCGCGTTCTCCGTCGGGTAGAGGACGCCGCCGGAGCGCGAGCGCTGGGGAAGATGGAACCGCCGCCGAGTACCTTGGCGCTGGTCGATTGGATGGCGCTGTTGGGACAAGATCGGCTTTATCCGCCCAACGTCTTCGGTTGGCCGGCCGGTGTTGGATCGATACGAGCAATGGTTTTTGAATCCATCTTTTGTATTCTCCCTGCATTCTCGTCCGCGAGGAATTCGGGTTAACCATTGGGGCTGGCGGCCCTCTCTCCGGCGAGCCAGCCGGTACTCCAGGCGGCCTGGAAGTTGTATCCGCCGATGGGTCCGTCGAGATCGAGCAGTTCTCCGGCGAGGTACAAATCGGGGACTCGCTTGCTGGACAGAGCGCGCGAATCGACTTCGTTCAGCGCGACTCCACCGGCAGTCACCTCGGCTCTGCCAAAGCCAAGTGTTCCCGATATGGGCAGGCGCAGTCGTTTGATGGCGACAACCAGGCTGAGCCGGTCGGCGCGACTAAGGGCGGCGGCTTTGCGGTCTTGGGGCATTTTGCAGAGTGTCAACAATGTCTCGCACAACCGGCGTGGGAGACAATCGGGGAACGCCGTCGCCAACAGCTTTTTACCGGATGCTGCCGTCTCCAATCGCAACGTTTCGTCGAGGTCCGGCTCGTCGAGATCCGGCGCGAGATCTATTTCCAACACGAGGCTTTGCGGTCGCGGATGGCCGCTCACCGCGCGGCTCACATCCAGAATAACCGGCCCCGACAACCCAAAGTGCGCAAACAGCAGCGAGCCGCGCCGCGAGGCCAAGGTCTTGTCTGCTTCCAGGACGCGAACTTGCACGTCCGGCAGGGTGACGCCGCGCAGTTCGGCCACCCAAGGCACGGCGACCGTCACGGGAACCAGCGCCGGACGCGGCGGGACGATGGTATGCCCCAGCCGCTCGGTCCAGGCGTAACCGTCTCCGCTGGTGCCGCTGCCGGGGTACGATTGGCCGCCCGTCGTCAATATTACACGCGGAGCGTGGAGCGTTCGTCGAGACGTGGTTAACAGAAACCCCGGCGAACGCAGCTGCAAATCGAGCAACGGCTCCTCCAAACTCAGCCGAGCGCCGCTCTGGTGCAATCGGTTCAGCAGGGCGTTCAACACATCGAGCGCTTTGTTGCTGACGGGGAAGATTTTGCCCGTTTCTTCCACTTTGGTGGCCACGCCGGCGGACTCGAACCAGGCGAGCGTATCTTGGACGCTGAACGCGGCCAGGGAAGAGTGCAGGAAGCGCCCCGGAGGTCCGAACGCCTCGACGATGCCGCGATTGTCCGTGGCGTGGGTCAGATTGCAGCGCGTTCCGCCGGACATCAGAATCTTTACCCCGGCCTTGCGATTCTTCTCCAATACCAAGACGCGCCGTCCGCGCTCCGCCGCGCGGATCGCGGCCATCAAGCCCGCCGCGCCCGCGCCGATAACCACGATGTCCCAGTCCGCCGCGTCCACCATCGTCTCGATCTCCGGTTGGCCTACCATTCAGAGCCTATTGGAGTCCGCGGCGTAGGCGAGGGAAGATTCTGCTCCCCCGCACTGCGACACGGGCTTCGATGGGAATTGCTCTTTCACCCGATGTTGGACCTCGCTATAGTTCGCCGCGCTTTCGAGCCGCTACGTCCGCGAGTCGCACCATCGTCGCCGGCCCGTTTTATCCACTTTCCAAGAGCAGAGGGAGATTATGCGCAAATTGATCTGGGGTAGCATTGGTACCGGCGTGGTGGCGGCGAGTGGTTTCTTGTCGCTGGCCTATTACGCTTGCAGCTATCCGGACACAGCGGTTGCTCGCGGCATGTTCGCCGTCGCCGAAGTGTCGTTGGCCATCCATCCGCTTAGCGGCATGTACAACACAACGCAGGTTTCGCCCAGCGATCGCGTTGGCGGGTCCGAGGAATGCGTTCCCGAAGACCCCAAACCCGTTCCCGTCGAACCCGTAAAGTCGGTCGACGAGAAGCCCGCGCATATCGAGTCGAAGAATGAAATCGAAGCCGACATCGTGATCCCCGAAGACGACTTGTTGCCCGGCGTGCAAGTGGCGCAAGGGGGAGAGACGGCGGATCGGGACAATGTGCGCGAGCTGCCGGCCGCAAGCGGTCCCATCCCCATGCCCAAGTGCGAGGACGACGAAGAAGGACCGATGACGGCGACGCCGCGCATGCCGTATGCCGATGAAGAATCCAAACCGATCGCCTCCGCGAAGAAGCCGGAATCTCCGAAGGAAAAGGATGCCAGCGTATTCGAGGCGTGGAAGAGCTTGTTTGAGGCGGGAGAGAGCAAATCCAGCGAGATCGAAATGCTGCCGATGCCCACGGAAGAGGAGCAGAGCGAGCCGAAATGCGAGGAAGACAGCCATCGCCACGAACAGTATCCCGGCTGCCCGCGCACGACCTGCCCGTACACCGGCAAGAGCTATCCCACGCCCGCCCCATTGAAAAGCTCCGGCGCGGAAGAAAGCAGCGAGGAGCCGCCGGCTCATCCGAAGCAATCGCGCGCTTTCCAAAACGACAAGCAAAAAGGCGATGTCCCGCATCCCGCGGGAGTCGATACGATGGAGTTTCGCAAAAGCGACGCCGGACTGAACGAGTATGGTCCAGGCCCAATCCACTGATCTCTTTGGAAGTAAGCCGCGACGCTCGGCGAAGCGCCATCCGCGCGCCGCGGTTTACCGCCTCCTCATTTCAGCGAGACGGCGTCTTTTACTTCGCAAATCAGATCTTTCGCCGGCATCACCAACAATCGCGGGCCTGCACCGTGCGCTAGGATCATCACCTCGGCGGGACGAAGTCGACGTCCCGTTATGGCGGGGATCGCGGCCTGCGTCGAGGCCGCGCTCAGGCCGGCCAGAAGGATCAGCGCATAGCGTTGGTTCGCCGGATTCTCGGCGGCGGCGAGAACGGCGCTGTCCGGATGGGCGTACACTTCTTCGCGCACCGCGAACGAACCGGAGCCAAACGAGATCGGCAAACTCTTCTGAAACTTCTTCACCAGCGCGTTCGTGTCGGGGCGACCAATTAGCAACATATGACGACTCTTGCATTCTTCTTCGCTGACTTCGGTATCGGCTCGAATCGGCAGGGTGATGTTCGAGCCGTGTTCGCGGATGGCTTGTTGCAACAAGACGGCCGCCTCGCGCTGACTGGCGCACTCGCCCGTCGTGCCGTAAACGATAATCGTCCGTTCGAGGTCGGCTTGGAAGCTGAGGATTGAGTAGGGTCCGCCGTTACTTTTGGCCGCCTGATTGTACTTGTCGAGAACGGCGCGCAGCGGCTTCTCTTTTGTCTCGACCACGAGCCGAGTCGAGGTTCCGTCGAGATGAACTTGCTTGGCCGTTTCCCCCTTCGCCGTCTCGACAATCACATCGAGCGCTGTCTGCGGTCCACCTTTGTCGCGGCGGATCTCGACCGTCGTTTCGTAGCCCGCCGTCGTTTTAGCGACAAGCGGCACGGCGATATGATAGCGAGGCAACCCCGTCTGCTTCAGCCACGAGTCGAAGAAATCGGAGCGAGCGTTGCCCACCCACTTTTCGACGTGGCTCTGAAACTGTCCGGCGCTTGCGGTCTTGCCGGCATATCGGCGACCGAAGGCATCCATCATTTGATCGAACGACTTCGCCCCCATCTGCGTGCGCAGACTGTGCAGCAACCAAACGCCTTTGCCCGTCGCGACTCGATACCAGTCGCTCTGCCGCGCTTCAGAGCGGGTGGCATCGAGCGCCGTCTCCGGATGCGACCGCGCTCCCCCTTCGTATTCAGTGCGATAGGCAAACAGGGCCAGAGCCAATAGCTCTTTGTCGGATCGCCTTCGATCTTCGGAAGGTGCCTTTCTGCGTAGGGCGTTGTCGAGGGCGGCGATCTTCTCGTAGTTGGCGAAGGCGATCGCCAACCAAGTGTCAGCTTCGCTTTGCGGAAGGATCGTCCCGTGCCAGGCGGCGACGGTCGGCTTCGGTCGGGGCGTCGCCAAACCCGCCGCCGCGATTTTACTCTCGTGGCGAATGTCCGGTAAATCGAGGGCGAGAATTGCTTCGCCGGGAGGCCTTCCGGAGTGAAGGACGGTCCACGGGTTGCTGACGAGAGGCCGTACTTCGGGAAATTGTTGCCGTTCGTGGAAGGTCGGTTTCCAAGTGCGGCCCAAGGGCGGACCAAAGAGTGCCCACGTCTTTAATTCCTTGGCCATGGCGCTCGTCGTGAACTTCGCATCGACGGAGTGATAGGCGGCCAGCGGCGGCGTCGTAAACGCCAGCTTGCCGAAGTCAACGTCCATCTTGCCCTTGTATTTGTCGTACAATTCAAGCCATTTGCGATCTCGATTGGAGGAATGGAATACCATCGCCGCCGGCCGATCTTCGACGCCGGCAATCGTCTCCAAACGCACGTCGAGATCCTTGGTATTGTTGCAGCCCCAATAGAAACCTTCCGTACCACCGTACCATTCGTTCTTGCTACTGCGATACAGTTTGCTCTTGTGTGTGCCCAGCTCGAACATGGCGATTTCATTCGTCTTGATGTCGCCGAGCAGCCATTCGTTGGTGTACAGACCGTTGTTACCTTCTTTCAGAATCGCGACCGCTTTGTCGATGTTGTCCGCATATTGTAGGGCTTGACGAATGCGAGAGGCGACCGCCAAGCCTGCGATGTCGAAACGAGTCTGCGCCAGGGTCGTTTCGCAGACGAGCAAACCGGCATCGTTAAAATAGTAATCGAGGCCGCTCTGAATGCCGCCCGGATAAGTCTGCATGAAAACGCGATGCCCCTTGGCCGGTTTCACGTCGAGCCACACATTGTAGAAACCAGAGGGATAGAGTCCGAACATAGTGATATGCCCGAAGACGATCTTGCCGTCTTTCGTGGCCTTGCCGTTGGCAGCGAAGGCACTGCAGTGCATCGGCTTCGGCGGCGACTTGGCAGGCGGCGACTCCTGCGGGAAACGCTTGCCTTCCAGTCCGTTGGCCGTGGCCGCCAACGCCGGATCGAGCGTCTCGATCTCGGCCCACGAATTAAGACCGACGATGTCCACTAAATCGAGTTGCCTGCCCTCGAACCGCGCGCCGGCGGCATTCGCGCCGTCGGCGATGCCCTTCATCTCTTCCAGATATTCCTTGTGATAGCGGCGTAAAAACAAGGCGTTGACCAATGTGCGCGTCGATTTCCAACCGTCCGAAGGAGACTTGGGACTGCGCACGGCGGCGAAGCAGCGCAGATGAGCGGCAATCTCCTCGGCCAATAATCGGCCGTGCTGCACGCCGCGTTCGTAGGGTTCGCCTTCGATGTGCAATACGATCCAACCCGCCTGCGGATAGCGATAAGCCGAACCGTAGTGCTGCACCGAACGTGCATCCGGAACGAAATCGTCGGCCGACGCCGCCGACCCGAGAAGCGAAACAACCAGCAGGAGTGCGGAAATCCGTCGCATGAGGTTAGGTCCTCGCAGAGAGATCCACGTTTCGAGAAGACCGTTGGGAGAGAGTAGGCGTCATTATCGTGGACGGAGCGGGCGGAGGCAAATCCGGCCTGCGATTTTCTTTCTCCACTTAATGGCATTAAGTGCAGCCTCTCTTCCGCTGCCTTGTAGCTCAATGGACGGAGCGCCCGTCTTTTAAGCGGGAAGATGTAAGTTCGATCCCCACCGGGGCCACTATTTCCCACCGGGTGTGTCGTCCGATCGGAAGACCGCCGGCTTGCAATCGGCAGGTGAGGGTTCGACTCCCTCCACGGTCCACTCTTCGCAAACGGCCAGTTGATGGGAGGGTAGACACTCGGCTCTCAGAGACTACTCACAAAGCCCCCTCGCCCCTGCGCTCAGGGGGGAAGGGTAAGAAATATCGGAAATCTCACTCCCTCACCCCAACTCTTCCCCCCTGACTACTGGAGGCGAGGGGCTTCTCGGATCGGATCTTAGAAGGCCGTACCCACTGTGGCGTGAGGGGGTCGAGTCCCTCCCCGTCCACCGATCTCTTGCCGGTCCACCCGAGTGCCGATAAACGGAGGGCTTGCTGTCTCTCGTCAGAACGCTATAGTCACCGCAATCGCTTTAATCTACATCCTGGATTGCGGAAAGGGCGGCGAGCATGGGCTACAAACAGACGAGCAAGCATCGTTTCGGCAAGGCGTCGTACCATCAAATCGGTTTGGTGCGCGGGCAGTTCGGCAATGTGCCGATGGACGGATGGATAAAATTTCTTCAAGAATCCGGTTTCGATGGCTGGGAAGAGGCGAGTTGGGAACTCGATTTGAGCCGTTGTTCCACCGATGCTGGGGCCGAGGAGTATGCCAAGGAGCGAGTCGCGTTGGCGCGCAGACACGGCTTGGAGATCTTCACCGTTGCCTCGCATCTGCAAGGCCAAGCGCTGGGCGATGAGCCGAGCGCTAAGACGTTGCAATTCGTTGGGGGCGAGCCAATCGAGGCGTACAAAGCCTGGCGCGCCAAGGGCAACAAGCCGCCGCGCACCGATCCGTATTATGTGCCCGAAGAGATCGGCAAGCTGATTCGTGAAGTGGCGCAGCGCGATCTGTTGGCCATCGTTCGCCTCGCCCACTATCTGGGCAAGCACCAAGATCGCAAGGTGCCTGTTCCCGGATTCGTCGGCTCGCCGGCGCATTGTTGGAGCCATTTCTTTCTCTTTCCGCCTCTGCCCAGCACTATCGGTGGTCATGCCATCCCCGACGTGCGCGACGTGAGCCTCGAGTTGCTTGTCGAGCGCTTCGGTCCCGTTCTCGATGCGTGTAAACACTACGGCGTCACCTTCGATCTCGAATGCCACCCCAGCGAGCGGGCCATGGGCGATCTGGAATCGGCCAACGACTATTTGAAGGCGATGGACAAGGCGGGCTACGGCAGTGTCGTTGGCTTCAATCTCGACGGTTCGCACATGGAATGGCAGGGCGTCTCGGTCATCGACTTTATCCGCGAGTTCGGCGAGCGCATCCATTGCGCTCACGTCAAGGGCGTACAGGTCTTGCGCGAACACTGTCGCGGCGGACGGCTGGGCGGACATCGACCGATGGGACATTGGACCAACGGTTGGAACTTCGTTACTGCCGGGACGGCCCGTGACGCCAATAGTCTCGAAGAAATCTTCATCGAATTGAACCGCGTGGGATTTGACGGCGCGGTAAGCATCGAGTGGGAAGACAACGATGCCGAGCAACATGCCGGGGCGAAGTCGGCTCTAGCCAATTGCCACCGCGCCGACAATCCACCCAGCGGAATGCGGCACGACGCTATGCTTCGCGGATGAGTGCAGCGGCAGGATGGAAGTCAATCACTTCGCAGCCGATTCGATGTCGCTCGGTGGAGAGGGTGCTTCCATGCGATGGAGAGGGCTGGCCTGAGCCGCGCGCGGGCGTCCTTCAACGGGGGGTTTGGTGACTAAGAGCGGATCGGGAACCTGTTTGGGCTGCACCGCCAGTTTGGTGCAGCCAAGCAGTCCTCCACTTAAGAACAGGCCGAGCAAGCCGAGCCGCTGGAGTGTCCGCGCCATGATTCGCCCCGTCTTCCCGTCGCGTAGCTTGGAAAGGTGCCCAACAACGCAAGTTTACCCTATCAACATACTTTCGGCGGTAATTCGGGCGGCTCTTGAAGCAAAAGGGAAAGAGAGCAGGAACGTCGAGTTGATTCACACGGCAAAGACGGCAATTTGAGAGTTGTCGAAGCGTCTCTTCGGTTAGCCGCGACCCGAAGGGGAACGGCTAACCGAAGTCGCATCGCGAAGGCCCTTGCATCCCTCTCTCGCGCCTCGCATCGGTGGAGGAATCATTTGATGTCGAGGTGGTAGGGCAGCGTCAGCCATACCGGTTCGTGGCGTAGTTGAAGCAGGCCGTCGAGGCCGCGTAGTTTGTGTTGCAATTCGGGCAATTCTTGCAGCAGTTGACGAATGCGTAAACTCGGTACACGCGCACCGAGTTTGTCTTCGAGGAACGAATCGAGGAAGTTCTTCGACCTGGGCAACAGCAACAATTCGGGCTTCTTGCCGGGCGGGAGATTGGTCAGGGCGCGGGCGGAAGCAATGGCGTCATCCAACGTTCCCAATTCGTCGATGAGGCCGTTGGCCTTGGCTTGCCGTCCCGTCCAGATGCGCCCTCCGGCTAGATTCACCAATTGTTCGCGCGACATTTTCTTGCCGGCATTCTTGCGTCCCGCCAGTGCCTTGTCGATAAACTGATCGTACACATCTTTCATCAGCGCCGTCATCGCCTTGCGCTCGGAATCGGTGAACGGCCGATCGGTCGAGAGGATGCCGGAGTTCGCACCTCGGCTAATCACCTCGGTCTTGATGCCGACTTTGTTGAACGCTCCGCCAATGGCCATTTTGCCTCCGACCACGCCGATGGAACCGGTCAGCGTGCCCGGTTCGGCGTAGATCTTCTGCGCCGCCATGCTGACATAATAGCCGCCGCTCGCCGCCACGTCGGACATGCTGGCCACGATCGGCTTTTTGGATCGTTTCAATTCGTTCCAGATGAGATCGCTCGCCAAGGCCGAGCCGCCAGGACTATCGACGCGCAGCACGATGGCCTTCACCGTGTCGTCGTTCTCCGCTTCCCGAATGGCCTTGAGCATCGTCGTCGAGCCGACCGTCTCGGCCCCGAGCAATCCTTGTTCGCTCTTGCCAGTAGTGATCGCCCCGACAACGTAGATGACGGCGATCTTGGGATTGGAGGAAGCATGAGCCTTCGGGGGGGCGGCCAAAAGTTTCAAGAGGGCGAAGGGATTGGAAAAGTCGATGTCCTTTTTCTTGTCCTTGCCATAGTCGCGCACGAGTGAGGTTTCGTCCGCCTCGCGTTCGCTTCGAGACACGGTCTTCACATAGTCCCGATAGTCGTCGGCGTAGGCCGTCCAATCGACGAGACCCGCCTCAACGGCGGCCTGCGCGGTGTACGGCCCCTCGTCGATCAGCTTCTTGATCTTCTCGGCGGTGAATTTCTTGCGCGGACGCGATCGGACGATGCGCTCGACGATGCTCTTCTCGTAATAATCGTCGATCACGCCGGTCAGTTGCTTGCGGGCCGGGGCGCTCATGCGGTCGCGCATGAATGGCTCGGCGGCGGATTTGAAATCGCCCATTTGCAGCATGTCGGCCTGGACGCCGATCTTCTCGAACAGATTCTTATAGAAGGAGACTTCGGCGCGAATGCCGGTGAGCATGAGCCAGCCCGATTCCGGCACGCAAATCTCATCGCAGGCTAAGGCGGCGAGGTAGTCCTTGGTGCTGCCCGATTCGACGTAGGCAAACGCCTTCTTACCGCTTTTGCGAAACTGAACGATGGCCTCGGTCAACTCGTCGAGCTTGCCCCAGCCGATGCTTAAGTCGTCGATGCGCAGGTAGAGGGCGTGAACGTGTTCGTCCTTAGCCGCTTTTTTGATGCGGTCGAGATACGTCTTAAAGTTTTCGCCGAGACTGCCGAACAGCGGATCGTCGGAGGGCGGCGATTCGCCGAACGATCCGGACAGCGTGATGTGCGCGATTCCGGCGATCTTTTTCTTGGCATTTATTATCTCTTGGGCGCGCCCGACCGGCGCGGCAAGCGTTGCGGCGAGAGCGGCGAGCAATAGTACGAATCCCCAACGACGACTCCGCATGTGAATCTCCCAATAAAGGCCAAATCGCGGTTAGCCGCGACGCGGAGCGGAGCGCGAGGGACTGACCCTCGCTCCTCTCCGCGTCGCGGCTAACCGCGATTCCATTTCTTTTTTAGGCCAAGCCAACGTCCTTGCGCACTTTCGCGTGCCAATTGCTGAACATGCCGGTCTTGACCTTGAAGCTGTTCTCTTCGATCACTTCCAGCACCATTCGTTTGCACTGCACATCGTTCTTCTTGCCCTGCGTGCGTTTTTTGCACTGGGCGACGGCGTCGGTGAACTCTTTCTCGTCGATCTTGCCGTCGTTGCTGGCGAAGGTATCGATGAGGTCCTTGATTTCGCTGAGGACACGGCTCTCCAGGACGTAGCCGTTGCTTTCGCACACTTGCGCCAGTGCGGCGCGGGCGGAATCGACGGAGACGCCTTGCTGCAAGGCGATTTGCAGGATCTCGCGTTCTTCGGCTTTGTCGATGTACTTGTCGTCGTAGGCGCGAAGTTTGACTTCTTCCACGAAGCGTTTTTTCACATCGTCCAGAGACATGAGCAATCTCCTTGAAGATAAGGGAGGTTGGGGCTAATGGGATGGCCCGCCTCAATGGCGTTTTCGGCGAAACCGGCATCCCATTGATGCCAGATGATCCCGAAAAGTAGTTCGCCGCAATTCCGCCGGGATTTAGAGAGAGCAAGTCGATTATAGCCGACGATCGGAACCGGTCAACCGGCGCGAGAATCCTGCGCGCTACGTTCCCGCTCTAGGCGGGTTGAGAAACAAATCGAAAGCCCTGCCGGCCGAGGTTGGCAAGGCTCCAAATTTCGTTGGGGCTGGATCTCACTCGCCTGCCGTTGAGATTCCATGCGAGTACCATTTTTCCGTATTCATCTCGTTCCAGAGTCGAACTTTCAGGTGCGGCCACGATCCAGTCCATGCCGGTTTCTGCTCGATATTCCTTGCGCTTTCCATCTTTCTCTTCGACGAGTTTGCTGTCGGGGGAATACGGTTCAAACGATAACGTCAAGCCTCCGCCTGGGTGGTCTCGAAAGTATAAACCGTAAATCGGTACCTTCACTTTTCCCAAGGTATAGACGTAGATTTCTTCTACGGGGATTCCTCCGATGAGCGAAAGAGGAGATTGTATGGGGGTCCGATGGGGAAAGCGTCGAAGAAACTCCCGCGTATCGTTCACGAGCGGGTGTTTCTCCCCAACCAGGGTGACATCGGAACCGGTGAGCCAATCGTTTCCCAAGGTTCGCAAGGCGGGGGTGATTTTACGATACGCTTCCAATGGCCCCTTTTCGTCCCAAATGGGAGTTGCTATGTAGAATATCCATCGGTCTAAGTCGGTCCGCTTTACCCAACAAGCGGCGCGGACGGAGATCCTATCTTCTTCAAGAAGATCGAGCAGGTGCTGGCCTTCCTCAATTCGATTTTCTACCAACGCGATTGTATCCATCGTAGCACCCCGTCTGGATTATGAGTGACGGCTTCATACAAAGCCCGCGCCGTCACCTCGTTATGTTCCTCGTAGCGGGAAGTCTCTTCCCAACCCTTCGCCACATTCCAGAAATTATTGAGCGATGTATTGGCGGAACGAGCGATTCCGAACTCCGCATCCAATCCCGCCAGACTAACCAATTTGACCAGATCGTGCGTCCAGCATTCGGTCAACCTCTTCAAATAGCTTTGATCGCCAAAAACCGCCGCGGATTCTCCCAGGTGACGAAGCAGGCACGACTTGAGGGCGCATTCGATCGCGTAACCGCAGAGATAATATGCGGCCGACCATCTTCTTCTCCCCAAGAGAGCTTTTGCATCCTTTATCCTCGTTTTGGCAAGGTTCTGCAAAGTCTTTCGGTCCACCGCTTTCTCCGTTGCTCTCGAATTGGAAATAAGAGCGGAGTTTCCCAACACTTCTCTCGAACCGCTCTCCTAAACATTGGGAAGCGTTCGCGGCTGAGGGCGTTCCCAGTGCGGATCGTACTCCAGAGAGAATAGACGTTGGATGCGTTCGGCGCGGTCGGGGCTGTCTTCGTGCAGCAACTCCAGCGCCTGGCGAATGCGCCCCAGACGCGGGTCGTTTCGCACCTCGGCGCTGCCGCCGCGGTCGATGCGGTCCAGGAGGGCGGCGAGGTCGAGGAGCTTACAACGCGCTTCGAGGAAAAAGGCATCGAGCGCGACGCGAGAGGACAAAGGCGCAAGGGTAGTCATGTCTTTTGCCTGGCAAAGAGACGTTGGTATTCGAGTCCAACCAACTGATTGAGATTGCCCGAACGAAATCCTTCCAGATCGAGCGCGACGTAGCGGAAACCCAACTCTTTCAAGCGCCGCACCAGTTCCTGATGCACGGCGGGTTCGAGCAAACGCGGCAATTCGGGCAGGGGTACTTCGATGCGGGCCAATTCGCCTTCGTGGAGGCGGACGCGGCATTCTCGATAACCCAGATCGTGTAAATAGACTTCGGCCGCTTCGACGCGCGCCGTCCGCTCGGGCGTCACCTCGACCCCAGGGGCCAAGCGGCTCGACAAGCAAGGCGAGGCCGGTTTGTCCCACGTCGGCAAGCCCCAGGCGAAAGCGAGCGCGCGCACATCGGCCTTGGCGAAGCCGGCTTCTTGCAAGGGATGGCGCACGCGATGCTCCGCCGCCGCCTTCAGGCCGGGACGATAATCGCCCTCGTCGTCGAGATTGGCTCCACTGCACATCACATCGGTGCCCAGCTGAGGCAACAGCGTCTCAATGCGCGTATACAGTTCGCTCTTACAGAAATAGCAGCGACTGCCGTCGTTGCGCACATAATCGGGATCGGCGAACTCGGACGTGGCCACGATCCGGTGGCAGATGCCGATACGCTCCGCCAAGCGGCGCGCTTCCTCGATCTCGGCGCGCGGCACACTCGGGCTGTCGGCGGTGACGGCGATAGCGCGATCGCCCAGAGCTAGATGTGCCGCCTGTGCGACTACGGTGCTGTCGATGCCGCCGCTGAACGCCACGGCGGTCGAACCCAGTTCGCGCAGCACCTCCAACAGCCGATCGCGCTTGGCGGCCAACTCCGGCGACAACGACGATGGGGACGTAGCTGAAATCATACCGTCATCATAATCCAAAGGCGCGTGGTTCTCAAGTTGCCCGAGCGAGGACACATCTCGCCCGATGAACGGCGGGTTCGTAAATTAGCGGAGAGTCACACCCTTTTTCCCCCATGTTAGGAGAGAACCCGTGTCCTTCCGCCGTCTGCTCATCGTCCTCGTTGCGTGCGCCGCGTACTCGATCCCCTCTTTCGCCTTGGGCGAAGAGAAAGAGACCGTGCCCTTGAAGAAGGGCGACCGCATCGTATTCCTCGGCGATTCCATCACCGCCGGCGGCACGCGCCCCAAGGGATACGTCACGCTCATCAAGAAGGCGTTGACCGAAAAGCACAAGGATCTCGATCTCGAAATCATCGGCGCGGGCATCAGCGGCAACAAGGTGCCCGATTTGCAGCGCCGTCTGGACCGCGACGTGCTTGCGAAAAAACCGACCGTGGTGGTAATCTATATCGGCA
The DNA here is from genome assembly GCA_021807595.1 of Planctomycetota bacterium. GTDB lineage: Bacteria > Planctomycetota > Planctomycetia > Gemmatales > Gemmataceae > JAJPHU01. The sequence goes on along the minus strand of JAKBCS010000033.1, from coordinate 2,268 downwards.
TCAACGATGTTTGGCACGGCGAGAAAGACCCCGCGCGCGGCACGCCCAAGGACAAGTTCGAGGCGGGACTGAAAGAGATCATCGGTAAGATCAAGAACGCCAAGGCGCGGGTCATCTTGTGTACGCCCAGCGTCATCGGCGAAAAGACCGACGGATCGAACGCGCTGGACGCCAAACTCGACGAGTATTCGGCCATCAGCCGCCGGGTGGCGCGAGAGGAAAAAGTGCAACTGTGCGATCTGCGGAAGGCGTTCTTGGAGCATCTGAAGAAGAAGAACTCCAAGAATGAGGAACGCGGCATCTTGACCAACGATCGCGTGCATCTGAACGAGGCGGGCAATCGCTTTGTGGCCGAGGTAATGCTGAAATCGCTGGGCGAATAAGCGCTTTCCAATTGATGTTGCGGAGGGAGAACCATGCGACGGCTCATCAATGTGCTGGTAGGCCTGGTGGCTCTGGGCATCGCCGGCGGGGTGGTGGTTTGTGCCATCCCGAAATTCCAGCAAGCCGCCGCGCGAAGTCAGTGCCAGGACAATCTCAAGCAGCTGGGACTGGGATTGCAGAATTATTACGGAACATACGACAGGTTTCCCTCCGCGACGATCCCGAACGAGAATCTCCCCTGTTGCGAGCGGCTCAGCTATCTCGTGGAACTTGTCCCGTTTCTCGAATCGTTTCGTTTGAACTTGGACAAAAAGAAGGGGTGGCAAGACAAAGAGAATCTCGTTCCCGAGGCACCGAATCGCGACGACAACGATCGTGTGATGGGACCGCTCACACCGCCCGCCGGTCTCAGAATGTTTCGATGTCCCACCGTTGATAAAGATTCTCCGACCTACCGGGCGAATACGACCAATTATGTAGGCATTTCCGGCGTGGGGCCGAACGCGGCGGAAGCAAGCCTCGGCTCTCTGGGCGTGGGTTTTTTCGGCTGCGAGCGGCAGATCGAGGTCGAGGACATCAAGGATGGCTCGGCTAACACGCTCGCAATGATGGAGACGAACTGGAAGAACGGCCCGTGGACGGCGGGCGGTTTCTCCACTGTCCGCAGTCTCAATTTCGAGGACGCACCCTATGTGGGGGTGGGTCGTGCTTTCGGCAGCGGCCATCGCCGCGGGGAACATTGGTGGTCGCCGACCACTTCGGTTGTCTTCACGCAGGCCGTCTTCGCCGATGGTTCGGTACGCGCTCTCTCGGCTGAGATAAGCCCTGAAGTTCTCGAGGCGCTGGCCACTATCGCCGGCGCTGAAGAGACGCCACCGCCGGCCGACTAAACGATTAGGTGGGTCTCGCTTCGCTTCGACCCACCCTACGAAACTTCGACTCATTCTGCGAAGCTGTGCGTTTCCGCCGAGCAAGTGTGCGGCGACTTCCCAGCGCGAACGCCGACCGCGATCAACGAGTGGGCGTTTTCCTCGCATTCTCCATAGAAATGAACGCAGCGGTGCTAACGAGATCAGGAGTATTCGACTCCGGCACACAAGCTGCACTCCATCGTAGCGGCGAGGGGCCGAGAAGTCGGTTCCCAGAAGTGGAAACAGCAAGTGACATCGGAGAAGAGGAGTGAAGGTATGCGACGGCGACTCCTCATCGGCGGCGGGGTGGTGGGGCTGCTTCTGCTAACGGCGGTGGCGATAATGGCGGCGCGCGGTCTGCGCGAGACGACGGGCGCGGCGGAGAATCCCCGCGCTCATCTCCGCGTTCGCCGCCCGCACACCAACCACGCCGGTCTGCTCCAGGGACCGTTCGCCGACGGCCCCTCCGTCACCCGCGCCTGTCTGCAATGCCATCCCCAGGCGGCCGAGGAGATCATGGCCACTTCGCACTGGAGTTGGCTGGGGCAAGAGGTTCACGTTCCGGGGCACGCGCTTTCCGAGCGGATCGGCAAGGCGAACCTCATCAACAATTTCTGCATCGGCGTGCAGCCCAATCTCTCCGAGTGCGCCTCGTGCCACGCCGGCTACGGCTGGATGGATCGCCGTTTCGATTTCACCAAGCAAGAGAACGTCGATTGTCTCGTTTGCCACGAATCCACGGGCATGTATCACAAGGACGGCGAACATGGCGGGACCGTTGCGAAAGGTGTTGATCTAGTCGCCACGGCCAAAAGTGTCGGACTGCCGACAAGGCGAAACTGCGGATTCTGCCACTTTGCGGGCGGCGGCGGCGATGCCGTCAAGCACGGCGATCTCGATGGAACCATGTATCATCCGACCGAACGCATCGACGTGCATATGGGCAAGCTCAACTTCGATTGTCAGGAATGCC
>JAKBCS010000175.1 GCA_021807595.1 Planctomycetota bacterium | reverse complement strand
GGCGGTGCTTCGTCAAGGATAAAATGTCTCGGTTGTCGAAATTCATCGCCTTGGGTTCGTATCTCGCACGGACCAGGGTTCCTTCCCTCTCCCCCGAGTACAGGGAAAAGGTGAGAGAGGAGGAGCGCTGGAGTTCTTGACAGCGATTTCCACACGCGATATAAGGCCCCTCGCCTCGCGGTTCGCCGCGCGCGCTGCGCGACGGAGGGCCGAACAACTCCGTTGCCCCGTGGAGCCAACGCCATGCGCGCAGGGATGCTTTCCATCGTAATAGTCTTCGCCGGTTCTGGATTCCTCTGCCGCGCCGAGGAGCCATCCTCCCCGGCGACGGACGAGCCACCCAAACTGCCCAAAGGAGTCGAGATACTGGCGCGGGGTCCGGTGCATGAGGCGTTTGCCGCTCCGGGCGGCGAGCCATTGCCCACGCAAGCGGTGCCCAAGCGACCGCCCAAACCGCTCGACGAAGTTCCCCCCGCCGACAAACCCGAAGGAAAAGTCGTCTGGATCGGCGGTTACTGGTCGTGGGACGACGAACGCAAGGATTTTCTCTGGGTGTCGGGCCTGTGGCGCACGCCGCCTCCTCACAAACAATGGATACCTGGCTACTGGCGCGAACGGGGCGAACAATGGCAATGGGTGGTGGGGTTCTGGACTGACGCGGTCGGCGAGGATAAAAGCACAAAAGATGTCGCTTATTTGCCCAAGCCGCCGGTCATGCCCAACGTCGCACCGATGGGAGCGGCCCCTGCCGACGATTGCTTCTACGTCCCCGGCGCGTGGACGTGGAGTCCCGCCGCTCGGTCGTATGCCTGGCGGGCCGGCTACTGGGCGCGCATGCAACCGGGCTACGTCTGGGTGGCCGACCGTTATCTATGGACGCCCAACGGCTACATCTTCGTGCCCGGATACTGGGATCTCGCCGTCAACCGCCGCGGTCTTCTCTACGCCCCGGTCTACGTTCAACCGCAAGTCGCCGCCGTTGGCCTCACCTATATGCCCTATTATGTGGTCGGCGATGCCTTTCTTTTAGAGACGCTGTTCGTGCGGCCCGCCTTCTGCCACTACTATTTCGGCGACTACTATGGTCCGGCTTATGCCCGCATGGGATACGAAAGCATTTTTCTCCACGGCGGCCGGCGCTACGATTCCATCGTCGTCTACGAGACTTGGGCGCACCGCGCTCAACCGAATTGGGTTTCCGCCCAGATCAATATCGTTAATTACCGCAATCGAGGCGCGATGGCTCTGCCGCCGCGGACTCTCGTTCAACAAACTACGCTCGTCCAGAAGAATGCTTCGGTACTGATGCCCGCCTCGGAGTTGATGGCGGCCAAGGGGATGAGAACGACGCCGATGAATACCTCAATGCGCGCTGCGGCCCAAGGGCAAGCGGCGTCGATCCAACAAGCGGCAACCCAACGAATCGCCGCCGAGAAGCCCTCCGCAGCCCCCGCCGCGCCGGGACAAGCCCGCGTGGCCTCGCTCGCGGTGACGAAGGCGCGGGGCGAGCCAGCGGGATTTGCCTCGCAACGGGGCAGCGCGTTCGGGACGGCTCCCACGTCTCATGGCCCCTATCCTTCGTTCGTTCCCGGAGGATACCAGCCGGCGACGCCGTATGCGCGTCCGGGACAACCGCAGCGTGGAGCGCCGGGTTATCGGCAGGTGCGTCCGTCGGAATCCCCTTCGCACCGACCGCCGCCGCGCGACTCGCGGCAGCATCGGGGCTAACGATTGACAAATCCGAGAAGTCGTCGGCTTGCATCCGTTTGTATCGGAGGAGAAGAATCGAAGGGAAGGCGAGTTGCGTGCGGACTCGATGTGCCTTCGGCATCACGTTTGTCTCGGAATAATCCAACACGATTCGTGTTTCGTCATGCCGATGTGCGGATAGTAACTCTGCGCCTTGGGCGCGGCGAGCAGGAGGAGCGTCGTCTGCCAGCCCGCGGCCTCGTGGGTGCGGCGGATCAACTCGCGGCCTATGCCTTGCCGTTGATGGCGGACATCGACGGCGAGATCGGAGAGATAAGTGCAATAGGCGAAGTCGGTCAGGGCGCGCGACACGCCGATAAGCAACTCGTCCGAACGGGCCGTCACAATCACGTCGGCAAAGGAGAGCATTCGCCGAATCGTATCGCGGTCGTGAACGGGACGGCGTTCGGCCAGCGACGAGCGAACCAAAACGTCGATGAACTCCTCCGGCGACAGATCGGGTTCCAAATCGTAATGCACGAACACGAGAGCGTCTCCGTGAAGCGGTCGATCAATAAGCGTTGCGATGGACGAAGCCGTGGAGAACCGTCATCCACAGGATGCGCAGATCGAGCCACGGCGTCCAGTGGGTGATGTAGTAGAGATCGTATTGCAGTCGTTTGCGGAGCGAGGTGTTGCCGCGCCAGCCGTGGACTTGCGCCCAGCCGGTGATGCCCGCCTTGACGGCGTGCCGCGCCATGTAGTTCGGTATCGTCTTACTGAATTGGTGGATGAACACCGGCCGTTCGGGGCGCGGGCCGACGAGGCTCATGTCGCCCCGCAACACGTTCCACAGCTGCGGCAATTCGTCGAGGCTGGACTTGCGTAGAAACGATCCCAGGGCAGTCCGCCTCGGATCGTTCTTCACTGCCCAGACGGCCCCACTCTGTTGCTCGGCATCGACGCGCAGGCTGCGGAATTTCAGCATGTGAAAGGCTCGGCCATTCAGTCCGCAACGCTCTTGGCGATAGAAAATCGGCCCCGGACTCGTCAACTTGACGAGGAGAGCGATGAGCGCCAACAGCGGCGATAACAGCACCAGCCCCACGGCCGACAGCACCACGTCCATCGCCCGCTTCACCACGATATTCAATCCGAAATGGGGACTTTCTCGAAGCCCGATGAGCGGTAGACCGTCCAGATTGGTCGTCGTCAGCGAGAGGCCGGCGAGGTTCGGCACATCGCAGACCATGCGCACTTCCACCATGGACCGCGACAGGACGGCGAAGACGCGGCGGGCGTCGTCGGTGCGGTCGAGCGGCAAGGCCACGAAAACGTGGCGCACGCCGTATTTCTCGATCAATTCCGGCAGATCGTTGAAGCCGCCCAATACGTCGAGATCGCCGGATAAGCGATTGGTTTTCTCTTCGACGAAGCCGATGTTTTTGATGCCCAGCCAATGAACGCGCTGAAGCACGCGGGCCATTTTGCGCGCGGCGCGGCCCGATCCGACAATGATGGCGAAGGTTTGATTGTAGCCGTGACTGCGCAGCGTGCGGATAACCGCCCAAGCGATACGGCGACCGACCAACACCAGGACGAAGTTAAGCCCCGAAAAAATTAAGATGCCGGCGCGCGACTCGTAGGCGTCGTGCAGGAAGAAGATCCGCGCCATGACCAGCAAAGCGAGCAATAAACTCGCTTTGAAGACGGCCACCATTTCTTCGCGGAAGCGGCGGAGCCGACCGACGTTGTACATGCCCCCAAGACGATAGGCGATTACACTAAGCAGCCACAACAACGGCACGCGCTGCCAACACAATGAAATCGACGGCACAGTCTTGTCGAGGTGAAACCAACCGGACTCGAAGTACAGATAATAGGCGAAAAGCCAAGCGGCGGTGGTCAACGCCAAATCGGTGAGCAGAAAACAGACTCGGAGCAATTGACTGCGCTGGTGGATCACGATCGCTCCCATCCGTGGGTTAGGTCACGAGAATTTCCTACCGTGAAGCTCTGCCGCACGAGAATTGGAAAGTCTTAACACGAGTGCGACGGAAGTGTCAAGGGACGGTCCAACGGCGCGAATGGTCGGTTGGCCCACACGGCGCGACGGCCTTGCCGGAGAGCAATCGCCCGATTCGGTCTCCGTTTCCGATTGCGGCGAGCCGCTGCCAATCTAGGCGGCGACGCCTTGGAGGTGGAAGGCGGCGTTGAGGGTGTTCACCGTCGTCTCGGTCCCGTCGCGGAAAACCACCGAAATACCGCAATTATCCAGAGTCACCTGCTTGGCCTGATCGAGGGTCAGGCCGAGAAGTCCAGCCAAGTAGGTGCGGTTGACGACGTGATGGGCGACGACCAGAATCGACTCGCCCTCGTGAGCGGACAGTAGATCGTCGAGGATCGGCGAGACGCGGGCATGCACGTCGCGGAACGATTCGCCTCCGGGATAGCCGAACTCGGCGGGGTTGGCGTGAAAGCGCTGAAAGCCGTCGGCATCGAGGGTGCGAATGGTTTGCCAATCGAGTCCTTCCCAGCGTCCGACATCGCACTCGATCAGCGCTTCCATCGGTTGCGGCGACAATCCGTGCGGGGCGGCCACGATGGCGGCGGTCTGCACGGCACGCAACAACGGGCTGCTATAACAGTGGTCGATGGGCCGAATGGCGAGGAAGTCTCGCGTCGCCTCGGCCTGGCGCACGCCCAAGCGTGCCAGCGGCGGATTGTGTCTGCGTCCTTGAAGGCGCGCCGGACGCGCGAGGTTCGCCTCGGTCGCGCCGTGACGGATCAGATACAATACCGTCTTGGGGTCGGCTCCTTTCGACATGTCTGCAATCTCCAGTGCGTGGGAGAGGACTGCCGAAGTTCCGAGCCGGCAGCCAATTCGTCGGCACGGATCATGCCGCGTCATCGGGGAAAAAACAAGGGGAAAGCTCGACGAGAGCGACAAGACGCATGAGTACCAGCCGCGATTCGATGTTAAAGCGCGTTCGAGAAGCCGTGACCGCGGGCAATCGTGCCGGGGGAAACCCAGCGCTGCCCGAACGAGGCAAGATCGGCTATCAGGGTGCAGGAGACGATCCCGTCGCACACTTCCAAGAAGAATTTGTTCGAGCCGGCGGCACCTTTCACCGCGTCGCCGATCGCGACGAGGCCGCGCGCGTCGTCCTGGATCTCGTCCGCGCGAGTTCGCTTCGTCGGGTGCTTCTGGGCCGCGGGCCGGTGTTGGACGCGCTGCGTCTCGCCGGGCCGTTGCGAGATGCCGGAGCGGAGGTCGTCCAAACGGACGCTTCGGAAGCCGAGAATCGAGAGACGTGCTTCGCGGCGGAAGTCGGCATCTCCGGGGTGGAATATCTCGTTGCCGAGACCGGCTCCGTGGTGGCGGCCAGCCGGCGCGACGAACCGCGCTCCCTCAGTCTGCTGCCGCCGTTGCATATCGCCGTGGCCCATCGACGCCAGCTGACGCCGGACTTATTCGATCTCTTTGCCGAACTGGGACAGAACTTGCAGGACTTGCCGGCGGGTTTGACGCTCATCACGGGACCGAGCAAGACCGGCGATATCGAGTTGCGTTTGGTGACGGGTGTGCATGGACCGGGGGAGATTCACGTCGTCTTCCTCGATTCGACCGAAGACGCAGGAATCATTTGACCAGAGGAGGGATGGCAAACGCTTCCGAATGAAGCCCACTCCGTAGTTTCGGGCGCGGACGAACACGAAAGCCCGCTTGCGGTCGATTGCTTTGACTGGCATCCCGCAGCGCTTGGACGAACTCGCGACAGGTGGGCCAACGCGAACCGGCATGAGGATGCAATGCGCGCGTAATGATGGGCAGCTCGCGCTCGCGCACCTTGGTGAAGTCGATGGGCATTCCCGAAGGCGGCGCGTCGTCGGAGGCTCTGCTCCAGAACGTCCGTCCGCCAGAACACAAGCGTAAGAAGGTGATGCAGAGCGCGAACTGATCCGTGCCGGCTGCGGCGTGTCCATTGAACAATTCGGGAGCGGCATAGGGCGGCGTGCCGCGCCATCCGCTGCGATGCGTTTGCCAACTCGTGCCGGCGCACAAACCGAAATCGGCGACTTTCAGCGTGTCGCCCAGCAGCAGCAGATTGCTCGGTTTGACATCGCAATGCTGCAAGCCGCGCGAGATAGGATTGACGCTCGGCAATTTCAGCTCGGCCAAGAAATCCAGGGCATCGGCGGCCTGTTCCAGAAGATCGAGCAAATGGTCGGCGGGGATGTTCTTGCCCGTTTCCTCCAGGTACGCACGGTGCAGATCTTCCAGGTTCCCATCGGCGCGCTCCATGTTCAGAACGATGTGCTGAGAGGTGGCCTGGATGCCGTGCAGGTGAATGATGTTCGGATGCCGCAATTGACTGAGATCGCGGAGGACGCGAATTTCGCTACTGACCGATGTTCGGTCGCGGCAACTGATGAATTTGAGGGCCACGAGCCGCGCTTGAGGATCTTTGGCTTCCCAAACCTCACCGAAAGCGCCGGCACCCAAGCGATGCGATAGTTGATACCCCGGAATGGGTTGAGAACCTGCCTCAAGCATGAGTCGATTCCGATTGCTGGAGGGGAGAGCGATAATTATCCGAGGAAACGAACGAAACTGTACCGAGTTCCGTCACCGATGCTGCTAAAAGAATAGATTGCGAATTGTGGATAGCAAACAAAAATGACTGCAAGAGAGAAAACGTCTCCTGGGACGCCTTCCCATTGACGGGGTTTTCGACGGATCGCTCGGCGCATCCTCTTCCGCCGAAGCAAGGGGAAGATGCACCCTCGCTTACGCTTCGGGCTTGCCCAGCGAGACCCACTGCCTGAAGCGTAAGCTGGGGAACTGTATCAATGGTTTGGCGGCGGACATACGCAAGTGCCCACGGCCGGCGCGTTCCAACTCGGTTGCACGTTGGCGGGAGTGTAGCTCGTCGCCGGGACGCAGGGCACGCACGGATTATAGGCGTTGGCGGTGGGCGGCGGTCCACCCGGCGCGCCCGACGGCCAATAGCCGTGATGGTGAAGCCACATCTCGCAACCCGCCGACGCCCATAACGTCGCCAGTGCTGCCACCAGGAAGAATCGTTTCCGCATCGACCACCCCTCCTCCACTACTCCCCGGTCGTTTCGCCTGCTTTACCGGGCACGGGTGGTTGCGATAATCGCTTCCCATTTTTCCGTCAAGGCCATTGTTTTGCTAAAATCGGCAACAAACGTGGCGACGCCCCGCCTTGCCTGCTAACCTGACAGCGATGAGCCTTGTTTTCCTCTCGTGGAGAAGAGTTTAACGGCATGAGCCGCACGGTTTGTTGGATGGTGTTCGGCTCGTTGCTCGTCGGCTTCGCGGCGGCGACGGGCTATCTGCTGCGCGAGCGGCGCTTGGCCGGACGCGATTTGCCCTCCTACTCGGTGTACTCCGAAGCGCGCGACGGCTTGGGCGAGGCGGCGTTCGTGCTGCGCCAGCTGGGCTGGACGCCCGTGGCCGTCACCCGACCGATTCAAGACCACCGCCAGCGCGGCTTGCTCGTCTTGGCCGAGCCTCCTTCCGGTAGGCTGGCCGACGACGCGCTCTCGAAAAATGATGCCGACGCCCTGCTGCGTTGGGTCGAACGAGGCAACACCTTGTTGCTCCTGGGCCGGAACAACACACCGCTGCACGAGACGCTGCACATCGCCGTCCTCGACGGTGAGCCGCGCGGCGAAGAGGCGTTTCATGCCGTCGATCTCGACGCGGCGGGGGGATACACCGCAGGAATCGAACGTCTCAGCGTCGGTTCGAGATCCACCCTGCGCGCTCCGAGCAACACCCTTCCGCTCTGGTGGGTCGGCGATCGACCGGGAGCGGTTATAATGGGCCGTAAAAAGGGGCGCGTTCTCGTCGTCGCCGACGCCCGCTGGTTGACGCGCGAGGGGCTGATCCGAGCCAACGGCGAATCGCGCGACGATAACGTGGTCTTTCTCGCCAATGTCGCGAGACTCGATGGGCGCGACGGAAAGATCTATTTCGACGAATATCATCGCGGACTCCATTCGGGCGGCGGCTTCTGGGGCTATCTGGAAGCGCACGGAGAACGCGCGACGCCGCTTTTGGTACTGATCGTGCTGTTGGTCGCCGGGTGGACGTGGGCGGTGCGATTGGGACCGGCCGTGCCCAAGGCCGTCGTCTCCGGTGCCGACGCGGTCGATTATGCTTCGGCTCTGGCCCGGCTGTATCAGAAGACGGGGACGCGACGCATGTTGGCGCGGACGCTGATTCGCGGTTTTCTCGGCGATTTGACGCACTTCCTCCGTCTGCGGCCTCAAGCGCTGCCGGCGGAGATTCTCGCCGCCTGGCGACAACACGACAACGGCCCATCGCTCGCGCGCCTGCAAACCCTGTTGCGAGGGATCGGCGAACTAAGGCGAGGCGAAGCGTCGGAGCGTCAGCTGCTCGCCTGGACCCGCGCATTCGCCGAGTTCACGCAAACCATAAAGGGCGAACCAAAAAAAACAGCCCTCGGACGAGCTACCTAGATTGAAGGCATACACACCACGGAGATTTGCGGATGGATGGAGTGGAGACTGCGACTGTCCCGGAGTGGGTGGAGTCGCTCTTGAACCGGGCGGAGCGCGTCGTCGTCGGACAGCGCGAGAATCTCGAATCGGTGTTGCTGGCCTTGTTGTGCGGCGGACATGTGTTGCTCGAAGGCGTGCCCGGTACGGCCAAAACCCTGATGGCGCGCACCCTGGCTCGCTTGCTGGCTCTCGATTGCAAGCGCGTGCAGTTTACGCCCGACCTGATGCCCTCCGACATTCTCGGCACCAACGTCTTCAATCTGCAAAACAGTCAATTCGAGTTCCGCCCCGGCCCCGTCTTCACCGATCTGCTGGTCGCCGACGAGATCAACCGTACGCCGCCGAAAACGCAATCGGCCCTGCTCGAAGTCATGGAGGAACGCACCGTCAGTCTCGACGGCGTTAGTCATCCGCTGTCGGAATTCTTCACGGTCGTGGCCACGCAGAATCCCATCGAGTACGAGGGCACCTATCGCTTGCCGGAGGCGCAGCTCGATCGCTTCCTCTTGAAGCTCAACGTGGAATATCCACCCGCGGAGGAGGAAGATCGCATCCTCCGTCTGTACCAAGGGCGCGGCTCCCTGGCCGCGCCGCTGGACATCCTCGCCCCGGCTTCCTTTCAAGAGAGAGCGGGAGGCGGAACGCGCGAGCAGATCGTCCGCGCGCGTCAAGGCATCGGCAAGATCGCCGCCAGGCCGGAGATTTGCACATACATCGGCCGCATCGTCCGCGCCACCCGCTCGATGGACAAGGTGCTGATGGGGGCGTCCTCGCGCGCCGCCGTGCATCTCTTACAGGCAGCCAAGGCGCGGTCTTTGATGAGCGGGCGCGCCTTCATCACCCCCGACGACGTGAAAACCGTTTGCCGCCCCGTTTTGCGGCATCGCCTCACCCTGCAACCGGATGCCTATGTCGAGGGATTTACCACCGACGACATCTTGAATACCGTGTTGGAGCGCGTCGAAGTGCCGCGCTGAACGAAGGGAAGTAAAATCCAGGCCGAAGCGCAAGCGAGTGCATCTCTCGGCGTTGCTTGACACTATATTACGATGACATTAAGATCGGCTTTGGAGGAAAAGCAACTCTCAGCTAGAGGTGTCCCATGATGTTCCCAGTAAAGTCCGCGATCGTCCTCGTCGGCTCCACGTTTCTATTCGGATTAACTTTCGGCGACGCCATACTCTCGAAGGCGTCCGCCCAATCGCAAAAGCCATCGACACGTTCCGACTCTTCTTCCTCTGCGAAGTTGTCCGAAGTGGGGAAGGCGACTACCTTGCCGGGGGCGGTGAACAGGTTAACCTTCGGACTCGACGGCAAACGGCTGATCGTGGAATGCGCGCCGCCGCCGCCGACCCAACCGCGGATCCAAGGTTCGTTTATCTTTCTCCAGCCTGGGCCGCCGGACATTCGCCATACCGTCTGGGATTTGACCTCGCATCGCGTCGTATCCCTCAAGGCAATGGCCTATTCGTATGGTGGGAACCTGCTGGCTCCCGATCTGCGAACTCTGGCCGTCTGGCGCACGGTTTCGACTTCGCGCCAAAGCGCTCCCCGAGCGGAATTGGAGTTTCACGACGTAGCCAGTCAACGAAAAGTAGCGCGGCCCAAGGTATGGAAATGGTTGGGCGACAAGATGGAGCCGTTAGCGTTTTCAGCCGACGGCAAAACCGTGGCCGTCAAGGCCGAAGCTAGTCATGGCATCGTGCTGATCGACGTGGAGACCGGCAAGTCGATAAGCAAGATCCGGATGGACGACGACACCTGGCTGACCGTTCTTCCCGGCGTGGTCTTTTCCGGCGACGGCAAAGTGTTGGCCGTTCCCCTGATGGATGCGAAGGCTTTGGCCCTTTGCGATATCGCCTCCGGCAAGGTGCTGCGCAAGTTTGAGAAGTTCGATCGAGGTTGGGTCTTGGCATTGACCGACGACGGCAAAATCCTCGCCTTGGGAGATCCGAAATCCGACGAGGTTCGGGTGTGGGATGTGGCGACAGGGAAGGAGCTTGGAGTCTGTGAAGGTCTCAAGGGCGGCGTGAACGATTTAGCGTTTTCGGGTAATGGCAAAGTATTGTTCGCGGCCAACGATCGCGATGTTGTGGCCTGGGACGTAGCTGCGAAGCGAGAAATCGCACGCCTGCGCGGCCATCGCCATGCAGTAACGGTTTTGGCCGTGTCGCCGGACGGCAAACGCCTGGCCAGCGGCGGCAAAGACAAAGCGGTTCGTCTCTGGGACATCAGCGCCTATGC
>JAKBCS010000032.1 GCA_021807595.1 Planctomycetota bacterium | reverse complement strand
GACTTTCCCGACGAGAAGTTGTCAGCCCGACTAAAGCGCTTGGCAATGAACTCCCGCGAAGCACTGGCCGAGCAAGGTGTCGCCACACTCTACATCGTGTTCGGTTTCTTGCGCTGGTTCGAGTCGATAGACAGCAAGGATGAGATCCTCTCGCCGCTCCTACTCGTTCCCGTGCGGTTGGAGCGCGACAATGTAGAGGCTCCGTGGAAACTTTTGGCAGAAGACGAGGACATCCTCCCGAACCACTCCCTCGCTCAATTACTCGCCGATGATTTTAAGCTCCAATTACCCATGCTCGAAGACGAAGCGGGAAACGTCGAAGACACGAATTATCGTACCCGATACTTTGAGGAAATTCAGCGATCCATCCGCCACCTACTGCGCTGGGAGGTGCAAGATAAGGTAGCGCTGGGGACGTTCAGTTTCCAGAAACTCGCTATGTGGGAGGATCTGGGAAAAAGCCGCGACCGCATCGCGTGCCACGACCTGTGCCGGGCCATCGCCCGCGACCCTACGCTCGAGTCGCGCCAACCGAAAGACCTTCCAGAAGACAGTGAACTCGATCAACGAACGCATCCGTCTAAGACTTTCCATATTCTGGACGCAGACAGCAGCCAACACAAGGCAATCTGCGCAGCCACGCGCGGAGCCAGTTTTGTGCTAGACGGGCCGCCTGGGACTGGCAAAAGTCAAACAATCGCCAATATCATTGCCGAGTTCTTGGCCATCGGGAAGACCGTACTGTTCGTCAGCGAGAAGGCGGCGGCGCTAGAAGTGGTCCAGCGCAGGCTCCATGAGAAGGGGCTAGCTGATTTCTGTCTCGCCTGCCATAGCCATACGGCCCACAATGGAACGGTGGTCGCCGAACTGGGACGATGCCTGGGATTGAAACAGGAGAATTATGCCGACGTAACTGAGGAGTTGCAGCGCCTCGATGGTGTCTGTCCGGCGAACCGCGTGGGGGGTGGGCGAGGAGTCACGCTGTCGGGAAGTGACGCGAGACTCCTTCGGAAGGGGATATGGACGAAACGGGGCGGATTCTCATGAAGTCGGCCCTCGCCGAAGCGGACAAAATGGATGCGTTTTTAAGTTTTTACCTGTCGATAGGTTCGACTTCGAGCGCGGAGCCGAGAAACGGGAGACCGGCCGGTCCACGGCGCGAGGGACGAGACGCGGAGTTATTCCGACTCCCGTTTCCGCGCTGCGCGCTCGATCGAGGAAATCCATCGCCGGTTTTGATCGTCTTATATTGAGGAGTGTCCCTCAATTTCTTTTCGTGCAGGAGTAAACCATGACTTTTCGCTCCTCCCTTCGCCGTCTCGTATTCTGGGTGGCAGCGGTTTCCGTTGCCGTCCTCGTCGCCCCCGCCGGTGCGGCAGACGACAAAGCCCCAGCCAAGAAAGCCAAACCGAAAATCGAAGTGGTTTTCTGTCTCGATACCACCGGCAGCATGGGCGGCCTCATCCAGGGGGCCAAGGATAAAATCTGGGCGATTAGCAATCAGATCGCTGGGGGCAAACCGGGGCCGGATCTGAAGATCGGTTTGGTCGCGTTCCGCGATCGCGGTCCTGAAGAGTACCTCACCAAAATCGTCGAACTGACCGACGATCTCGACGCCATTCACGGCAAACTGCGCGAGTTTCAGGCGGGTGGCGGCGGCGACGGCCCGGAGAGCGTCAATCAAGCGCTCGACGACGCCGTCAATAAAATCAAGTGGAGTGCCGACAAAAAGACGCTGCGCATCATTTTCCTGGTCGGTGACGCGCCTCCGCACATGGACTACGCCGACGACGTGAAATATCCCGTCACTTGCAAGAAAGCCTGCGAGAAAGGCATCATCGTCAACACCATTCAATGTGGCGGCGACGCCGAATGTCAAAAGCACTGGAAAGAGATCTGCAAACTAGCCGAAGGCTCTTACGCCCAAATCGCGCAGACCGGCGGCGTCGTGGCCGTGGCCACCCCCTTCGATAAAGAACTCGCCGACATCAACGGCGAATTGGCCAGAACGACGCTGGTTTATGGAGGCCGCGCCATGAAAAAGGATGGCGAAGAGAAAGCCCGCGCCGCTGGCGCTTTACCCGCGCCCGCCGCCGCCGACCGGGCCGCCTTCCGAGCCAAGGACGGCAAAGCCGCCGCCTACGATCTCCTCGATGCCATCAAGAGCGGCAAGGTCAAGCTCGAAGACGTGAAGCAAGACGAATTACCCGATCAGATGAAAAAAATGGACGCCAAGGAACGCAAGGAGTATCTCGAAAAGCTGGAGAAACGCCGCGCCGAACTGAACAAAAAAGCTCTGGAACTGGACAAAAAGCGCGGCGCGTACATCAAGGAAGAGTTGGCCAAGCGTGCCAAGAAAGAAGGCAAGGACGCAAAAGACAGTTTCGACAACCAGGTACTCGAAAGCCTGCGCAAACAGGCCAAAAAGTATAACATCGACTATTGAGCGCGATCCCAACCGTTAGCGTTGGGTGGCCCGATTGGAATCCCTCGCTCAGAAACGGTTCCGGATTCCCCTCTCCCCCTGCACTCAGGGGGGAGAGGGTTTGGGGTACGGGGGGTGAAGTCGGTTGTCATTTCCCCAAGCGATACAAGTGCTTCTCGGTGCGAAGATACAGGGTGCCATCGACTGCGGCGAGCGAGGCGAGAGTCCTTTCGTCCAACACATTTTTTGCCAGCAACTTGTAGCTCTTGCCGGCTCGGAGGACGACGGTGGTGCCCTGTTCGCTCAGCAGGTAAATCTTGCCGTCCGCGAACAACGGCGAAGCCGAGTAGGTGCCACCGATTCGTTCCTGCCAATGGACCTCGCCCGTTTTCGCATCGAAACAGCTGGCGATGCCGTTGTCCGATACCATGTACAACTCCGCACCGACCGACAGCAGCGACGGCGAATGGGCGACGGCCTTGCTCGTCTTCCATGCCACATGCGTTTCGGTAACGTCGCCCGTGCCGTCGGGCTTGATGGCCAATAGACTCGGTCGATCGTAGCCGGTGCAGATAAACAGCAAACCGTTGGCGAACACGGGGCGCGGGATGACGGAATAGCCATTATATCGAACACTCCATATCTCTTTTCCGTCCTTTGGATCGAAGGCGGTGACGATGTTGCTGCCGGGGCTGACGATTTGCTTCCGCCCTCCGACTTCGATGGCGAGCGGCGTGCTGAAGGAAAACTTGCGCGGAGCCTCGTTGGTGCGAGGCGTTTTCCAGCGTACTTGTCCGTCGGACACGTTGAGGGCGACGAGGAAGCGTTTGTCGCTGCCGTCGCAACTGAAGACGAGCATATCTTCGACGAGGATCGGCGAGCCGCCGTTGCCGTGGACGGGAGCGTAGCCCAACGAGGTATTGCGCCAACGGATCGTACCGTCGAGATTGAGGCAAGCCGTCCCCTGATGGCCGAAGTGAACGAACAGCTTACCGTCGCGGACAATCGGCGTCGGACTGGCGTGGCTGTTCTTGCCGTGTATCTTCGGCGCTTCCTTGCCGTTTTCAACGAAGATCTGTTTGTCCCAGAGCTTCTCTCCCTTGACGGCATCCAGGCACAAAGCCCGCAGCGAGCGATCGCCATTGTCCAGTGTCACGGCTGTGGTCAGATACACCCGACCGCCGGCGACAATCGGCGACGACCATCCCTTGCCGGGTATTTCACGCTTCCAAACGAGGTTTTCGTCTTTGCTCCACGTCTGGGGCGGCGTGCCCTTTAGAAGAATCCCCTGCCCAGTTGGTCCGCGAAACTCCGGCCAATCGTCCGCGCGGAGCGACGGAACGAGGCAAACGGCGAAAACGAGCGTGAGAACGAAGGCGGATCGATTCATAGGGAGTCTCTCGGTGGGTAATGGAGCTAATTCAGGCGGGACATCAATCGGGATATTTTATATCGTCGCTTGCAAAAGGGAATGCGCGGCCAATTTCTCGCCTGGATTGCGACCCGAAGATGGGATCGTACCGTTCTGCTCCCCTCTCTCGATTCGATTCAGAGTAGAGAGGAGCAGTCCGGTAGGGTCAATAGTTGTATTGGATTCCGAAGGTCAACCCTTGCGCCCACAGGCCGACCTCGTGGAAGACCGGCGCGGGATGGAGTCCTGGCACGGGGGCCGGTTCGGGGTTGAGTGGGAAATTGGGAATTCGCGTCACATCGAGGGTACGATCGATGGACGTGCCCGGACGGATGACGTTGCTCCAATACAAGAAATTATACCCGACGAAGGCGCGCAGCGAGGGCAGAATCTGATAGCCGAGATTGATGCCGAGTTCCGGAACCACGCTGAAAGCGTTATGGGAGTAATGACCGATGTTGCTATTGAGAGCCAACAGGCCGCCCGTGAAGTTCTGCACCGCGCCGGTGGGCGAGACAAAACGCTGGCTGCCGCTGATGTCGAGCAGTTGCACCGTGTCGCCGAGGGCAACCTTGCCGCGCGTCTGAATGCTCCATCGGCCCCAATACCACCAAGCCGCCAAACCGGCTTGGCCGCCATAAAAGTGATTCTGTGTGTTGAAGGTATCGTTGACGGTGATGGTTTGATTGGTAAAGGGCGGCGGCGCGGTGGGCAGACTCTGTATGTTTTCGGTGATGGTAAGTGATTCGTCGAGATTGATGTTGCGGAAGCCGATCAAGGGCATGATACGATAGTTGCAGCCACAACACCACAAACAGAGCAAATTGCCTTCCAAACCCCACAGCGAAGTCGGCGCGTTAACCGATAACGTCCCAGTGCCTTCGCCGGGCACGGATGTCAATTGGGCGAACTCTTGACCGTTATTCGCATCGAGGAACGGACGGGCGATGACTGGGTGCATGGAGCTATTGGTGCTGAACGAACTGGAAAGAGGGCCAAGAAAGAACCCGGTTACTTCGAATGCCTTGGATCGTTCGTCGTTCAACCAATAGCCGAGCGTAAAGCGTCCTCCGGAGTACGGTCCCGATCCAAGCGTATTGCCGCCGAACAATGTTTGCGTGCCCGGCGCTCCCAGAACGCCGAACCCGGTGAGGTTGCCGGTCGATGCCAGAACGGGCGTCGCTTGCCCCTGGATCCACCACAAGAGATACTCCGCGTCGGCGTACAGGCGTCGTCCTTGGGGACTATACGGAGTGCCAAAGGGCGAATCGGAATCGTCCTGAATGAGAGTAGATGGGTTGGCGAGTTCAAAACCGCCGTTCGTCGGGGCGTCCCATTCGGGAGAGGGGGGCAATGCGTTCGGGATGACGGCAGCCCCAGCCGAACTCCCCGTCGGGCCGTCGCTGTAGGCCGAAACCGGCCGGAGTCGGCGGAGCGGTCGATCCACGGCGAAGAGCGTCTCGCTGGAATCGTCGTACTCGTCGCCCGACGCGGTCCCCGACTTCGACGTGGGCATGCTGACGGCGATGATCTCCGACTTCGTCGTTGGGTTGCCGGCCGGCACATGGGCGGGAACGACGGTTTGATAACTGACCGTTTGAATCGCTCCATCTTCCGGAATGGGCGCAGGGGTTCGCCTCTCGATTTGCGCGGGTGGATCGGCGTCGGGGAGTATGGGCGACCCGAGTACGGCAAGGGGAGGTTCGGTGTTCGGCACCTCGCGGACGTTCTTCCAGGGCGAATCTTCCGCGCGCGACGGTGAAGTGCTGCCCAATACGGCGAGGACTACGATGCCCACACAAAAGCGGTTCTTTCTCATCCTCTTATCCCTCGAACGAGCCGACAATCGGAGGCGCGTGCGCCACCCCTCTCGCCTAGTTTTTTCGGCTATTCGGCACAGTGAAAAGAAGTGATTTCATCCATATTATCCTCCCAGTTCACCGCGCGCTTTCCTCGCCGACCCAGGCGACCGGCTGCTATGCCGCTCGGCAATCGCTCCGTATTACCGAGTTTGTCCATCTTCACAATTGGCGAGCGTAGAAGGAGAGGATTGGCCTTCACGGCGTCTGCCGCGTCGTGGTAAGGAAGTGTTGCTCGAGCTGATTCGAGTGTTTGCCCACGACCCGAAACGGAACAAATAGAGGAGTGATAAGATGAATGCGTCGTTGACCACTCGCGGTCTCCGCCTTCTCCCATACTTGGCAATTTGTTGTGTGTTGGCAGCGATGGAGTCGCCGGCCCATGCCGTGTTTCCGCCGCCGACCCCGCCGCCAACCACGTCGGATGGATCGGGCTCCGATGGCTCGAATCCGCCTTCGGTCAATCCCGGTGATGGGGGAGGCCACACGAGCAGTGTACCACCATCGAGCGGTACTCCCGAACCGGGTACGCTCGTCCTGGCGCTGACGGGTGCCGGCGCGGCAACATTAGCTTACCTGCGTCGTCGCCGTCTCGCAGTCGAGGGGAGCGTGGGTTAGCCGCGAGCCGAAGGGGAGCGTGGGTTAGCCGCGAGCCGAAGGGGAGTGCGTGGGTTGTCCCGCGCTCCGCTGCGCGTCGCGGCTAACCGAGATCTCTTGGACCAAGCCAGCGGTTATCGGCCATAACCGCTACCCATGCCCGACATCATGTTCGGCCACCTTCCAGACTGTCCACCCGATGCTCCAGGCATCATTCCCGGTCCTCGTTGGCCCATCATCGGGCCGCCGCGCCGCTGGGTCGGTGGCAGAGCCGATCCTTGACCGATCATCCCGCTATTGAAGTACATTCCCGTATAGTTGAACGCTGTGGGGTGGCCGGTGGAAATCAGGGGAACGTCGAGATCTTGCTCGTTAAGGTTCGGCGGGGCGGGCAACTGAGACATCAATCCTTGAAGCGAACCGTACATGAGCGTGCGATCCTGGCGTCTTTGCAGTTCCGGCATGACGCCCGAAAAGTAATTGATGGCGGGATCGCCGGGCCTCAACATATTCAAGTAGGGACTGAGTTGCGGCGCATAGCCTGGCCCGTAGGCCGGTGGACGATACGGATAGTTAAATTGGGCTGTCGCAAACCCCACACCCAAGATCAACCATCCGGTTGAGACGCCGAGCGCGATGCTCGTCAATCGTTTCATGTTCAATCTCTTTCGTGTTGGGTGGACGAATCCGATTTCGGACTGGGTCTCCCAGACATAATACCATGCCAGCCTATCGCGGTTGTTTTCGCGTCGCAAGAGACACGAGAAGGAACTACCCAGCCGCCGCCGGGTAGCTCCGCTTGTCGGCCAGTGTTCGGGTTAGCGGAAGAGGCCGAAGCCGCCCAGCCCCGAACCGCTGAGTGTGCCGAGTTTAATGGAGTTCACCGTACTGGCTCCCAACAAAGTCACGCCGAACATCCGCTGCACGGGCGATAACGCCTTGGCCAAGAACGAGTCCGCCTTGATCAGATGATTCGAATCGATGTAGACGCGGTCGCCGGGCAACAGTTGATAGTTCGTGGCACTGGAGCCGTACTTCGCCGTTGCCATCCAGTCTACGGGCAGAATCTTCGGTGGCTGGCCGGGGCGCGTGGCACGGGCAACCCAGATGCGCCTCTTATTGGCGACGTAGGGCAAGCCGTTGATATTCGCCATCGCATCCAGAACCGTCTCGTTGCCGCGAATCGGGAAGGGATAAACCTGCTGCCCGTAGCCGCCGCCGTCGGTGATGACATAGTAGAACTTGCTATTATACGACAGCACGTCCACTTGCATCTCACGCTTAATCAGATCGACGGAGGTGAAGGTGTTTTGGAATATCGTTTTCAGCTCTTCTCCTTTCGATATCTCATTACCTTTCTCATCGACCTCTTTCAGTTTGCCGAAGAGTCCGGGCATCATTTCCAACAGGCGCGAGGCGACGGCCGAGCCGATTTGATCCAGCGTCATGCCGGCGACTTGGATCTTCCCGTAGACACCCAGATTGACCGTTCCGTCCGGAGCGACGAGATGTTGTCCGGCGATGGGCTGCAACCGGAGGGTGATGCGATTGGAAGCCTGGATGAGCAGAATGTCCGGCGGCTCGACGACGTAAGCGGGCAGGGCCATTTTCTCGAATTCGCGCGGCACTCCGGTGGTTGGATCGTGGGGATAGGGAGCCGATTGCGGATCGTTTACCCATGCGCTTGAAGGGACGGACGAAGAGTTGGGGAGGACGCGAGGTTGGGATAGATTCGTCCCCTCGGAGGCTGTCCCATTGGTTCCATCCAGGGCAGGTCCGCCATTCGCCACGGGGACCGGGCTGCCCACCGGCATGGGCGCGGGGGACAAACGCCCCGACATCAATGTCGTATGCGCGACGACGCTCGGAGTGAACGGCTGGGGTTCCGGTACGAGCCGAGATGCCTCCGCGTTGACGGGCCGCACGTCGCTTTCATACGAGCTGGCGATGACTTGACGGTTCAGTCCCGCCGTTTGAACCTCCGGGTTGGAGGTTATGGACGCCCTCGACGCATTGGGAAAGACCGCGATCGGCACACCCTGTCCGGCGGGTACGCTGTTCTCGGAGGAGGCGATCACTTCTGCCGCCGCGCCGTGCCGCGACAGAAGACTGCCTTTCGATTGATTCGGTTGGTTGGGCAGCGAGAACGAATCTCGGTCGGTTCGGCTCGAGTGACAACCCAATCCCGCCAGCAAAACGCCGGCGAGGGTTGCCGATCCAGCCAGGAGCGATCCTCGGCTCTTGACAGGCATGATCCCGTACCTCAAGTTGTAAGTCTCGGTATGGAAGCGCGTCCGGCGGTGGTAAGACCGCAACGAAGAAACGACCGACAATCCTTGCGGCGTTCGTTCGCAAACGCGCTGCGACGGGACGCAATGATCCCGCTCTTCCATCTTATCGGTATGCCGGGCAAGTCGATTTGAACCTCACTTGCCCATCGAACGTCTCTTTCCTGCCTCACGCCGGTTATCATTGGTATTTCAGGTGATTTTACCAAAGGTTATCCAAATTGCCTCGCTTGTCCGAGAATCCTCCCCGAGTTTCCTCTCTGCGCTGGAGGTGCTTCCCTGAAACCAGCGGTCGGAATCGGAGACAAGAACAAATTCGTTGAGCTATTCCACCCCGCGCCGTTATAATAAGAAGACGAGTTGCGCGAATTGCACATCTGGGGGAGTACGGCGATGGCGACGGATTTGGGCCGCGTGAAGTCTCCGGCGACAAACAAGTACGATTCCGTCGTTGCCTCTCACCTGGAGGAGGCCGAGAAGCGCATTCGTCTGCTCGATCTGTCGGCGGGGTTGCTCGGTTTCACGTCGTTGAGCTTAGCCTACATCGTTCTCATGGTCGTCTGCGATGCCAACTGGATGCTCGCGGCACGAACGCGGCAGCTGTCGCTGGTCCTCTTCTGCATCGGCGGCGGCGCGTATCTCGTTTGGGCCGTCCTCCGCCCGCTGCGGTTGCGCGTCAATCCCTACTACGCGGCTCGGCGGGTCGAACAACTGCTGCCCAACGCCAAAAACAGCATCGTCAATTGGGTCGATCTGCACGCGCAGCCGTTGCCCCCGGCCATCCGCGGGGCACTGGGTCAACGGGCGGCGAAGGATGTGGTGCAAGTCGATCTCGAACGAGCGATCGGCGGACGCCGAGCCGGTTGGATGGGCGGCTTGGCCGCTGCCTTCGCCGTCGCCTTTGTGATTTCGTTTCTGTTGCTCGGCCCCGCGCCCTTCTTCTCGCTGTTGAAGCGGACGTTCAATCCATTTTCCTCGGCGACCGGGATCTCGACCCGCACCCAGCTGGACATCCTGAAGCCAGTGGGCGGTGATGCCGTCGTCACCGTCGGACAAAGTATTCCCTTTGTCGTCGAGGTCGGCGGTCGAGTTCCCGATCCGAAAGCGGCGGACGCGGTTCGGTTGCTCTATCGCCATGAAGATGGCGATCCCTGGCTGGAACGACCGCTGCTTCAGGAACCGAGCCGCGAATGGACGACTTCTCTGTCTGCCGCCGAGGTCAAGAATGGATTTTGGTATCGGGTGGCCGGCGGCGATGCCACCACGCCGGAGTACCGCGTTTCCGTCCGCGCCGCGCCGGCCATCACCGACTTCCTGGCAACCTATCATTTTCGGCCTTACGTCGTCCGCGCCGACGAACTTCGCCGCGAGCGCGACTTGAAGGAATTGCGCGGCACCGAAGTCCTCTTGCGCGTTCGTACCAATCGTACCCTTTCCAAGGGCTGGTTGGAGTTTGAGGGTAAAAACGGTAAATCCGTCGTACTCGGCACGCTCGATCCCACCGAGCCGCGCTGCTTCCTCGTCCGCCAGGTGCTTAATGAAGATGGTAAATATCGTTTATTCTTCCTCTCGACGGAGGATGAGTCGTATGCCGACGCGGATGCCTCGCCCGTGACGGCGATTCCCGACGCCCCGCCCGTCGTGGAGTTGACCGAACCGGGGAAGGACATTCGCTTGCCCGCCGATGGGCTGTTGTCGGTAGGGGGCAAGTCTAGCGACGACATCGGCGTCAAGAGCGTGCGGCTGCGGATGCGAGTGATCGGCGGCGATAAATTGCAGGACAAGCCGTATCGCTCCGACGAGCAGATGCGCTTGGCCGACGGCGGCTATCCGCGCGAAGTCGAATACAAGGACTTTGTCGAACTGTCCGGCGTTCGCGGTGAAGATGGCCGCGCGGTTGCGCTCCGAGCCGGTATGGAATTGGAATACTGGCTGGAAGCGAGCGATGCCTGCGATTATCCCCAGGCCGGAGTGACCGAGAGCAAGCACTTCCGCGTCTTGCTGACCGAGCCGGAGAAGAACCAAGACAAGCAGAAGCGAGACAAGCAACAAGCCGAGATCGAAAAGAAAAAACACGAACAACAGCAGGATCAGCAACGCCAAAAAGAAGAGGCGCAACGCCAACAACAGAAACGAGAACAGCAAGCGCGCAACCAAGAAGAAGAGAACAAAAGTAAGGAAAACGAGAAGGGGACGGGAGAGCCAGGACAAGCGAAAGACGGCGAACGGAAGAACGACGCCGAAAACAAGAACGACAACGGCGGGCAAGGCGAGAAAAACGAAGGCGCGAACAAGAACGACAACGGCGGACAAGCAGACAATAAGAACGACCAAGGCGAGAAGAACGATCTGCCCAACGAGGACCAAAAGACCGAAGAGCAGATAAAGAACGCCCTGGAGAAAAAAGAAGAAAAACAGGGCGAGGGCAAGCCGGAAACGTGCGAACAGGGCGAGGGCAAGGGCGATCGAAACCAGCCCGATGGCGGCGAAGCGTCCGGCGCGAAACCCCAGAGCGAGAACAAGGGAGCGGAGGGGCAAGAGTCCAAGACTTCCAGCGAGAACAAGGAGAAGGGGCAATCGCAAGCGGGTAACGATGCCTCGAAGGGCGACGGTAAGGGTGAGAATGCGTCCACCCCTCCGGACGGCGACAAGGGCGAAGGTAAGCAAGGCGGCGATCCGAAGAATCAATCCGGCGAAGGCAAGTCGGGTGAGCCCAAAGGCCAGCCCGAGGCCGCACCTTCATCCGGTGAGAATAAGCCCAGCGGCAATCCCGATACCAAGAAAGAAGGCGGCGAAGGCAAACCGCAACCCCAGGGCCAAGGGAAAGAATCGAGCGACAACAAACCTGTCGGCGAGAAAGGGGAGCAAACGCAGCAGCAGACCGGCGAAGCCAAGGACAACAACAATCCCAGCCGAGGCGAGGCCAAGACCGAGGGCGAATCGAAGTCCGGAGCGAATGCCGAGCGGAAACCGGACCCATCGTCGCCGAGAGAGGATTCGTCCGCCAAAGGCGATGCCAAACCGTCTGCCGGCGAAGGAGAGAAAGACCAATCGGCGCAAGCCCAGAGCAAGCCGGACGGAGGCGCACGGGCGCGCAACGCCAGCGCCAAGGACGTGCGCGACCTCCAGCGGGAACTAGAGAACAAGAACGACGCAGCCCGCGAAGAAGCCGAACGCCAGCTAGAACGGATCGAGAAAGAAGCGTTCGATCCCGATGCCCGCGAAAAAGCCGGCGAAGCGCTCGACAAAAAGCAGCGAAGCTCTGGTTCCAGCGATAAGAACGAAGCGAACCAGGGAGATGAATCGTCCGGCACTAAGAACGGAGAAAAAAAAGGACAATCGGGATCAAAAAAAGGCGACAAACGGAATGGGCAGAACACGCAAGGCAGCGGCTCGGCGAACGGTGGCGGGGGCGACCGCAACAGCGGCAAAGCCGACGAGGGCGGGCGTGGAGGCGCGTCGACGCCGAGCAAGCCCGAGAAGCCGGGCAGTCATCGCGCCGCGCAGATGCAACTCGAAGACTTCGCCAAGCGCGTCGATAAGGACATTTTGAAAGAGGCCGGCGTGTCGGAGGAAGCGTGGAAGAAATATCTCGAATCGAAGCGCAAGCAAGTCGTGCCGCGCGCAACGTCCCGTCCGGAGGCCCCGGTCGATCCCCAACAGGCGAAGCCGCTGCCGAGCATGGGCGGTCGAACGATTGAACCTTCCGGCTCCGGTCCCGGCGACGCCCACGGACCCGACCGAGGGCAGCCGCCCCCCGGCTACCGCGACGCCTTCCGCGAATTCACACGGCAAATGTCGAAGGGTAAATGAAAGGCCTCTCCGCCAAATGGAGGCCGATAGCCGATAGCCGATAGCCGAAAGCCGAATCCGGTATGGCCACACTTCTCGTAGTCGATGACGAAGCCTCGATCTTGTTGGCCTTTCGTAAGGCGTTCCGCGAACCGGAAGTCGCCGTACTGACCGCCGAAACGGCGGCTGAGGGATTGGCGATCGCCAGAGAGAAGCATCCCGATGTCATCGTCCTCGATGTGCATTTGCCCGACATGCTCGGCTTGGAAATGCTCCGCCGACTGCGGCAACTGGATGCCCGCAGTCTCGTCGTCTTTATCACCGGACGCGGCACGACGGACACGGCCATTGAGGCCATGAAACTCGGCGCATACGAGTATCTTCTGAAACCGTTGGAACTGAGCGCGCTGCGACAGACGATGGAGCGCGCTTTCGCCATCGCGCGGCTCATGCACGTCCCCGCCGTCCCCAACGCCGACGCCGCCGTGGACGATCTCTCCGATGCAATTGTCGGCGTTTGTCCGGCCATGCAGGATGTTTACAAGGCCATCGGCCGCGTCGCCGCTCAGGATGTTACCGTACTTATCACCGGCGAAAGCGGGACCGGCAAGGAATTGGTCGCCCGCGCTCTCTATCAACACAGTCGCCGGGCCAAGGGACCGTTTCTCCCTATCAACTGCGCCGCGATTCCCGAACAACTCTTGGAGAGCGAACTATTCGGCCACGAAAAGGGCGCTTTTACTGGCGCGGATCGAAAACGAATCGGCAAGTTCGAGCAGTGCAACGGCGGCACGCTGTTTCTCGATGAAGTCGGCACCATGAGTCCCCTAACGCAGAGCAAACTCTTGCGCGTCTTGCAGGAGCAGACCTTCGAACGACTGGGCGGAAACGAGACGCTGCGCACCGACGTGCGCGTGTTGGCGGCCACGAATGCGAACCTCGAATCCGCCGTGTCTGCCGGCCGATTTCGACTCGATCTCTTTTATCGACTCCGAGTATTCACCATTCACCTACCGCCGTTGCGCGAGCGCGGCGACGATCTGAAGTTGCTCATCGCCCACTACCTGCGCCGCTTCAACCGCGAGTTGGGCAAAGAAGTGCGCGACGTGTCGCCGGAAGCGCTGGCATTGCTGCGCAGCTATCCCTGGCCGGGCAACATCCGCGAACTACAAAGCGTTCTCAAGCAAGCACTTTTGCAGGCGAGTGGACCCGTGCTGCTGCCCGACTTTCTCCCCCCCAACACGACCGGGAGGCTCCCCGCCCCGCAGGAACTGAAAAAAACGCCAAACGAGATGGGAATTGAGGCATTCGTCGAGTCGCGCCTGGCGGCGGGAACGCAAGAATTGTACGCCGAGACGTTGGAGCGCTTGGATCGACTCTTGGTGACACGCGTTCTACGTCAGACGGAAGGTAATCAATTGCAGGCGGCCAAGATCCTCGGCATCACGCGCGGCAGCCTGCGCACGAAGATCCGCGATCTCGGTATCCGCATCGACCGCACCATCGGCGGCGGCGCGGAGGGAGAGTGAGAGATCGTTTTTATCTTCTTTATCCGTCAAGATTTCATCCGCTGTTGGTACTCTTGCAGCGTCGGCGAATCGTAGATCAAGTCGAGCCATTGTTCGAGAAGAGCGGGATCTTTCGCGGCGCGAATGCGTGCCGTCAATTCTTCCGGCGGTGGAGCGCCGAAATGTCGAGTCAAAGCGCGGATCAGCATGTTGGCTTGGCCTTGGACTCGCCCTTCCGCTTGGCCTTGGACTCGCCCTTCCGCTTGGCCTTCGGCCAGTCCTTCTTCTTTGGCCAATCGTTCCACGCTGGTAACGTAAGGCATGTGCATCTCCCGTTCGATTTGCTCCGCTTGCTGTTTGAAAAGTCTTTCTAACGACGAAGGCAAATCCATCATCCAATCGAGAACACGAAACAATTGTAACACATCGTCCCGACTCATACCACGCTCGTACAACTCGCGGATCAAACCCACTTTGCTTTGAAAGCGAGAATCGGGATCGTGCCGCGTCCGCAGCATGGCCAGATGTGCTCGCGTCACGAGCGCAAAGGGATTATCGCTGGCCTGCAACACCGATTCTCGATCGGCGAAATCCAGCAGTTTGACCACCCCGAACTGAAAGTCCAAACGGCAGACTCCCAAATCGTAGGCAAAGCGATCGGGTCGCCAATTCGGTCGGTCGTCGGCCAGCACCGCCAGACTGATGACCCGACGGCTGTAACAATCGAAGATACGATAGTGATAAACGAACATCCGCTGGGGGAAGTCGATTTCCGGCCAGCCTTGCACTTCAATGTGGATGAGCAGCCAGTTTTCCGTGCCGTCGAGCCTCCAAACTTTGACCAGGACGTCGGCCAAACGTTTACCCAGTTCGGCGTCGCGCACTATTTGGCGCAACTCCGTGTTAAGCCATTCGTAGCCGCGCGACCAATCGATGGCAGCAAACACGGTCGGAAAATAAAGCGACAAAAATGAAGGCAAATAGCGTTCAAGCGCTTCCTTCCAAGGGGAATCTTGGTCGCTCATGGTGCGTCGTCACCCCCCTTTCCTCGCGCGAAGCCTCGGCTGGGACATAGGGCTTTTGGGCCCCGCCACGGAAAATGATCGGGCTGGAAAGCCCTACCGGCGTTTCGGCTCGTTACAACGGCGGGAGATTGCCGGCTGCGTCGAACGTCAACGGTCGCGGCGGACCAATCGGCGTGAACTCCGTCTGGCGATCTTTCTCTTCCAGGCACGCCTCCGACACCTCGAGTTCTTCTAATTGCATCGTATTGCGGATGCGTAATATCCGCGCTTGCTCCGGCGCTCGCGTGCCGATGATGGCCAGGGCGGCGTCGATCACTTCTCGATCCGTTGCGAAGTGGACGGGCAGGAACGCGCCTTCGGGATAGCCCGCCGTCAGACAGTTGATAACGGTAGCGCGATAATCCATCGCCCGAATGAGGCGGGTGGAGGTGAAGTCGGCTAGGCCGATGCCGCTGGCGTTGCCGTGCGTCTTGTCGCTGAGGCCGCGCACATAGATCAGCCGCATCGAAGGCATGCCGTCCGGTGACGGTTGCGTGCGGAAGGCACGCTTGCGACCGGCGACATTGGTATCCATGCCCGACCCGCTGATGTTCTTGCCGATCTCATCGACGATCAACAAGTCGGCGGCGCGGAGCGGTAGACGCATCAACAGGCGTCTCGCCTCGGTCAACAAGCGTTCTTCGACGGACTCAAACGCTTCCGGGGCGACGCCTTCGACGATGGCCGTCTCGTCGTAGGCGTTTTCGACGAGCCCGAGGCCGAAGGCGATGGGAGCGGCACGCATCAGGGTGCGGCCCACCGAGCGGACGACACTGTCGAACGGATGATCCAGAAGGATGCGATGGTAGGCCAGCGCGCCCGTGTGTTTGCCCAGGCCGATCATCATCATTTTCATCAGTCCGCTTTCGAGGGGACCGTGATAGCCGGTGTGAGGCTTGATGCGAGCAACGACGCCGATATGATCCGCTTCCGAAGCAATGCGGTCGAGCAGAACCGGGAAACCCTCCGAGGTAACGCCTACTTGTACGGTGTCCATCGAAGCGCGGATCGGCACTCCGACGAAAGCTTCGTTGATGCCGTAGCTTTCGAGGATGTGCCGTTGTCCCTCCGCCGTGCCTCCGCCGTGGCTGCCCATCGTGGGAACGAGAAATGGTTTCGCACCGAGTTTCTTGAGGAAGGCCGCGGTACTCTTGAGTATCAGCGGGATATTGGCGATGCCGCGACTGCCGGCCGTCAGCGCCACGCTTTGACCGGGCTTGATGCGCTGCGGCAGATCGATTTTTTCCAGCGCCGACGCGACGGTGGCGGGAATCTCGGCGACGCGCGGCCGCTCGAAGGTTTGACGGATGCGAATCAGACGGGGATAGATCACGGCACACCTCATGAGGACAGAAGGCCAACGAGTTGGCTCAAAATAGAATGCGTTCCAGAGTTTCGCGGACGGGGTTCCCAAACGGAGTTTGGTAACGAGGGTAAAGTTCGAGATTGTCGTCCTCGGCGAGAACGTCACTCTCGATCAGCCTGTGGTACTCGGCCACGCTGAATCGGAGAAATTCTGCCATTTCCCCCTGAATGGGTAGAGAAAGAATCGTCGGCGTCATGCGTCACCCTCGCTGGCGATGAACTCGTCCCCCATTCTACACCCCGATGTGATATTAGAAAGATTGGTGCGGTTCGTACCGGGCGATTGAGCAAGTTGGCCCGCGCACATTGAGACTGCCCGGGTGGAAGGACTTCGGAATCGATTCATCGCACCGCGCACGGAAACCGCCAAGTTCAGTTACCAAGAGTTATCGGGTAATTACGTCTTGACGGTCGATGGTGAACACTCGTATAAAACCTCCTGTGCCAACCGGAGGAAAAAAACATGCAAGACGACTTCGTTTCTCTGTTCGCTTTCAACCGATGGGCGAACGCCAAGATGCTCGATGCCTGCCGGCAGTTGACCCCGGAGCAGTACCTGGCCGAGCCGATGCCGGGCTGGTCGCCCGTGCGTTCGACGGTGTTTCACATTGCTGTTGTCACCGAGTTATGGCTGCGCGGCCTGACGAACGATCCGGACGACCAAATCCCGGTCGAGGCGGAGCATACGACCGTGGCGGATGCAGAACGGTTGCTCGACCGAGCCTATCAACGACTCGATGGCTTACTCGCCGCGCTCACACCCCAATGGCTGGCAACGCCTATCACTCTGCGGCGGGGCGGGCGAACGGCGACCTTGCCGCCTTGGGCAGTCCTTCGTCACATCGTCAATCACACGACGTATCACCGCGGGCAAGTAGCCTCGAAGCTGAAGCGATTCGGCATTCCACAGGCGGAGTCCGACATGGTTTATTGGGTTCTCGAGCAAATCCCGCAATCGAAATGAGCCGAGCATCCCATTCCCCAACGATCTCGTCTCGCGTCAATCGAGCGAGACAAACGCTAAAAGAGCGACGAACCGTCCTCGTAGAGGATCGAAGTCAAACGTGCGCGCAGAAGGTTGCGCGTGCGATAAAGAAGACTCTTCGCGGCTTTGGGAGTCATGTCGAGTTGCTTGGCCACTTCAGCATAGGTCCGATCGTGAAATTGATGCAACTCCAGAGCAACCCGTTGTCGTTCACCCAAATCGGCAATCGCGGCACGGACCATGCTGGCTAACTCGGCTCGTTCCAAGGGTCGAGAGGGCGAATCGGACACACGGGAACGAAAAGTGTCGAGCGTGTAACGCTCTTCCGTCGCGTTCGGCAGTTGCACCCTCGGATGGCGACGGCGAAATCGGACGGCGTTGCGCGCCACGTTGCGCGTGATGTGGAACACCCACGTCGAGAAGCTCGCGCGGGGTTGATACGAATGCCGCGAACGAAAGAGACGCAACAAGACGTCTTGCGTGCGATCTTCCGCTTCTTGGCGATCGCCGAGATGTTGGTGGAAGAATCCGAAGATGCGGGATCGATAGCGGTCCACCAACTGACGAAAAGCGTCCTCTTCTCCGGCTTGCACACGCAGCATGAGTCGCACATCGGGATCGTCCAACCAGCTATCTTTCGCCGGCCGTGTCGACGCAGCTTGTCGGCGGTTTTCTTTGGGGTCTAGCAGTGTCCGCGCCGCCATGAATCGCTCCCTAATGGCAAAAGACTGTCTCCCGCGGTCAATGGACCGGCAGCGAGACGCGGAACGTGCTGCCCTTGCCTTCACGGCTCTCGACCTCAATGGTTCCGCCCATCAAGTCGATGTATTCTTTGACGATGGCCAAACCCAAACCGGCGTGCAAATCATCGCCGCCACGCGATGGATCGGCGCGAAAAAAACGCTCGAAAATGAGATCGCGCGCCTCGGGAGCAATGCCGATTCCAGTGTCCTCTACCTCGACCTCAAGCGTCCCATTCTCTCGCACAACGCGCAAATCGACCATTCCACCTGGCCGATTGTATTGGATGGCGTTGTGCAATAGGTTGGTGAGTACCTCGCGCAATTTGTCGGGATCGGCCTCGATCAAACAAGCGCCGTCGCCGTTCGTGCCGTCTAACGCGCGAAGGGGAGAGGGCAGTTCTTTCACGCTCAATCGCAGCCCTCGTGCTTCGGCCAAGGGGCGGATCAACGTGACGCACTCAGTCGCCAGACTAGCGACATCGACCGGCTGGGCACGCAGTCGATCGACTCCAGCGTCGAGCCGCGCCAAGGTCAACAACCGCTCGACGATCTGATTCATTTGCTTGGCGCTGGCGTGACAATCGCCGAACAGTTCTCGATACTGTTCGGGCGAGCGCGGTTTGCGCAGCGCGAACTCGGCGGTGGTGAGCAGAGCGGCCAGGGGAGTACGCAACTCGTGCGAAATGTCCGCCGCCGCCTGTTTTTCGCGCGCGAAGGCGCGTTTGAGTTGGACGAGGGTACCCGTCAAGCGTTGAGCGATGGGACGAAGCTCCAGAGGGAGAGGGCGTTCGTCGAGCGGTAGACGGAAATCCTTGGCCGAGACGCGGCTGACGGCATCGGTCATCCGGCGCAGTGGCGAAAGACCTAGACGAACGAGCCAGAAACCACCCACGCCGGTGGCAACGAAGACGGCAATGCCGATCACCAAGAGCCAAGTGCGTAAGTCGGCCAGGGAGGTTCGGGTTTCCCCGGCGATCTTGGCTAACTCATCGTCGCGGAAAGTCGTCAACTCGGCGAAGGCAGCGTTGCGCTTTCGCGTTTCGGCGGCACAATGAACGTAAACCGTCGGCCCGCTGAAGCGATGTGTTTCGGGCGGCCTGGGCGGATCGCCGCGGTTGGAGCGTCGCCCCGGCCAGACAGTGACCACATCCACTCCCGACGCCTTGAAGACAACGCGGCGCACCGAAGTGCTTCCCAAGCGAGAATCCTCAAAATACCACTGAATCATCTGGCCGGGAGAAAACGAGTTCAAATCGAGAGGAAATATCCGACCGGCCATCGACGGGGAATAGTACGACTTGCCGGGAGGGTTGTCGATTTGAAAATAGTCGCTCCCCTCGCCGTCTCCCGGCAGAACCAACTCGTCGCGCTTCAGCTTGACCCCAGTGAGAAGTCGGTCTCGGAATTCGAGGTACACCGGAGTGGGAGGCTCGAACCAGGGAGGCGTTCGGCGAGGACTCGATGAGGCCGATGCCTCTTTATGGGACGAGTCCGATCTCGCTGGAGGAGGTTCCTTGCGCGGTGGAGGCTGCACGGGCAACGGCGGCGCTCCCTCGGCAATCCACGTCGGCTCCAACAGATAAGCGGAGGGATTGTGGAGCGAGGACGCGCCGAGTAGCAAATACAACGTTTGAATGGTGGAGGCACGGTCGCGGTCGAACTGAACCTGAACCAATCCCGCCAGGTATTGAGCCTGAAACAATAATGTCTCGTCCAAACGCGCTTCCACCTCGCGGCGACGATCCTCATACTGTGTAAGTACCAGTTGCTCCATCGCCCGCCGTTTCGCTTCCAAGGTCTGTTGGGCATTGCGATAAACGAGCAACGACGCCGCCGAGAGAGCCACCGCGAGCAGCCCCAAAAAGTAGACCATCAGCGATAACCGGATCGATTTCATGGATTGTCGTCGCCTCGCAGCATGTACCCTTCGCCCCAGCGCGTCAGAATCAACGGCGGATCGTACCCTTTGTCGATCTTATTACGCAAATACCGAATGTACACATCGACCACGTTGGAAGTGTTCTCGTCCTGGTCGTCGTACAGATGTTCCCAAATCATCGAGCGCGTGGTGACTT
This sequence comes from Planctomycetota bacterium, assembly GCA_021807595.1. GTDB lineage: Bacteria > Planctomycetota > Planctomycetia > Gemmatales > Gemmataceae > JAJPHU01. Next base: position 21,826 of record JAKBCS010000032.1, on the reverse strand, counting down.
TTCCGCGATGAAAGGCGAGAAACTCTAACAGAGCGTATTCCCGCGGCGTCAGATGGATCGACTTGCCGCCGCGCTTGACCGAACGGCTTGCCGTGTCGATCTCCAGATCGTGAATTCGGAGCAGCGGGCTTTTCACTTGATGGACGCGGCGAATGAGCGCGCGGATGCGGGCGAGGAGTTCCTCTAAAGCTACCGGCTTGGTCATGTAGTCGTCGGCACCGAGATCGAGACCTTTCACCTTGTCTTCCATCGTGCCGCGTGCCGTCAAAATCAGAATGTGTGTGTTCAGCCCATCCTTGCGCCAGCGTTGCAGCAGCGACAAACCGTCCTCGTGCGGCAGCATCACGTCGAGAACGATCACGTCGTATTCGGCGGTGCGAGCCTTGAAGTCCCCCTCTTGCCCGTCGAGAGCCGAGTCAACGGCAAAGCCCTCCTCTTCCAGGCCTTGTTTGAGAGCGCGGACGAGTGGTTTGTTATCCTCGACGAGCAGCACGCGCATGATTGCACATCTCTCTAAAGTGGGCCGATTGGGAATGCCGGAATCCCAGCGTCCTCGCAACTCTCAATATACCCATTTGCGATTAAAGCACTATGAGAGGCGAGAGATGGTTGTTGCGACATGAAGGAACCGTTGGTGGAATTTTCGGTACCCCCGTACTATCCGAACGCTTCGCCTTGCGCCGCGATTGCCTCCGCGCGGCTGCCGTTGCCGGCAGTGCGGCGAACGTCTACCGTATCGAAGGGCTACGAACGGGCGATTGCGGGGCGCGAGGAGAAGCCATCGTGAACGAGAGTGAAGCGAGAGAAGTCGCCACACTGGGCGGCGGTTGTTTTTGGTGTTTGGAAGCCGTCTTTGAGCAGCTGCAAGGCGTCGAGCGCGTCGAATCCGGCTACTCTGGAGGGCACGCCCCGAAGCCGAGCTACGAACAAGTGTGCGGCGGCAACACGGGCCATGCCGAGGTCGTGCAAATCACCTTCGATCCCGACGTTCTCTCGTTCGCCGAGTTGCTCGATGTGTTCTTCGTCATTCACGATCCTACAACGCTTAATCGTCAAGGTGCGGATGTGGGCACGCAATATCGTTCGGCAATCTTCTACCACTCGCCGGAACAAAAAGGACTCGCCGAAGAAAAGATAGCCGCGCTGAACGCATCCGGGGGCTATCGCGTCCCGGTCGTCACTCAATTGATCGCGTTTGAGGCATTTCATCGAGCGGAGGACTATCACCAGGGCTATTTTCGCAACAATCCTTACCACGGCTATTGTCAAGCCGTCGTCGCGCCCAAGGTGGCGAAGTGTCGCTCGCACTTCACGGACAAGCTGAAGGCGTGAGTCGCCGAGGGATCAGCGCTTCTCCTTCTCGTTGCGCCACGTCGAACAAAGTTCGTAAACGTCCAAGGAATGCAGACGAACCGAACCGCCGAGGCCGGACACTGCCAGGCTGCGATCGGCGTCCGCCGGAAGCGCGGCGACCGACATGGCGAGACGGCCTCGATTGCCGAATATCTCGATCGAACCCCGATCGATCAGCAAACGCAACTCCACTCGTCCCTTTATCGGCGATAGCGGAGCCGTCACACCCTTACAGGTTAATTCATTCTTCTTGGCATCGTATACCACCGGGATGCCGCGAAGATTGAACGAAAATCCCGGCCCGTCGGCAACCTCGACCTCAGCGTGTATCTCGAACAGTTCTCCCCGCAGTTTTTCCAAGGGGTTGTCGCCGGGATTGAGGTTGGTTTGCCCCCAATAGTGGTGCCCGTTGCGAAGTTTCTCGAACTCGCGAGTCGGCTCGGCGAACAATCGAACGCCGTCGGCGGTTTTCCGCAAGGTCAGCTGGCAGGGGAGGGTCATCTGTTGATTGAAAGGCATTTGAGGAAAGGTGATGCCCCGCCCCCAACCGATCTGGATGCGGCGTCCGTCTGGCGTGTCGCTGAACGACTGCGCCGCATAGAAATTGCCGAACCATAGCCGGTGTTTGCCGGACTCTTTGCGAAAGACGCGGCCATCGAAATCGCCGAGGAGATATTGACCGTCGGCGGCGTGGAGTATCCATTTCGTCTTCCCCGGCTCACCTTCAATCGGCAACTCGAAGAGATCGGGGCATTCAAAGAATCCATCGATGCGGCTCTCGAATTTCCACTTTTTCAGATCGTTAGAGGAGTAAAAAGCGATCGACTGTTTACCCTCGAATTCATCGTAGACAGCCATGATCCAACATTTGCGGCCGCGATGCCAAAGCAGGCGCGGATCGCGCCCGGCGTGCTTGAGGACGGGATTTCCGGTGTATTCCTTCCAAGTGCGGCCTCGGTCGTTGCTGAAGACAATGCACTCGCCGCGTCCGGTGCTTGTGAACGCGCCGACGAGGAGCGAGGTGTCGCCTTTGCGGAAGCCCGACGTGTTGTGCCGATCGACTACGGCACTACCGGAAAAGGCCCAGTCGCCGAAGCGCGCGGGATAGAGCGCTTCCGGCAGCTCGCGCCAATGGAGGAGATCGCTGCTGACGGCGTGGCCCCAGTGCATGTTGTCCCAGGCCCAACCGTAGGGGTTGTGCTGATAGAACAAATGATATTCGCCGTCGCACCAGACGAGGCCGTTGGGATCGTTCAACCAGCCGCGTCGAGAGGTGAAATGAAATTGCGGACGCAGTTTCTCTCGATAGAGTACGTTCGCCGCCGGTAGGGCATTGTCTTGGCGAATAGCCGCCAGAGCCTTTGAATCCGCGGGCAACGCATCGACGGCGACGGTCACTGTCTTGCCCTTGTAGGCGCTCACATCGGAGAAGACTTGGAAGTCGGCTGGTCCATCGGCCAGTTCGATCTCGAACTCGCGCATCGTGTCTTTGCCGATCAGCAATCGCACGAGACGTTTGGGCGCGCCGTTCTTGACCGGCAGATGTAAAAAGTTCATGCCCACGACGATGTCGCGGCGGGCGGGTTTATCGGACCTTGGGCGGTCGCTGAGAACGATGTGATCGACGTTAATGTGTCCCCACCCGCCGGTCGCTTTATCGACAACCTGCAACGAGCCGTTCTTGCCTGCGAATTCGGCAACATCCCATGTGTGCCATTTCAATTGCTCGCTGCCGCCGGGCTTGTCGTTGGGTCCGCTCGCGGTGCGAACGATCTTACCGTCCACGAGCAGATTCATGCAGGTTTCGCCGGGATGCTTGCCGCCGCCGATCAGAAAATTGAGGTAGCGACGCTCGAGCTTGAACTCCGGCGAGGTCAGAGTCCCGGTCGAGCCGTCGCCACCGTGGAAGCTGTTGACCAACCCCTTGCCCCGATAGCCGGTCACGGGCATCTGATTCGGCAGCGCGCCGCGCGCCGGTCCCAAACCGAAAGCCTCCCCCGTCGTCTTCCAATGGGCGTAATCGTCGCCCTCGAAGTCCGCAATGAGAATATCCGTTTGTCCCACCGCCTCGATGGGGGAACGAGCGAAGGCGAGAACAACGAGGATAGAGAATATCGCTTTTTTACCAGAAAGAGGACGTATCGACTGGCAGCTCATGGTAGTTCGACCTCCGCCGGTGCGAGGATGAAGGGATCTTGTCCTTCGGGCAGGGCGGGCAAGGAATAGCTCTTGACGCGCCAGCCGTGGTGTTGCAAGACGCCGTGAAATGGCGGTTGGCCGGTGACGTTGCCCGTGAGACGAATGGCCGACGGATCGAAATTGGCTGGCACTTCCACGTTCTCGCCCTCGCTTTTGGCCAGCACCGGTTCCAAGACGAGATGCTCCTTCACGACCGTCTGCGCCTTTCGATGGAGTTCCCGAACACCCGCGCCGATTTGTTCGTCCGAGGCGGCCTGAATGTCTTCCAGCAAGAAATCGAGCAAGCGCCCCTCGCGCTGCAGAAGGGTCACCAAGCGCAGAGGTTCAGGCGACAGCCTGGCGGGCTTCTTCGGCTCGTCGGCCGGCGGTTCGAGCAACGGTCGCACGCGCTCCGCCGTTGCCGCATCGCCGAGAACGCGAAAATACGTCCTCACCGCCAGCCCAAATCGAGAGAAGCTCCCTTTGCCCAATATAAACAGGACGAGTAATTTCAGGACCGCAGCCCCGGCCAAGGTCAGCAAGACGACTTGATAGGTTTCCATGAGCGTCGATTTCTCCAAAATTGCACTTCGCTACGGCACTGTTATATCAACCGCTCGCACGAAAGCGAACACGACGGCGCTGGTCCCCTCTTCTGTGTATTCGGCGGAGAAGCGAATAGCGCTGTCATGCAAACATGGTGCGAGCGCGACGGATGCCATCGGTCTCACAAGTCGCTGGAGACAATGGCCTCAATGGTCCCGGGGGAGTTTCCTTCCAAGCGATTGTTCACGAAGATATAGGCGCGTTGGCCGGTCTGCAAAGCGCGAGCGGCGATGTGGCGCAGGGCAGCGCGGGTCGAGTGGTCCGGCTCTTGAACCTCGCGGTACGGTTCAAACATCGACACTGCCTTCTCGTAGGATCGATCCTTCCGCAACAAAGCCCGCACCACGCAGAAGTCCGCGCCGAACGCTTCCGGAATCGCAATTTGATCGGCCACCAACGGCATCCGTGTCCACGCATTAAAGATATGAGCGACCTTATATCGAGCCAAGACTGCGAAGTAGTCGGACGTCGCATATTCAGCGTTTCGGATCTCGATCGCATAGGGCCATCCGTCGGGCAGCGCGGCCAGAAACCGCTCCAGTCGTGGGAGAAAGTCGGCCGGGGTGGAAAAATCCGCGCGGCTAAATTGGCCGAACTCGAAGATCAGAACCGCCGCTTGCCGACGATACGACTCCAAAGGCTTGAGGAACTTGGTCTCCAGTAGCGCGGCGTTGAGGAAATGTTCGTTGAGCCGCCCCGCGCGCCCACCGTAGCGGGCATGTCCCGGCCATCTGGCCACGGTAATATCTTCAGGGATTTTCAGCCCGAAGGCCAAGCTCGAAGGCGCGCTCGTGAAGATCCTCGCCCAGTCGTCCGGTGTCGGAAAGCGGTAAAAGCTGAAGTCGCCGCCGACGATTGGAAAGGTCTCCGCGTATTCTCGAAGGCATTCCGCCTCAAATTTCTTATGTGAGAACTTGCCCCTGCTAATGTAGCGCTCTCTGTTGTATATCGACCCTAGCCATCCCTCGTACTTCCAGGAGCTTGTGCCAAAGTAGACACCCCGCTCGGCCAACGTGCGCAGTCTCGGTGCAAGCCGCGCGGCCAACGGGGGAACCTCATCGTCGTCGAATAGAGAACGGCTCACCAATCCATCGCCGAATAGTAGTGTTCTTGACGGGAATCCCCTTCCCGGTCCCCTCACCTCAACGATTCTCGTTCTCGACCGGGCGAAGGGGGGTACACCGCCATCGCGCAGTCGGGATTGCGATCCGGGGCGACGAGTACCCGTCTCGAAGACGAATTGTCAAAGAATCCAACAGGCTTCCTCGAAGCTCAGGCGTGGTCCGCGCGGATAGAGCTTGCTCTTGTCGCCGTACCCGAGGTTACACAGGAAGTTCGACTTCACGCTTGTACCCGCGAAAAAGGTGCTATCCACCTTGGCGTTATTGAAACCGGACATCGGCCCGCAATCCAGACCGAGCGACCGAGCCGCCAACATCAGGTAAGCGCCTTGAAGCGAACTATTGCGCAGCGCGAGGTACTCCAGGACATTCTCCGGCAGATCCTTGAACCAGGCCTTGGCATCGGCATGCGGAAAAAGCCGTGGCAGATGCTCGTAAAACCGAGTGTCCATACCGACGATGGCCGTGACCGGCGCTTGCATCGTCTTCTCCACGTTGCCCGCGTCGAGCGCCGGCTTGAGCTTCTCCTTCGCTTCCTTCGTTTTAACGAAAACCACCCGCATGGGACACATATTGGCAGAGGTCGGACCCAGTTTCGCAAGATCGTACACCTGAACGAGCAAGGCATCGTCCACGGCCTTGTTCAGCCAGCCGTTGTGCGTACGCGCTTCGCGGAAAATCAGATCGAGGCCTTCGTCTTTCCATTGTGGCATGTCAAATCTCCAAGCGTGTGTACGAATCGGTCAAGAAGTATAAGGAGTCAGCAGGCGCGAACGCCGTTTGCAGCGAGATCGTCGTCTCCAGGGAGTCCGGTCGTGGAACACGACGGGCCGTGTGACTTCCCCATATCGGAAGGGAATCCACGAGTGAGACTCAGCCGCGGAGGGAGTCTCGCGGTCGATCGCATAAGGGAGACGATAAACCGCGACGACTCCCCCGAGTACGGCAATCGTCGCTCGTTGTCCTTCGGACGCGATCACGATGCAACCGCACCCAAGTCGCCGAGAATGGCGGCAGCGCGATTGGAGTCGGCCACGGTGTCGAAGGAGGCGTAACCGACGAACTTATCGCCCAGGACCGACATCATTAAACCTTGGAGACTCAGTCCCGCCAGCGCCCATTGCTGCGTCAGGCGATGCGCCAAACCGGCTTGGTTGTCGCCCTCGACTCGTAACACAATGGGATTGTCGGTCTCGGTCAGTCCCGCCGATCGCGCCGCCCGCACCTGCATCGCGCCGGTAATCGGGGCGACGTACAGAACGCCGATGCCCGGTCGATCCACTTGTCGCCGCGTGTAAATGTATTCGAGGTTGGCACTGGCATGGGCCAAGAGCGATAGCTTTGTCGCCACGCCGCCCGCTTGATCCATCACCTCGCCCGACCAAACATGCACTCGATCTAGTTTGAAACCCATGACAACCACCCTCACGGAAGGAATCGAACGTCCAGAATCAGATTATATCGCTAATAGAAATCTTGTCGCCAAGTAGGTGAGATAAGAACGATCTAAGGGCCGAACGCACTGGAACGGCCAACGTTCGCCGTCTTACGGGTCGATCGGCGTCGCGCGCAAGACCACATGGAAATCCCCCGAGGTCTGGCCGCGATAGAGAGCGAGAGTAAGATTAGACTATAGTTTTTGTCGAAATGGAGATGGTGTGCCGCGTGCAGAGGGTTCGATTAATGACCGCCGCCGAATCGCAATTGCTTCAACTGCTACACGACCGCTCGTTCAAACGCGGGAAGTTCCAATTGTCTTCCGGAGGGGTCAGCGATTACTACATCGACGGAAAAATGACCGAGGTTTTCTCCGAGGCGGTCCCTCTGATTGGTGAGATCCTCTACCAGCGCACCCAGTCGCTCGGCATCGACGCCCTGGGCGGTCTCGAAGTCGGGGCGGTTCCCTTGGCCGCGGCTGCCGTCTTCAGCTACCACTTGCACCAACGCAAAATGGAAGGGTTTTGGGTCCGCGACGAGGTAAAGCGCCACGGAACCCAGAAACTTATCGAAGGCAACCTTGCCAAAGGCGCTCGCGTGGCCATCGTGGACGACGTGTTTACCAAGGGCAGTTCCGCCGCAAAGGCCATTCGAGCCGTCCGCGAGATCGGCTGCGAGGTTGTGACCGTACTCGCTTTGGTGGACCGTTTGCAAGGGGCGGAGGCGCTGTTTCGGAGCCTGGGCATCGAGAATTATCAGCCGATCTTCACGATCCGAGATTTCGGCGTCAACGTCGAAGCATCGAGCACAACGTAAACAATTCGTAGGATGGTGGGTCAAGCAAAGCGAGACCCACCGTCCAACTCACAATAGATTCTGTTCCTTGCGCATCAGCCATTCCGTCGTTAACAGGCCAATCGCCAAGATGAACAGCGCGAAGTGATTCCACAGAATGTACGGAGGGCCTGGAGCGTTCACTGTTACGCGCGTGCCAGTAGGCAAGTCGTCAATTAGGCGGTCGGCGTCGGCAAGGGTATAAAATCGACCGTGCGATTCGTCGGCGGCGCGCTCCAGGTCGGCTTGGTTCATCCGAAGATTTTCCATCTCACCGGGCGGACGCACGACCTTGCACTCGACTTGGGGGCGGGGCGTGGCGGTCGGCGAGTCGAGCCAGAATTTATAATCGCCTTCCGGTGTCTGCGTCAACAATGCCTCATAAGTAGCGCGGCTACCCTCGACTTTGGACAGCTGCACGGTCCTCACCTCGGAGTCGCCGGGCTTGGCGGGATTACGGCGCTCGACGGTAACTTTGACGCCTAGATCGGTGGAAGGAGGCGGCGCGTCGTCTGGAAAGCGCACCGTCATCTTGATCGGCTCGCCCCGTCGATACGAAGTTTGCCGATCCAGACGCAATTCGATGCGGCCCAGGCGCGTCCGTGCCAGATAGCGCACCGTTTCGATCCAGAAGCGATTGTAATACGCCTGATCCTCGCGCCAATTCCAGCGCCACGTCTCGCAGAAGCCCAAGAACAAGCAGCGGCCCGCGCCGGCGAACTGCTGCACGACCAACGGCTTCCCGTCCGTTCCCATCGGGTTTTTATTCTCCCCGTCCCGTTTCGGTACGACGGCCAACACTTCGGCGGCACGCTTGAGTTTATACCCGTCGGCGTGCCAGTACATCTCTCGAAGACGATTCCAGATCGTCTCGTTCTCGCGCTCGTCGCCGGGGCTGAACTGGAAGATCTGGTGCGTTCGGCCCACCGGCGTCAACTGCGGACGAAAAGTTTCCGCTATATCCACATCCGGCGGCGCTTCGGCGGTCGTCACATCGATGGGCAGCACGTCCTTTAGCGGCGAATCTTTATACGCCGAAGGCATGAAGCGTTCGCCGGAGATGGCGAGCAGGCCGCCGCCGCGCTCGCGCGCGAAGTCGGCGAGATCCTTCAGATGTTCGGTCATCTTGCCGTCGAACTTCGCTTGCGGATCGACATCGCCGAGAATAACGACATCGAATGTATTCAACTCTGTCTTGGCGGGAAATTCGGAAATGGCGCTGCGATCTTGCGAGGCGAATTCGGCGTCGGCGTCCAAGAGCAAGACTTTCAGGTCGATGCTCTTGTTCCCTTTGATGCGATTGCTTTCGCGTTCCAGCAAAGTCTTCAGATAATGGAACTCCCAACGGCGATAGCCTTCGACGTAGAGAACCTTGATCTGCTTCGACTCGTGAACGAAGACCGATCTTTGCAAGCGATTGTTCTCCGTTGAAACTTCCTCTTCTTGACCGGGAACGTCGAGAACGAACGTCTTTTCGCCGGGTTCCGAGGGTTGATGCGTGAGAATCACTTTAACGGTCTTTTTTGTGCCGTCGAAGGAAATCGTCTTGCGATCGAGCGGTCGATCCTTGCCTTTTTCGCGCAGGGCGATCGGCACGGAAAGTCGAGGGAAACCGCGCGCGGTGACGTTGACGGTAAAGACGAGGCGGTCGTTGACATAGGCGCTATCCGGAGCGGTTAGGTCGTGCAGATACAGATCGCGCGTTTCCTGGGCTTCGCCGATGCCGACGAAGTACAAGGGCACACCCAATTGACGGGCATATTTCGAGACTTTGACGAGATCCTCGCCTTCGGTCGTCACGCCGTCGGTGAGTAGGACGACGGCGGCCAACGAAGATCCACGGAAGTCGTTGAGAACCTGGCGCACCGCCATGCCTAGCTGGCTCGAATCGTTGGTCGGCTCGGCCTTCAACAACCGAATGGCCTCAAGTGCCGAGGGCACTTCGTTCAGCTCGGTCGCATCTTTGAGACGATGGGCGCGGCTAGAGCAGTGATAGACGTGAACGCGAATCTTGCGGCGCGTCAGCATGGCCGTCAGCCAATCGGAGTCGCCCCGCGCGATCAGCGCCTTAGCCAGCGATAACCGTTGTCCGTCGGCGATGCCTTCGTGCTGAGCCAGGCGGTCGGCGATCTCCTTAATCCGCGTTTCCTTGTACTGATCCACGTTGGACATACTCGCCGAGTCGTCGAGCATAAGGACGATGTCCGGCCAACTCTGGCGCTCGAACCAGATGCGATCGCGCGGCAGTAACACGGCAAGGAGGAGGAACAGCAAGCTCATGCGCAGCCCCAGACGGAGATAGCGTCCTCCGTTTCGCTTCTGTTGCCGCAGCGAACTGCCTTCGCGGCGAGAAACTGCGTGGATGAGTAGGGCCGTGCCGATCGCCAGCGCGCCGGCCAACCAAGGGTCGGCGCGATTGTCCCACAGATAAGACCGATATTCCAATCGCCAATGGCTGTTTTCTCCGGGAGCGGGCGGTTCGATTCCCGTGATGGACTCCATCGCGCGCCGTCCAGTCTCGGGCAGGAAGGCGAGAAAATCGCCGCTTACGGCGTCGTGAACGAGAATCGCGCCCACCGCCAGGACGCAACCGAACAACAGCCAAGGCAGAGCCAACAGCGCCGCGGCGGCTATCGTGCGTCGTCTCGGTCGAACGGGCTCTTCGAGCGGCGCGACGCCGGTGCTAAAGTGACCGAATCGCCAGGCCAACACGATCTCGGCCAACACCAACGCGAGAACCGTCAGTAAGAGCCAACGGGCCACGATGTCACCGAGCGGTCGCACGACGTTCTCCGGTTCACCCTCCGCCGACTTCGCGTGCTTCACCTGAGTGGGGTCGGGAACAACTTGTATCTCCCATTCGGGATAGGTTTTTTGTAAATCTTCTCGGCTGGCACGGGTCGGATCGCTCTCGCTGAGTTGCTGAGCCTCATTGAGTGCGGGCACGTTGACGGCGAAGAGGTGCTGTTGAGGATGTTGGCCGACGACGATGCTGTAGATACCACTGATGTCCGTGTCGATCCAACGTAACACGGTGGAGTCGTCTTCGTTTTCCAGGTGGGCCGACTCAGTGCGTCCGTCCGGGAGGCCGACGACGGCTTCCCCCCCCCCGGCGACGTTAGGAAGGTAGAGTTCGATCGGCTCGCCAACCTGCAACGCTTGTTCGCGCAAGAGAGGGGAGGAGGCATACAAGAGAAGCTCTTGCATCAGAGGTGGAAAACTGGGAGAACTCGGCCAATTGTTCCAGTCGGCGTTGACCGTGGTGGTGATGAGGACGACGCGCCCGCGCATTCGTCCTTTACCGCCGCGCTCCCCGGCGGGGGCCGACCGTTGACGTTCCACCTCTCGCGTCTCGAGCGGTTGCCAATCGAGAACGGCCGAGCCGCCCCTTGGCATTGTGGGTTGACCGGCTTCCAAAGCCGACTTCGATCCACCGGGAATGGGCGCGGGGGCGAAGGTCAAGATGCGGCGCGGGCTGGCGCGCGGCGCGGGTTCGGTCTGCACGAACTGCTGGAAGCGAGACGACAACAGGAATTCGCGCGCCGACTCGCTGCGGAACGGCTTCAAGGGTGCTTCGCGGTCTGCCTCCGCGTCCATCGCCAGCTGGAAGTTGAAACGCAGGTTGGCCTTTTCATGTTCCGTCAGCCGCGCCGGGAGTAACCCCTTCCCGTCTCGATAGAGCAAATCGTTATAGGCGGAGAGATCGACGTTCGGACCGAGACAGAATACCACGCTGCCGCCGCGGCGAACGTGCGTTTCCAAGCGCCGCACCTCAGCCAAGCTGAAACGCGGCACATCGCACAAGAAGACGCAATCGTATCGAGTCAGATCGCCAAGCCCCTCGTCCGCGAACTGCGACAACGACAGTACCTTCGGTCGAGCCGCGATGGAGCCGGGCGTCTCTTTGTCGTCGAATGGATTCAGCGCCACCCGCAACCATTCGGTGGCGCGGTCGAACACCTCAATGGCCGGTTTGCCGTTCACTAGCATAACCGGGACTGTGTTCTTGACCGTGACCACGGCGCTACGCATGTCGTCGAGTTCGAGATCGTCGTGAGCGACTTGCACTACCAGGACATAATCGCCGGGCGATGGAAACTTATAAGCGAACGTAACGGGTGCTGCCTCGCCGCGCTTGATCTGCTTGACGATCTTTTCTTCGACTTCGTGAAGATCGAAGGCTTTGTCGCTGGCGGCGGCCCGTGCTTTACCGACGAAGAGTCGAACGCCCACATCGGAACGCACGTCGCCATAATTCGTGACAGTGGCGACCAGGGGGGTCAATCGTCCGGAGGAGGCCATCGAATCGTCGAGGACGAGACTCGTTACCGCCAGATTGTCGGCTCCCTGTCGGCCTACGTCGATGAAAATGGTTTGAGCGCGCTCCTTTATCTTTTGCAAAGTCGCCGAGAGCATGGCGGGTTGGCGCGCGATCCATGTCGATTGCTGCAAATCGGTGAGAAAGTAGACTTCGCGAGCCGGATACTTCCCCGGCGAGGCGCGAACGAGACTTTCAACGGTGTTGAGGGTACCGGCCAAATCGGAGTTGCCGTGCGTCAGCCGCAGCTTGTCGATCTCGGCGAGAACCTTGCGCGAGTCCTCCGACGGTTCCGGCACAATGCGGCGCGGCGGCGAAGCCATGAGAACCACGCTGAACGCATCGCCACCGCTCGATTCCCGGACGATTTGACCGGCAAAAGCTCGGGCGCGATCGAAGCAGGTGCCCCCCTCGGCTTTCATCGCCATGCTGAACGAGCCATCGACGACCAGAATCTTATGGGTGCGTTGCCCATTGGCGACAAGGGTGGAAGCTCCGTCCGGCGCAAACCAGCGCCACATCGCCTCGGCCCACGGCGTAATGCTCGCCATCGCCAATACCAGTAAGAGAATCAACAGGCAACGCACCGCCAGCAACAGGATCTGTTCCAGACGCAGTCGGCGCGAGTTTTTCTTCTGAGCCGCCAGTAAGAAACGCATGGCCGCCCAGGTGACGACCTTGAAACGCCGTCGATTGAGTAGGTGGATGATGATGGGAATCGACAGCGCGCCGCCGGCCACCGCGGCGACGGTCAGAGGAGCTTCCACGAATGCGAAGGGGAGCCAATGCACGAGTAACATCTCCCTCAAGGTGTCCTCGAAGTGTTGGCGGAGAGCGATGGATAGCCCTCGCCGCCATTCGAGACGGATCGGTTACGAATGACGACTGCTCCGGGCCAGGCGATGCGCCAAATAACTGGATAAGACAATCCCCAACTGCATGTCGGTTCGCAGCGTCACATAGTCGATGTTCTGCGCCAAACAACCGCGTTGCAGCTCCGTCATAAAGCCTTGAATCTGTTCGAGATAGCCGTCCCGGAGCGAGCGCGGATCGGCGAGCATTTCGGGATATTGCTCCAGGCCGCGAAACAAAGTCGCCTCTTGAAATGGAAAGTCCAACTCGGCACGATCGAGGACGTGTAGGACGATGACCTCGTGTCGCTTGTGCCGCAAGTGCTTTAGTCCATTAAGAATATCCGTCATGTCGTCGAAAAAATCGCTGAGGATGACGATGATGCCGCGGCGCGTCACGCGCTCGGCGAGGTCGTGAAAGATGGGAGCCAGTCGAGTGCGTTCGCGCCCGGCTCCTTTGCTCAGGCAGGCGATCATCTGCTTGAGGTGCGAAGGCTGGCTGGCCGGTTTCAGCAGTTGCCGCACTTGATTGTCGTAGGTGACGAGTCCGGCGGCGTCTTGCTGATGCAGAATGAGATACGCCAAGGCGGCGGCGCTCATGCAGGCGTAATCGTATTTGCTGACGAGGGGTTCGCCGTCGTCGCCCATCGGCCCGGAGCTATACTGCATCGACTCGCTCGCATCGACGAGCAGCCAACAGGCAAGATTCGTTTCTTCTTCGTACTGTTTCAGGTAAAAGCGTCCGGTTCGACTGTACACCTTCCAATCGAGATGCTTCAAATCGTCGCCGGGGACATACTCGCGGTGCTGGGCGAACTCGACCGAGAAGCCGTGATAGGGACTTTTGTGCATGCCGGAGAGATACCCCTCGACGATCAACCGAGCCTGCATCTCCAAATTGCGAATCTTGGCCAGCGCGACGGGATCGAGATATTGGTGCGTGTCTTGCATGAATAGTCTCTACGGAGGACGCGGCGAGGATGGCGAACTCAAATATCTCGAACGATCTCCATTAGCCACGACCTATTTGCCGCGAATCCCCATTGGTAAGTATACACTTCTCGCAACCGCAATTGCCAGAGAAGCCCTCTCGGTTTCGCTCCGGGCCGAGATCGCCCCTCACTTCGAGTTGAACGCGTTGCGATCCGGCGGCTCGACGCCAAGCAGATGACGGACGAAAAAGTCTTGCTCGCGCCTCTTGGCATACCCTCCAGGCGTCCCGTGCCCCGCCCCCGGGACGACGAGCAGTTCAAAATCCTTACCGGCTTTAATTAGGGCGTTGACTACCTGCATCGTCGACGCGGGATCGACATTGCGATCCATCTCGCCAACCGTCAACAAGAGTTTGCCGCGCAACTTATGGGCGTTGGTGACGTTGGACTGCTCGGCGTAGTGTGGGCCGATGGGCCAACCCATCCACAACTCATTCCACCAGATTTTATCCATGCGATTGTCGTGGCAACCACAATTCGCCGAGACAGCCTTATAGAAATCGCTGTGAGCCAAGACGGCTCGGAGGGCATTTTGTCCGCCGGCCGACCCGCCGTAAATGCCGACGCGCTTCAGATCGAGATACGGATATTCCGCCGCAGCAGCCTTCATCCACAAAATGCGATCTGGGAAACCGGCGTCGCCGAGGTTTTTCCAACAGACGTCGTGGAACGCTTTCGAGCGGTTGTTGGTACCCATGCCGTCGATCTGAACGACGATGAAACCGAGTTCGGCCAGCTCTTGGGGATAGTGGAATGCGCGGAACGCCTTAGGCACGAACGAGCCTTGGGGCCCGGCATAGATTTGTTCGACAATCGGATACTTTTTATGAACGTCGAGATTGCTCGGTCGAAAGATGACGCCGTGAATGTCGGTTTTCTTGTCGCGTCCCTTGGCGACGAAGCGTTTAGGTGTTTTCCATGCCGTTCTCAATAGAGCGCTGATGTCGGCTCGTTCGAGTTCGCAGATCCGTTTGCCGTCTTCGGCGCGGCGCAGTTCCGTCACGGGGGCCATGTCCACGCGGGTATAGGTATCGAGAAAGTAACGGCGATCCGGCGAATAGGCGATAGTGTGTGTCCCGTCGCCTTCGGTAAGGAGGGTCAAGCCGCTGCCGTCGAAGTTGATGCGGCAAAAGTGAACGTGGTACGGATCTTGGCCCGGATGAATGCCGCCAGCGCGGAACCAGATCTGCCGCGCCTTGTCGTCGAGGTGGTCGATGCCGCGCACCACCCACGGCCCCTTGGTGATCCGATTCTTCACGCGCCCCGTCGTCGCATCGTACAGATAGAGATGATTCCAGCCATCGCGTTCGGACATCCACACGATTTCGTTCGTGGCATTGAGGTAATGCGCGAAAAACTTACTATTATAGTCGATAAATGTCTTATTCTGTTCGTCGATAACGGCGCGAACCGTTCCGCTATCGGCGTCCACGCCGAGAATGCGTAACACCTGATGGCCGCGCTGATTGTAAAGAAATGTAAAACGCCGCGAATCGGGCGACCAGCGCACATCTCGCACGCTCCACGGGTTGGAGAACAACGTGTCCGCGACAACGATTTCCTTCCGCTCGGCCACATCGAATAGATGGGGTTTCGTCGCGTCGATCCGATCGCCGGGCTTCAAGTAATCGAGGGTGTGCAACTTCGGTTCCATCCGATCGCTGGGCGACGATTCGAGGAGGTGGACCTTGTGTTCTTGACCTTTCTTGGTGCGTAAGGCCACGAGTTTTTTGCTATCCGGCGACCAGAACGCGCCCTCGTTGTAGCCGTCTTCCGCGTCTCCATCCTTGCTTAAGGCAACTTCCTTGCCACCCTCCTTCGCTCGCAGATGCAAGTTGTGATTCTTGACGAATGCCGTCCATTTGCCATCGGGAGAATCGGCGCGCGGTCGTTCGCCGCGTCGATCTCTTCGCGGAGAAACGTCCGGTTGTTTCGCTTCGATAGATTTTCCAAGCGCGGCAATGTCTTTCTCGACGATGGTTCGACGTTCGCCCTTCTCGGCATCGATCAGGATAAACTCGACCTTTCCACCCGGCAGATCGTTGCGATACCAGAAGCGTCGATTATCGGCCAACCAATGCGGAGTTACACGGTCTTTGTAGACTTTGTTTTGGACGAGCGCGCGGAGCTTGACCGAACGCTCGTAATCTTCCGCCGTCCCCTGCGCCAGCCCGGACGAAGCGGGGATCCGCAAAAGGATCAGGACACAAACCATTGCTGGGTGCAAGCGCCCCATCACGAAGTCTCGCAAAAAAACGATTCTTATCCCCTTCCATCGTGGTATCATTCTAACACAAGACGAACCGTTCGACCTTGAAATCGAGAATGAAAAATGACTCGCAATTCCCTTTCGAGCCGACCGAAATCACGGTCGTGGCCCCTCTACGCAGCGTTGGTTCTGTCGATACTCTTGGTCTTGGGCCTAACGACGTATGTTGTCGTTGTGAGAATACGCGATGCGTCCGATCTCGCCACCTGAAGCCTGAAACAGCTGGCTTTGGCCATGCTCAATTACCAGGCCGAGCATGGCCGAATGCCTCCCGCCGTCGTGTACGGCGAAGATGGCCGCCCACTCCATAGTTGGCGCGTATTGATTCTACCGTACATGGAGCAACGAGAGCTGTACGGTCGGTTTCATCTCGACGAAGCCTGGGACAGTCCGCACAATCGAAAACTGCTCGAATCCATGCCGGCCGCTTATGCGCCGCCGACGGGTAAGCAATCGCTCGTTCCGGCTTATCACACCGTTTACCATGTATTCATGGGCAAAGGCGCGGCTTTTGAGTACAAAAAGGAACTTAAATATCGCGATAGTTTTCCCGACGGTACATCAAATACGATCTTGATCGTCGAAGCGGGGATGCCGACGCCGTGGACGAAGCCGGAAGATTTGCCTTACGATGCCGATGCTCCGCTGCCGCGCCTCGACCGACTTTTCCACGATGGGTTCCGCATCGCGCTCGCCGACGGCTCCGTTCGTTATGTCCATAAGGACATCGGCGAAGCAACCCTTCGCGCCGCCATCACGCGCAACGGCGGCGAAACATTGGGGCCGGAGTGGTGAACGGAGTAGGTGCCGCGAGCCGAGCGGCACCACGGGGTCCGGCTCGGCTCGCCGGACCTACCGGCCTTCACGGCGTCGTTTCGCGCAGACCTTGGAGCAAGCCCCAGGAATAGCTCTGTTTCTTGAGGTTCACCGTGCCGTTCACTTGCTCGGTTAGATTGGTTCGCGCTGCCCCATGGTATCCCTGGGTCATACCGAATCCGAAGGTATTGAGGCTGAATACACCGTCCTCCGGTTTGTGACAGACTTTGCAGTTCAGTTCATCGCCGCCCCTTGCCCATAATGCGCTGCGGCCGGACAGCAATCCGCCACGGGCGAGAGTGAATTCATAAGCGTGTTGTTCTCTGCGTTTGGAGAAGATACGCAGCCGGACATCCTCGATTAGCGGCGTTGGCCGCAGTTCACCCTTGTCGTCCGGAAGCAGCATTCGCCGCACCAGCGCGACTTGCGAGCCGTCGGGCAGCGGCTGAAAACCCTTCTTCCCCCTATCCTCGGGCATGTCCGCAAGATAGTCCTCGGTTTTCTTGCGTGGTCCCGGCAAACGCAGCAGGGTCAAAAAAACGGACTTTCCTTCGACGAAGAGATTGTGTGCCGGCGCGGACAAGTCCGTCGAGGCGGCGCGGACGATTACCCAATCGCTTTTGTCGTCGAGGCGTAGATCCGCCGGCAAATAGGGTCGCTCCGGATGTTCCGCATCAAACTTTGCCGGATAGGTGCCCTTCTTGACGGTGAGACCGTAGTTGTCCGGCAGCGCTTTCAGACGGCTTGCCGGTTGCTCCAATCGGCGCATCAGCTGCGCCAGACGCTTTTGGAGCGCTCGCCGCCGCTGGGTCGGTTCCTCATGGATGCCGCGCTCGCCAGGGTAAGGAATTTCCCCCAGCGAATCGAAGGCATACCACAAGTCGCGCTGGAGCAGCGCCCGTTTGACGGGATCCTTAACGCGCTCGTCGTCCTTGGACTGCAAGAAGGCATCGAGCATCCGCACGGCCTTGTCGTAGGCAGCGTTGTGGAGCAGGAAGGGTTCCTGACGCCGCGCATCAGCGCCGCGACACTCGGAGCCGCCTATCTCGTTTCCTATGGGAACATACAGGAATTGATACAAACGGTTCCAGGGATGGGCGGGATCGGCATCGAACAGCGTCACCGCCGTCTCGTCTTTCGCTTTCTCGGCTTTTGGTTGCGTCTCGGCGGACAGCATGCCCAGCACGACCAAGCAAGCTATCGCCGCAGCCGGATACACTCTCGAACGATTCATGGCGCAAACCTCCATCGGCAAGTTGAGATCTGTTGCATCACCACGGTATTGAGAATAAAAAGAGATGTTGCCGAGATCAAATTGTTTTTGCTTGAATCCATCAAGCGAATTGTTGTTTTCCGGAGATCGACGATGCCCACTGTCGTTTCGCTGTCCACGGACCAGGTGGCCGCCTTTGTGGAGTTATCCCGGCAGGGTACGTTGCGCGGTGTGGCTTCGATGCTGCACATCACCGAGCAAGGCGTGCGTAATCGCTTGATTTCTCTGGAACGGCGGTTGAAAGTGCAACTCTATCGCAAACAGCGCGGACCGCGGCGCGTGCAGCCGTTGACCGAAAACGGACGCCGCTTTCTGCCGCACGCCGTCGCCTTCCTCGAACGCGCTCGCCAGCTCGTCGAAGTCTTCGACGCCGCCGACGAAGCACACGAAATTCACGTCGCCGCTACGCAGTATCTCATCCTCTATGTTCTCATCGACGCCGTGCGCCGCTTCCATGCGGCGTATCCACACATCCGCGTTCGTTTGAGCAATCGCACCGAACAGGAGATCGAGACAGATCTGCTGCGCGATCCCGATATTGTTTTGGGCGTGGCCGCTCCTTACGAATCGTCGCCGGAATTGGAGTATCGCCATCTCTTTTCGATGGATTGGAGCCTCATCGCGCCGCCGCACCATCCGCTGTTACGCAAGAAAACTCTGGAATTGCGCCATCTGACCGATTTGCCGCTGATTCTCTTCGAGCGCGGCTCGACGGGGCGGCAGCATGTGATCGACGCCTTCCACGGTGCGGGCTTGTCGCCGCGCGTCGAAATGGAGACGACGAACACGGAAATCATCGTGCGCATGGTGGAGGCGGGGTTGGGGGTGTCGATCGTGCCGTTGATGCCCAGCGGCGTCGTGACACGCGGCCATCGCGTCGGCTGCCGCAGCCTCGGCGAACGCATCCGGCCCATTCACTCCGGCGTCCTTCTGCGGCGCGGCGAACGGCTGTCCACCGCCAGTCAGGCGTTCCTCGATTTCCTGCGGCCTGAGTGCGGCAAGCAACGCTGAGGCATTTTTCAGCCGACAAGCGTTCGGCTCCGTATGATAGGCCACGAAAAGGGCGTTTACGATTTAAGGAGCAACCATGAAGAAAAAACTCTCCATCGGCAGTTGGGCCTACATCTTCAATCAAGAGAAGCCGACCAACGACTTCCATGAAATCCTGCACAAATTGCACCATCTCGGCTACGACGGCGTCGAACTGGGCAGCTTCGGCTTGCACCCCACGCCGTTGTCGCATCCCACCAAGGCATCGCGCTTGGCGCTGAAAAAGGAAGTCGCCGATCACGGCTTGGAGTTTTCCGGCATCGCCGTCGATCTGTGGAGTTTCAAGAAGCCAGGACCGTCGATTCTGGATGAGGCTCCACTGCCCTACATTTCCGCATTCCTCGGCTACACCGTCTTCGCCGCCGATCTCGGCATCAAGACCATTCGCGTTGATACCGTCGAGCCGCCCGACTTCTTTCAGACCTCGAAGATGGACGCGAAGGTCGGCATGGAACGGCTCATCAACGTGTGGGACAAGTGCAGCAAGATTGCCGCCGACCACGGCATGAATATCACCTTCGAGTTCGAGCCGGGCTTCGTCTTCAATAAGCCTTCGGAAGTGTTGACCATAGTGGACGGCGTGCGGGCCAAGGGCAATGCGAACTTCGGCGTGCTGTACGATACTTGCCATGCCCACATGTGCGCCGCCGTCGCCGCCAATCAGCAGGGCGAGAAAGAAACACTGCCCGGCGGCGCGCTGGAGATGTTGCACAAACTCAAGGGCAAAATCACGCACGTTCATCTGATCGACTCCGACGGCTCGCTCAACGAACATCAAACGAGTACGCACAATCCGTTCGGCACTGGCAAGCTCGATTTCGATACCCTACTGCCGGCCATCAACGAGGCGAGTGTGCCGAACGATTGGTGGTGCGTCGATCTCTGCTTCTGGCCGCACGCCTGGGACGTGACCGCCGACAGCAAGCTGTTTCTCGACAAGATGCGTAAGAAGTATGGCGCGTAACGACAAATTCACCACAAAGACACAAAGAACACAAAGAGCGAAACGGAGAAACAGATGAGCGTTCGGATGGGCCTGAGTGCAGTTCTATTCTTTTCTTTGTGCCCTGTGTGTCTTTGTGGTGAACATTCGTTGGAAGATCGACTCGCCCCGTTGGCCAAGGATCACAAGGGCAAGGTCGCTCTCGCCGTCAAGAATCTGGAGACCGGCGAGAGCTACTACTTCAACGCAGACGAAGTGATGCCGACGGCCAGCCTCATCAAGATCGCCGTGCTGATCGACTTGTATCAGCAAGCCCAGGAAGGCAAACTCAAGCTGACGGATCGCGTCGTGTTACGCGCCGCCGACAAGGTGCCCGGTAGCGGCATCCTCACCGAGCATTTCAGCGACGGTGCGGAGTTCTCTTTGCGCGACGCGGCACGACTGATGATCGCCTTCTCGGACAATACGGCTACGAATCTCGTTCTGGAGCGCGTCGGCATCAAGTCCGTCAACGAACGCACGAAAGCGTGGGGTTTCCCCGAAACGAGGATCAACGCCAAGGTGTTTCGCGGTTCGAAAACCTCCGTCGATCCCGAACGCACGCGCCGTTTCGGTCTCGGCTCGACCACGGCCCGCGAAATGGTCGGCATTCTGGAACAGCTGCAAACCGGCGACCGTTTGCGCCCCTTTTACAAACAAGCCGTCCTCAACCATCTGAGTAAGAATGCGGACAAGGACAAGTTCAAACGAATGTTGCCCTCGGATGCCGTCGTCAACCACAAGGACGGTTCAACCAGCGACACGCGCACCGATGCCGGATTGATCCTCGCGCCTGGCGGCATCGTCGCGGTGTGTGTCTTGACGACCAATAACAGCGACCGTCGCTGGCAGTCGGATAACGCCGGCAATCTTCTGTGCGCGCGCGTGGCGAAGGAAGTTTACGAACACTTTTCCATCGTCGAAACCTCAAAACCCAAATGACACTAAGGGACTCTCTTATGACGAAACCTCTCAACGTCGGCACCATCGGATACGGCTTTATGGGTAAGGCGCACTCGAACGCCTACGCCACCGTCAATCACTTTTTCGATCTGCAATATCGTCCTGTCTTGAAAGCCGTCTGCGCTCGCAGCGCCGAGAAGGCCCAAGCGTTTGCCGCGACTTGGGGTTATGAATCGATCGAAACCGATTGGCGCAAGCTGATCGAACGCAAAGACATCGACCTGATCGACATCTGCACGCCGAACAACACGCACGCCGAAATCGCGCTGGCGGCGGCCAAGGCCGGCAAGATGATTCTGTGCGAGAAGCCTTTGGCCATGACTGGACCCGAAGGTCTACAAATGGTCGAAGCAGTCGAGAAGGCGAAAGTGCCGAACATGGTATGGTACAACTATCGCCGTGTGCCTGCGGTGACATTGGCCAAGCAACTCATCGACGAGGGACGCCTCGGTCGCATCTTCCACTATCGGGCCAAATTCTTGCAGGATTGGACCATCAACCCGGAACTGCCGCAGGGCGGCGCGGCGTTGTGGCGACTCGATGCCGCCGCCGCCGGCAGCGGCGTCACCGGCGATTTGCTCGCCCACTGCATCGACACGGCGCTATGGCTCAATGGCAATCTCGATAGCATCAACGCCATGACGGAAACCTTCGTGAAGGAGCGCAAGCACAATCTGACCGGCAAGGTCGAGAAGGTCGGCATCGACGACGCGGCGATTTTCATGGGCCGTTTCCACAACGGTTCGCTGGCCTCGTTTGAATCGACGCGCTATGCTCGAGGCC
>JAKBCS010000031.1 GCA_021807595.1 Planctomycetota bacterium | reverse complement strand
GCTCGATCGATGGCCATCGGCAGTACGAAACCGTCGTTATAGTCGGTATGCTCGCCGATCAGATTTACACGACCCGGAGCGCGGACTACCCAAGTCGGCGAGGAGTCGAAACGAAGCCGAAACGCGCATTCAACGGATTGCTTACAAAGAACACCCTGCGAAATACCCACTCGTCGCACCTTTCTCTCAATGGATGAAGTGATTGTATCGGAAAGGGTTTGCTTGCCAGTCCAAGGCGTCCGCGAAGATCGACCTCCCATTTTTGCTCGCGCTTCGAACCGGTATAAAGGATTTACCCTATCTACGAAGCGATGGATGGCCAATTTTTTGGTCTTGGCGATGGGGTCTACTTTAGAAAGCAGTACGGATCTTTCTGGCCGAGGTGATACTTTTTCGCAGGGCATCGCAGACAGAGTTGCACCCCGCAGCGTTATTGCGAGGTGTCGCTAAACGATACCGTATGTTTTGCTACTCTGGATTCCCTAGATAAAACCCTCATCCCGCGAAACGGCGCATGACCAAAGCGGCGTTTTGGCCGCCGAAGCCGAAACTGGTCGAGAGAGCCGTCTCCACCGGCATCTCCCGCGCACAATTGGGAACGTAATCGAGATCGCAGCTGGGATCTGGGTGCGTCTGATTAATAGTGGGCGGCAACACACCATCGTAGAGCGTCAACGCCAACGCCGCTGCCTCGACCGAACCGGACGCGCCGATGAGATGGCCCACCATCGACTTAATCGACGATAAGGGTAGATTCCGGGCGCGTGGGCCAAACACACGCTTGACGGCCACCGTTTCCATAAGGTCGTTCAGTCGGGTGCTGGTTCCGTGGGCGTTGATGTAGTCGATGTCGCTCGGATCGGTACGGGCTTCACGCAGCGCCCAGCGGATGGCGCGAGAAGCGCCGCGCGCTTCGGGGTCCGGCTTGGTGACGGCGTAAGCGTCGAAACTCGTGCCCAATCCGAGAACCTCGGCGTAGATCACCGCGCCGCGCCGCTTGGCGTGTTCCAGTTCTTCTAACAGTAGAACCCCCGCTCCTTCGCCCAGTACGAAGCCGTCGCGCTCGCCATCGAAGGGGCGCGAAACTTCTTCGGGCGAACGCTGTGCGGGACTCAGCGCTCCCAAGGCCGAGTAGGCCAGTATGAGCAACGGATCGAGACGACTATCCGCGCCTCCGGCCAAGGCGATGTCCACGTCTTCGCGGGCAACGAGACGAAACGCCTCGCCGATCGCTTGCGTACCCGCGGCACATGCTGTAACGATCGTGCTGTTCGGTCCCTGTGCGCCGTGGATGAGCGAGATATGGGCTGCCGTCATGTTGGGCAGATACTTCAGAATCCACAGGGGATACAGTGCATCGCGGCCGGCTCTGTCGAGACTCTCGAGATTCAGCTGACCGGACGAATTGAGTACCGACGCCACGATGGGAGCGATCTCCGGCAAATCCATCGGTACCAGTCCGCCGCCCATCACCACGCCGACGCGCTCCGAGTTTTCGCGCGAGAGATCGAGACCGCTATCCTTGACGGCCAATCCCGCCGCTGCCACCCCGAAACGCGCCCCGCGCCCCATGATCTTCAGGCTTTTGCGATGAGCGCTTGGAACGAACGGTGAGAGATCAAATTCCGGGACTTCACCGGCAACACGCACCGGCAGCGAGGTCGTGTCGAAACTGCGAATCGGTCCCACACCGCTCCGCCCGTTGACGCACGACGACCAAAACGCATCCTTGCCGATTCCGTTCGGAGCGACCACCCCGATTCCGGTTACTACAACTCTGCGCATGGACTCTCTTCCCCTATCTCTCTACTGAAAGTGCAAATGTCATTCCCAATTGCCCTTCGAGAGACGACCCATCTTATGTATTTTATCCAAAATGAGGAAACGAAATCAACGGATGGAGTTGAAGAGAGAAAGGCGAATTCACGAGAGGGCGCGTCGTGGCCAACAAAGTTGATCGTTTCCGTAGAGTCGTCAGAATCGGCCCATCTTAATCGGGGATCGAGCCGCGCGGATAATCGCGGAGGATGATTTCCGATCCCGTGAACTCGCTCCACCTCGCGGACTCCGCGGAGCTTTGAGGGGGAAGTTGCTTTCTCAGAATGTGGACGCGCCGTTCATCGGAGGCACCGGTTTCGATGCGTAGACGTCGTGGTTTGCCGTCGCGCATTTCGCAACAGTAGGTCTGGTAACCGCTCGTCACATCGCCTTCCTTTGCGACGGCGGAAAGCGGCAGGGCGAGCAGATCGGGAATTTCCGCGTTCAATGTAACGTAGGCGTACATGCCAGGCCGCAGCCTACCGCCTTCGTTGGAGAGATCGATCTCGGCCCGCATGGTGCGCGTGCCGCCGTCCACCGACCAAGAGATCCGCGCCACCTGGCCTGGCAACATTCGTCCTCCCAGCGCTTGAACGCGGATATTGGCCGACACGCCCTTTTGCACCCACGAGGACTCCATCTCCGGCACTTGCACGAAGACGCGCATGAGATCGGTTCGATGGACGACGAACAACGGCTTGCTCTGGCCGTTCGTCGCCGGTTGCACAAAGTCGCCGGTGACAACGTGGCGTTGGGTGACTACGCAATCGTAGGGGGCGGTGACATGCGAGTATTCCAACATGGTGTGCGAGTAATCGCGCTCTTCGCGGGCGACGTCTCGGCGATCTTCGGCTACTCTGAAATCCGCCTCGGCCTTATCCCAGCGCGCCTTGCTCTCGACTTGAAACGCCTGGGCAAACTTGACGGCTGCCTCCGCCTCGGCCAAGTTCGCTCGCGCCGTGAGATAGCCGAGCTGCGCTTCCTCGATGTTTTCCTTGTTGACCACTTGATGCATTTGAGACATGCGGTCGTATTGCGATTTCATGCGGTTGTAGCGAGCCTGGCCGGCCTGCAATTTCGCTTCGGATTCGGCAACCTTGGCTTCGGCACTTTTGTAGGCGGCCGTGGCCACCGTAACTGCTTGCCGCGCTTGTTTGATCTCGGACTCGGCTTGTCGCAAAAGCGCTTCTTTGTGCCGCTTGTCCACCTCGCGTTCGGGCACCCACAACTCGGCTAACATCTGTCCCTTGCTCAGGTAAGCGCCTCGATCCTTCCAACCTGCCTTTACATAACCGGAGATCTTGGCCAGTAGCGGCGTTTCCTCGAACGCCTCAATGGAGGCAGGGTTGGAAACTTCTCGATGAATGGAAGCGCGTTGCGGAGTGACGACTGCCGGCGCTGCCTCGGCTTTCTCCTCGCGCGCGCTAGGCGGTGCCTCCACCGGAACGCGCTGGCAGCCGGACCATGCGAAGCAGACGGCAAATGCCAGGGTCAAGCGCCGGTGAAGTCTCGACAACACGACTTCAAGCAACTGGTGCATGGCGGTTCTCCGGGCTGTGGTGAGAACTGAGCGGATCGTCGGGATCGAGCGAAACGGGATGAGCTGGACCTCTCATCAGTACGGCGAAAATCGAAGGCAAAAAGGTGAGCGTGGCCAGTGTCGAGGCCAAGAGTCCACCGACGACGGCTCGTCCCAACGGTGCCATCTGCTGACCTCCGCCTCCCCAACCCAAGGCTAAAGGCGTCATTCCTCCCAACATCGCGCAACTGGTCATCAGGATCGGACGCAGTCGGCTGGCCGCGCCGCGCGCCGCCGCCTCGTTGGAATCGACACCTCGACGGCGATTCTCCTCCGCGACGGTCACAAGCAAGATGGCGTTGGACACGGCCACGCCCAAAGCCATGATCGCACCCATGAACGATTGAATGTTCAGCGTGGAGCCGGTCGCCCACAGTATCCCAGCCACCCCGGCTACCACCGCTGGCCCCGCCGACACCGAGACCAACGCCAGACGCCACGATTGGAAATAGGCCGTCAACAACAAAAAGATCACCACCATGGCCAGGATCAACCCCAGCGACAAATCGCGGAACAGCTGCTGGAAAGGAACCAATTGTCCCCGGACTTCGACCGTCACGCCTTTCGGACGCTCGCCCGCCGCCTGCAAAGCCGATTGCACGCGCTCGCTCACGCGGCCCAAATCTTCTCCCGAGATGTTGGCCGTCAGGCTCACCAGACGTTTCATGTTGTAGCGGTCGTATTCACCGGGCATGGTCTCTTTGTCGAGCGAAGCCACGTCGCGCAGTAAGAGGTTTTTTAGGCCGTCGCCTCCCTTTTTGACGGGCACCATGCTAATGGCGGCGGCCGAATTCATCAGGTAAGGCGGGATCTCGACTTGCACTTGATAGCCGATGCCGCTGTTGGGATCGGCCCAATAGTTGCGGGCCACGAAGCGGCTTGAGGACGTAGCCTCAACCACCGAATTGCTAATATCGGCTGCCGTCACTCGACTTAGCCCCGCACGTTGGCGATTGAGCCGCACCGCCAAGGAGGGATACGCCAGGGGCTGAGCGATTTGAACGTCACGCAACGACGACACCTTAGCCAACTGCTCCTGAATCTTCAGCGCATAATCGCGATCCTGTTCCAGCTTCGGCCCGTTCACGACGACTTCTATGGGCGTCGGCGAGCCGAAACTCATCACTTCACTGATAATGTCCGCCGGCTCGAAGGAGAATTTCAACGCCTGCGTCTGGGAGTCGGTGCGCTCTTCGGACAATCCTTCGGCCAGCAAACGGGGACGTAGCCAAGCGCGGAGGCGCTCGGGTAGAACATCTCTTAAGCGGCCTTTTAAGTCTTCAATAGCCACGCCGCTTTTCGGCTTCAGCGCCACCCGTAGGACGGCTTCCTCCGGGCCGCGCGTCCAAAGGTAGATGGTGTTGATGGGATAGCTCGCCGGAATGAGTCCGACGTAGCCGATGGAAACCGCCACCTTGTCCTTCCCCGCCGTTTCTTCAATAAGTCGGATCGCTTCGGAGGCGATGCGTTCGGTCGTTTCGATGCGTGTTCCGTCGGCGGCGCGGAGGCGCAACTGAAATTGCCCTACATCCACGGCGGGAAAGATGTCTTGTCCCAAGCGAGAACCGAACAGCCAAATCAACAGACCGGCGGAGACGAGATAACCGCTGGCGAGCAGTACGCGCCAAGGCATGAGGCGGCGCAGCAATCGGCCATGTAACTCGCGCAGATGTGCCAGCGAGAAACGTCCCGGCGCGGCTTGCGCCTGGGGATGATAGTGTCGCAACAGCCACACCGAAAGTACGGGAACGAACGTGCTGGAGAGGAAGTACGACGTAATCATGGCGAAGCCAACCGCCAGGGACAGCGGCACGAAGAGTGCCCGCGCGGCTCCCGTCATAAAAAAAGAGGGAATAAAAACGGCGAGGATGCACAGCATAGCCAACAGGCGAGGCACGGCGGTTTCTCGGTTGCCGAGGCGCACGGCGCGAGCAATCGATGGTGTATGCTCGAACTGGGTGTGGATGTTCTCCACCTCGACCGTGGCTTCATCGACGAGAATTCCAACGGCTAAGGCCAATCCTCCGAGGGTCATCATGTTGAGCGATTGGCCGCATAACGCCAACGCTGCCACCGACCCAAGCAGTGCGAAAGGGATGTTAAGGACGACCACCAAGACGCTGCGTGGATCGCGTAGAAACAGCAGAACCATCAACCCGGTAAGGGCCGCGCCCAACACTCCTTCTTCCGCCAATCCCCATAAGGCTCCCGTGACGTGAGGCGATTGATCGAACTCGAAGCGAAGGTCGATGCCTTCGGGCAGCGCTTCGCGCATGCGGGGTAGGTTTTTCTTAACCTCGTTCACCACGGACAGCGTGGATGCTTCGGCGCGTTTGGTCACGACCATGTAGACGGCTCGGCGACCGTTGACGAGCGCATAGCCGGTGGGAATGTCGGTGCTGTCCTCGATGGTCGCCACGTCGCGCAGATAGATTTCTTCACCCAAGCGCAAGGGAATGGTCCCGATTTCCTTCGAGTTCTTGAGCATGGCATTGACCGGCACAATCGGCATTAGATTGTCGATGCGGGCGTTCCCGGAAGGATTGACGAGATTGCCGCTGCTCAGGGCGGCCACCACTTCTTCCGGAGAGGCGCGGAGGGCGCGGAGCCGGTCGGGGTCCAGCTTGAGGACGATGGTGCGTTGATTGCCGCCGAACGGAGGTGGCGCGGATACGCCGGGCAGACTGGCAAACATGGGACGAACGCGGAACAGAGCGGCATCTTGGATTTCGCCGATGCTTTTTGTCTCGCTTGAAAAAACCATGTAGCCGACCGGCACGCTGCCGGTGTCGAAGCGCATGATGAACGGCGGCACCGTGCCTGGAGGCATGAATGCGCGCGAACGATTGACGTAGCCCACGGTTTCGGCCATCGCCTGCGCCATGTCCGTGCCTTCGTGGAACGTCAATTTCATCAGGGCGATGCCCTGCACGTTCTTCGATTCGACGTGATGAATGCCGCCGATGTAGAGGAAGTGATACTCGTAGTAGTTGGCGATGAGCCCTTCCATCTGGGCGGGGTCCATGCCCGCATAGGGCTGGGCAACGTAAATAACGGGCAGATTGAGGGCGGGAAAGATATCGATGCGCATGCGATACAGAGCCAAAACGCCGCCCAAAACGAGGGCGGCGATGCCCACCACGACCGTGTACGGATGCCGCAATGCGAATACGATAGGGTTCATAGCTTTGGCTCCGTTCCCGCATCGTGCCGTTTGCGGCGGGTGGTCTGGAAATCTCGATTGTGGTCTTCGAGGACTTCGGCGACCAATTCATGCAGTTTACCGCGCGCCTCGTTCAACACTCGTTTTCCCGAGGCCGTGGCACGGTAATACTTTCGCCTTCGGCCATTTACCACGCGCGTTTGGCTCTGGAGATAGCCCAACTTTTCGAGCTGGTGTAGCGTGGGATAGAGCGTACCCTGACTGAGGCGGTAGCCGTGATGAATCAACTCCTCCGTGATTTCAGCGCCAAAGACCGGCTCCTTGGCCGCGTGGTAAAGGATGTGCAAGCGGATGAAGCCGCTGAAAAAATGCCGCACAATTCCATCGTCGGTCATAAGTCGCATCTCGATGTCGGTTTCCGATATCGTAGCTCGACGAGGCACGCCAAGCAAGTGCTTCAGGGGCTGGCCCGCACGGTAGCGGGGGGAGCGCATCGCGTCATGGAGGGGTTAGCGTCGGCGAAGGCCGAGCTGGAGCCGACGACGGGCTGCTCTCTCCCGATTGCTTCAGGACCGATTCTGCTGGATTACCCAAAGCGCGGTAGAGTTGAAACTGCGCCCGGTTGTAATCGTTGATCGAGGAATAGAAATCGGCGTAAGCCTGTTGCAGCATCTGCAAGGCGGCTACGACTTCCAATGGCCGTGCCACCAATTGAATGGGACCGCCTTCACCGAGCCGCTGTGTCTGTCCAAGAGCCGCTAGGTCTTCGCGCACCAGCGTCTGCGCGTCCTTCAGCTCCGCCTCGGCTTCCCGAATGCGCGCTTCGGCCGTCTGTGCCTGAGAATACGCCTGAACGACTTCGGCTGCCACTCGATCCTGAACGCGGAACAACTCGGTGAGCGCGACGCGGTTTTCCGCCGTCTTCTGTCGGATCAATGCTCGATTTCCGAATCCGAGGTTTTGCAGTGTCCACAGAGCTTGAATGTCCCAATCCTCCCGCGCATTAAAACCGCTCAGGTTGCCGTTGACGCCGCCGCCGAAGTAGCCGAACCCCAACGTTCCCGTCACCGGCGTGGACCAACCTCGCAAAAGGATGCTAGGAACTAACGGCCGCAGCTTCTCCAATCGCAGCAAGCGCAACGACGCTTGCACCAGCGCCTGCTGGGCGGCCAACTCCGGTCGATTGGTCAGCGCCACCGGCACGAGATCGTCCACCCGCTTATCGAGCGGCAGCAGCGACACGCGCAGATGAGGCGGTTCGACCGGATCGACGACTAAGCTAGGGTCGAGATAAAGAATCCGCAGCAATTCGGCGCTGGCCACGCGCCAGTTGTTCTCGCTTTGCAGAGTGACTTGACGCAGCCGAGCCGTCAGAGCGCGGGCGCGGTTTACCTCCAGGGTAGGCGTCAGACCTGGTGCCAGTTTTTCCAATCGTCGCATCAATTCGTCGGCGTGATGCTGGGCGTCTCGATAGCCGGCCAACTCGCCGCGCGCTTGTTGGAGATTGAAGAAGGTCTGGGTAAGAGCCAACATCGTATCGTTAGCGGCGGCTTGCGTCTCGGCCTGGCGGGCGCGGACCATTTGCCGAGCGGCCAACGGTTGAAAAATTGCATCGGCCACTGCAAATACGGCCGTTGGTGAGCCACCGATCATAAAGCTCGATCGGCTGGCGTCGATAACGGGACCGGCAATCTCTTGAATGGGGCCGTCGTGACGGTTGTAATCGACTCCCGCCACAATACTGGGAAGCCACAAGACCTTGGCACCTTGCAGTTGCGCGCTCGAGACTTGCAAGCGTCGCCTGGCCAATTCGATCTCCAACCCGCGTACATTGCCCAGACGCATCGCCGAGGGGAGATCGATCGGAAATCGTTTGCCTCCGATGCGAGACAGGCCGGGAACTTCGGCGACTTGGGGAAGCTGAGGCGACTCGACGCGCGGCGGCGGAAGAGACGATTCGTGCTGTCCAAGAAAAACGACGGGCACCGATGCACCCGCCGCCAATGCGAGCAACAGCCTAATCGCCATCCGACGTTTGAGGAGCATGAAGGTCCCTCGCCACTGGAGAGTACATCCCTTCCTCCTCTATCGGTTGTTCCCGAATTGCTTGCCGAATGTTTCTTGGTTCCCCGCACAAATCATCGGAGCCTGAAGGGTGAGCGAAGGTGGACTGTCCTTCGCTTCGATTCGAGAGGGCCTCTCCCCTGAGTACAGGGGAGAGGGGGGCTTTGTGGATAGTCGCTTACTTCGCCGGTATGTAATTGAGCGTGTAATACGCTTCCTTGTGCAGGAGAGGCAAACCGTCGTTGGAGCGCACGCCGCCAGCCGACAATTCGTGGATATTCCCCTCATGCAACTTGCTCACAACCAACCGGACGCTTTTGTGGTCGGATGCAACCTCGACGCGGTCGATAGTCGGCGTGGTCGGATCGACTTCCGGACTGCCATATTCGGCGCGATAGATGTAGGTGTAGGTCTTCATGGCATACGACTTCGGATCGCCCGCCGATTTTGCATCGACCGGGTGGGTAAACGTGAGTTCGAAGCCGTCGGGTTTGGCGTGCATTTCGTGAATCTCAAAAGGCGCTTTTCCCGTCCATGTCAGGCGTTCGAGCGCAAACGGTCGAGGGCCGCGCGAACCCCAGCCGCGATTGGTGCCTCCCACGATCAACGAACCGTCTGGAGCGAAGCGAATCGGCACGTTACCCGAGCCGAACCCCTGACGGAAAGGGAAGCATGCGCCTTGATAGTGGCCATTCACTTTCTCCAGCGCCACGCGCATGACCGTGCTGTGCGTCTGATCGGCGACGAACATCTGCTTCGCGAAGGGGCCGAACTTGCCGCCGGATAGGTCGCACTCGATGCCGCTGGCGGACTGGCCCATTTTGCCGTAGGGAAAGAGAATCGCGGGGGGAACGTACTGAGGGATGCGTTTGGCTTCGGTCATAAAACGGCTGTTGGTATGCGGCTTTTCCGGTGCGGAGCCGAGATTCTTGGCCAGATGATACCATTTGAAACTATCGGGATGGCCCATGAATCCTCCGGGGACGAGATGCTTCAGGGCGCATGTGCCATTCCACGGACCTTGATTGTCCGTATAAAACATCTCGCCGTCGGCGTTGGCGGCGATGCCTCCCGGCGAACGGATGCCGCTGCACGTCGGGATAAGCTTGCCGTCCGGCGCGATGCGCACGGCCCAACCGCGAAACTTACTATTGCTTGTGAACGACCCCGTAAGACACAAAACGACCCACAGATCGCCGTTCTTGTCGAAGCGCGAGCCGAAAGCGTATTCGTGATAATCGCCGCTGATGCCCCATCCATCG
Organism: Planctomycetota bacterium; assembly: GCA_021807595.1. Lineage (GTDB taxonomy): Bacteria > Planctomycetota > Planctomycetia > Gemmatales > Gemmataceae > JAJPHU01. The sequence continues at coordinate 32,490 of JAKBCS010000031.1, read as the reverse complement.
TTCACGACCTCGAAGACATCGGCCTTACCATCGCCGTTGCTGTCCTGGATGCGCGACAAGTCGCAACGCTGGGTCACATAGAGCCAATCGCCCTTGGCCGCGAGGCCGAGAACTTCGTGGAGTCCGCGGGCGTAGCGGGAAAATTTCGCCTTTTTTGGATCGGGATCGAGCGCGTTCTGAATCATCCAGATTTCACCGCGGCGCGTGCCGGCGGCGAGTCGCCCATCGGGCATGAACTCCAACGCGCCGACTTCCATCACCTCGCCCTTAGGTATGTCGTAGCGCAGGATTTTGTAATAATCGTCCTCTACCGGCGCTTTGTCCGCGGCGGTCAATGCGGGAGAGAATACGAGGGAACAAAAAAACACAAACACGATTCGTTTTATATTCATATCGTCCTCGGTTTGCCTTGATCCGGTGGCCGACGCCGCCGGTTCGCCGCTATTTACCACTCGATTTCTTGTGTGAGCCTCGCTTTGCCGTCCCGGAACTGAATCGGTACCAGCAATTCCATCTTGCCGCCGCTCTTGCGAATCTTCGCCTGGGCTTCACCGAAACGCATGGTCGATTCGCCGTTGATGCGATAGCCCTTCTTGTCGCCCAGGTCCTCGATCTTGTCGGCGACTGCGGCGCGGAACCATAGATTGGAAGGCGATTTCTCGGCGCGAAGGCTCAGGGTGCGCCGGATGGTTGCGGAGTGTTTTCCAGACACGGCATTGGGGAAATCCTCAATCTCGAAGCCTCGATAGGCATAGCGGAATGTCGGTCGTCCATCCGTCGAGGTGCGGTAGCCTCGAAACTTGCCGACGCTCTCCTCGGCGGGATTGGTCGGCCAGAGTTCGTCGTCCTTCGCCAACTCGGCGAACGCAGGGCCGGTGGGAAGGCGAAGGATTCCCTCACCCAACGGCGGCTCAAAGCCGACACCGCGGTCGGTCCAGTGTCGAGCGGCGTCGATGAACTCGCCCTGCCATACTAATGCCAAACGCAATTCATTGGCATCGAAGGCCAAGTTCGCCTTTTCGGGATAGCCGACCCCGATGGCGCGCGCCCCCGCTCCCTCAATGAAATTGCGATAAATAATCGCTTCTTTGTCGGCAACGAGCGGAATCGAATTCTTCTTCAGTCCCGCGGGCAGAGCGGCCTTGCCGTCGGCCTGAAGGTAGACCCAGATCGACTCGATCTGTTTGGCCGTGGAGCCGCCGAGAACGTCTTCGAGAACGGTTTGCCCGTTGGTCCACGCCGTGGGCATGCGCGTGCCGGGGCGCAGCTTTTGCGGATCGAGGAGGTAGCGATAGAACCAATCGTGTTGTAGGCGTTTGGGCATCAACAGCATATCGATGCCCTGCACCCCTTCGGCTTTGTGTCCGGCGAAGGTATGGCATTTGATGCAGCCGAGCGAGTTGCCGCCACACATCTTCCGCGCCGCCGATTTCACGCGCGATGCTGGCTCGTCGAACTTGACGGCGGCAACCGGTTCGAGTTTGCCTTTGTCCGCCTCGACGAACGCCTCGGCCAAGCCCGGTACATTGCCCTCGCCGAAGCGCGGCATGCGGGTAAGCATGTACGGCCGATCGTGCGCTCCCTGATTGAAGATGTGTTTCAGATAATCGAGACGAAGCTTCGCCCCGACGCCGTCGAGTGCCGGGGGGACGCGCCCTTCCTCACCCATTTCCGGCTGGGTGGTGGCAAAGAGGGCATCGACGGCCGGTTCGACGCCGCCTCGCTTGTCCCTCTGATGGCAGGCATAACAGTTCAGAGCGGTCAAGTTCCGTTGAATCATCTCCCCGGCGGATGCCTTGGCTGCCGGCGCGGGCGAAGAGACCGCCGCCGTCAGCGCGCCGCGTTGAGTCGCACTGAGCGAATAGTTTGGCACTCCCTTGGCCGGCTTTTCGGACACACAACCTCCCTCCGCTCGCAGTTTACCCATTGCGGGAGATTGTCGAGTCGAGACGATGGGATTGCCCCCGATCTTGAGTTGATGGCAGCTGGCGCAACCGAGCGACCCGAACAGCTCTCGCCCCTTGGTCGCCAACTCCGGCTGGATGGCAAAATCGTCGTCTTCGGCCGGATCAACTGGCTGGGTGGCCGGTTTCGGGTTGCCTTCCGGATTCAGTGTGAGAAGCGGTGCAACGGGTTGTTTCGGTAAACCAGGTCCTTGAATCTCGACGAGCAGTTCGACGCCGCCACCGCCATTGAAGATGCCCGTCGTCAGCTTGTGCGTTCCTTTGTCGAGTCGCACCTTGGACGAGACGAGACTCGGCGGATGGATACCGTCATTGACGACGACCTGCTTGCCGTCGACGAAAACCTTGCTACCGTCGTCGCTGGTAAGATGGAAGCGATACTCGCCAGCGCGGTCGAGATGCAAATACCCCTCGAAGCGCAGGGCAAAATTGTTGCCTCGCCGTGCCGCTTTCAAATCGAAACCGTCCGCCTTGCCCTCGGCCAACGGCTTGAGTTTCTCAAAATCGGGTAGGTTCTCCCACGAACCTTCATAGTAGCTGTAGCGAACATTGGCCGCCGCTTTGGCCAACGCCTGGCCGCGCAGCAGATAATTCCCAACCTGGATGGCCTCTTTATTGTTGAGGATGGCAGGCATTCTTCCCGAAGGACGAACGGTATGAGGGTTTTCCAGGAAAGTCGCCAAGCTGGCGATCGAGTATTTGGCTCGAAGATCGCCCAGAGGTACCGAGGTGGAAAGCACTTTGTCGGGATTGCCCTCGCCGTCGCGCGTGCCGTGACAGGCCACGCAACCGGCTTGCTGATACAGCTGTTTGCCCTGTGCCGCGGCTACGAAATCGGCGCGCACTCGTTTGAGCGTGCCGGTTGAGGCCAAGAAATGTGTCAGCGCTTCGACCTGCCGTTCGCGCTCCGCCGCGTCGTTACCGGCCAACAGGTCCGGCATGGTCGTTCCCGGCTTGAACGCTTGAGGATCGCGGAGGAATTTGCGAAAGAAGCTGTGCCGCACGCGCACGCCCACATTGTCGAGGATCGGCGCTTGCTTGTTCGACGGCGTGGCTTGCTTTCCGCTCTCCGCCTCGTGGCAACTCGCGCAGCTCAACTCGCCCCACAACAGGCGACCGCCTTGCAGACGATCCGCCATCGCATCGTTGTAAAAGCGCTCGAATCCGGGAACGATGGGGCGACCGTCCGGCTTCGGGGCTTTTTCGGCAGTCGTCCCATACGAGGGGGCCAAAAGCAAGATGGTGAGTGGAAGGAGAAAGTAAGGCGACGAAAGTCGCGTCGAACAAACGAGCATAAGATAATTCTCCACGCGAAACGCAAAGGCGGGTTTCCATAATATGGCGGCTCGGACTATGGCGGTCAGGCCAACGGTGGGAACATTTCACAGACGATCATACTCGGAGCCGGGGTCGTTCGCAAGTGTCGGAACTTGAATCGGCGCGAAGAAAGCGAGGATCGTCTCTCGCCATCTCAAAGAATCGAGTAGAATAAATTGGTAATTCGGCCTACCTTCGTTTCGAGATACCCATGCTCAATGCCATAATCGACTGGTCGTTGCACAATCGCTTCGTTGTCGTTGCCGGCGCGTTGGTCTTCGTCGCTTTGGGTGGATGGTCGCTGTCGCAACTCGACATCGACGCCTTTCCCGACACCACGCCGGTGCAAGTACAGATCAACACCATCGCGCCGGGACTAGCGCCCGAAGAAGTCGAACGGCAGATTACCTATCCCGTCGAACAAGCGATCAACGGTTTGCCGCGTTTGCAGCAGCTGCGCTCGATCTCGAAATTCGGCATCTCTCAAGTGGTAGTGGTCTTCGCCGACGGCACCGACATTTTCTTCGCGCGGCAGATGATCAACGAACGCCTGGGAACCGTGAAGATTCCCGATGGCATCCCCCGCCCTGAGATGGGACCAATCGCTACCGGACTGGGCGAGGTCTTTCACTACATTGCCACTCCGAAAAATGTCGATTTGGCGTCGCTCTCCGAAAGAGAGCGCGCCGAGGAATTGACCCATCTGCGCACGGTGCAGAATTGGATCGTGAAGCCGGCGCTTCGCACCGTCTCGGGGACCGCCGAGATCAACGGTTGGGGCGGCTATCAAAAGCAATATCAAGTACGAATCGATGCCGACAAACTGTTGCACTACGGCGTGTCGTTCGATCGGGTGATGGAGGCGGTGCGGGAGAACAATCTCGTCGCCGGGGGCGGCAACATTCAACGGGCCGGCGCGATGTACCCCGTGCGCGGATTGGCTCGCACGGTCGATGTGGAACAGATCCAAAAGATCGTTGTCGATACGCTGCGTCCGGGTGTCCCGGTACTGGTAGGCGATCTGGCCGACGTGGAGATTGGTCATGAGATTCGGCTCGGCGGCGTCACGAGCCAGGGACGCGGCGAAGTCGTATTGGGGCTGTGCTTCATGCTGATGGGCGAGAACAGCCACGAGGTCACCGACCGTCTAAAAACGAAGCTCGACGACATTAGGAAATCGCTGCCCGCCGACATCGAGCTGAAGCCGGCTTACGACCGCACCCTGTTGGTCGATCGAGTCATCCACACCGTCTACAAGAATCTGTTCGAGGGAGGTCTGCTCGTCATCGCCGTGTTGTTTATTTTTCTGGGCAATTTGCGCGCTGGATTGATCGTCGCCCTGGCGATTCCGATTTCGATGTTGTTCGCGTTTTGCGGCATGTGGCGTTTCAGCATCGCCGGTAGTCTGCTCAGTCTGGGAGCTATCGACTTTGGACTGATGGTCGATAGCTCGGTCGTCATGGTCGAGAACGTAGTACGTCATTTGGCTCACGATACAGACGATTCGCGCGGCAAACTGGCCGTAGTGCGAGATGCAGCCATTGAGGTTCGCAAACCGACGATGTTCGGCGAACTAATTATTATGATCGTTTATCTGCCGATTCTGACATTGGAGGGCACCGAAGGCAAACTGTTTCGACCGATGGCATTAACGGTGATCTTCGCCTTGTTCGGTTCGCTGGTGCTATCGTTGACGCTCATGCCGGTGCTGACGAGTCTGCTTTTACCGCGACGGATGCAAGAGCGCGAACCGTGGATCGTGCGTCTGGCTCGTTGGCTATACGCACCGCTTTTGCGATTGGCCCTTCGTCATGGCGCGGCGGTTTTACTATTTGGGTTGGGGTCGCTGGGCTTGGGCGTATTGCTGGGAATGGGTCTTGGCGGAGAATCCGTACCTCAATTGTCGGAAGGGTCGTTCGTGGTATCCATCATCCGCTTGGCCGGCACCGATCTCGACGAATCTTTGCGCTACAACACCCTGATGGAACAAATGCTGTTGGCCGAATTTCCCGATGAAATCGAACGCGTGTGGAGCCGATGCGGCTCCGCCGAAGTCGCCACCGATCCGATGGGACCGGAAGAGACCGATATGTTTGTGACGCTGAAGCCGCGCGAATCGTGGACGGCAAAAACCGGCGCGGGCGAAACGATCGCGAACCAAGCAGAGTTGGCCGATCGCATCCGCGATCTGTTTAAGGATCTGCCCGGCCAACGCATCTCGATCACGCAGCCGATTCAGCAGCGCATGGACGAGATGACCTCCGGCGTCAAGGCGCAGGTGGCAATCAAGCTGTTCGGAGACGATTTTGAAAAGCTCAAGGATACCGCGGACAGGATCGCGGCCGTACTGCGAAGAGTTCCGAATAGCGCCGACGTGGCCGTGGAACAGATTTCCGGCTTGAACGTCTTGCAGATCCAAGTCAAGCAAGATGAGCTTGCGCGCTACAATGTCCCCGCCCGTGCCGTACTCGATGTCATTGAGTCGATTGGCGGCAAACCGCTCGGCGAAGTTATCGAGGGACAGTTGCGCTTTCCTTTGGCGGTGCGATTGCCCGAACGTGCGCGCTCGAGTCGAGAAACCTTGGGCGCGCTGACGCTGACGACGCTCACCGGCGAACGTCTGCCGTTGTCGCGCTTGGCCGATTTGAAAATCGTCGAGGGGCCTGCGCAGATTTCGCGCGAGTGGAGCCAGCGGCGCATCACCGTGCAATGCAACGTCACCGACTCCGATCTGAGCGGTTTCGTCGCCGAAGCGCAGCGGCGCATCGCCTCCAAGGTAAAACTACCTGTTGGCCGCTATCGCCTAGAATGGGCCGGCCAATTCGAGAATATGCAGCGTGCCCGCAATCGCCTTTTCATCGTGGTTCCGGTGGCGCTGCTGTTGATCTTCGCGCTGTTGTACATCACCTATAACCGTTTGGCCGATGTCCTGCTCGTGTTCACCGCGGTGCCGTTCGCCAGCATCGGCGGCGTGGCGGCACTATGGGCGCGCGGTCTCCCCTTCTCCATCTCCGCAGCCGTCGGTTTCATCGCGCTGTCCGGCGTATCGGTTCTGAACAGTATGGTATTGGTAACATTTATCCGCCAGCTGCGCGAGCGCGGGACACCGTTGGATAAGGCCATTGAAGAGGCGGCCCTCACGCGCTTGCGTCCGGTGTTGATGACGGCCTTGGTGGCGAGTCTCGGCTTCGTGCCGATGGCGCTCAGCACCGGCGTGGGTGCCGAGGTGCAGCGTCCCTTGGCCACCGTGGTGATCGGCGGCGTCCTCAGCAGCACCCTGTTGACCCTGATGGTGCTGCCGGTGCTGTATCATTTCTTCGGTCCTCGGCGTCATGTTGGCGAATCGGCAGCGTAAGCTGCCGGGTGATGCGCGGCTGGACAATTTCAGCCAGCGCGGTTACGCTGCTGAGAGGATTGTTGAAGAGAGGAGATGAATCATGCAGGAACACTTGCCGCCGGAACTCCAAGACCTGGTGAAGGAGTTGATCGACGAGAAGGTATACAACACCTTCGAGGAGATTGTCCGCGACGCGCTGTGGTCAATGCGCGACCGCCATTTCTCGTACAAAGTCAAGCGCGACGAATTGCGGGCGATGCTCGATGTGGGCATTCAGCAGGCAGAGCGCGGCGAGGTAGCTCCTTTGGACACGGTGAAGATCAAGGCTAAAGCCGTCCTTCGACTCCAACAGGAACAAGAGCAGGATGCCGTCCCATGCCACAAATAAGGCGATCGGATCGAGCCGAAATCGATCTCATCGACATTATCGAACTTCTCCCCGTCCTGCACGGCAGACAAAACATTACTCCTCGATTTCTCTTATAATCGCTCGACTATTTTTCAGGTACTTCACCGATGAAGCGAATGATTCCCTGGTTCTCTGGATTATGTTTCTTCTCCGTAGCCGGACTCCTGCTCGAAGCTGGGTCCGCCGAAGAAAAGAAATCCACCTATTTACCTCCGAAATCTCGCGCCCCCGTGAAGCTGACCGACGAAGCTCTGCGCATCCACCGCGAGGCGCTGCTTATCGACGGCCACAACGATTTGCCGTGGCAGTTCCGCGAAAAGAGCGATTTGTCCTTCCGCAAAATCGATTTGCGCCAATCGCAAAAAAAGCTGGGTTTGCACACCGACATTCCGCGGCTCCTGGAAGGTGGGGTGGGCGCGCAGTTCTGGTCGGCCTACGTCCCGGCGGACACGGCCAAGAAAGGCACTTCTGTCCGCTTGACCCTCGAACAGATCGATGTCGTCAAGCGCATGGTTGCCGCCTATCCCGATACTTTTGAGATGGCCTATACCGCCGACGATATTCTTCGCATTCGCAAGAAAGGAAAGATCGCTTCGCTCATCGGGGTCGAAGGCGGCCATTCGATCGATAATTCGTTGGGCGTGCTGCGCATGCTTTACGCCTTGGGCGTTCGCTACATGACGTTGACGCATTCGGAGACGCTCGATTGGGCGGACTCGGCAACGGACGTTCCTCGCCACCACGGGCTGACGGAATTCGGCGAACAGGTGGTGAGCGAAATGAATCGTCTGGGCATGTTGGTGGACATCTCGCACGTCTCGGCGGAAACGATGCGCCATGCGCTGCGGGTCAGCCGCGCTCCGGCGATCGCCTCGCATTCGTCCGCCTACGCCATTGCCGACCATCCGCGCAACGTGCCGGATGATGTGCTGCGACTGATGAAGAAGAACGACGGCGTGGTCATGGTCAACTTCTATTCCGGCTTCATCGTGCCGGAAGGGGCGCGCATGACACGCGATATGTTCCAAAGAGCGCGCGAATTGCAAAAGAAATATCCCGACGAACGGGAGTTCCGCGCCGCACTCGAACAGTATCGCAAGGAGCATCCCATCCCGACCGGCAGCGTGCATACCGTTGTCGATCACATCGAACACATCGTAAAGGTCGCCGGTATCGATCGCGTCGGCATCGGCTCCGACTTCGACGGCATCAACAGCGTGCCCAAACAACTCGAAGACGTATCTTGCTATCCGTACATCACGCAAGAATTGCTCAATAGAGGATACAAAAAGGATGATATATTGAAGATTCTCGGCGGCAATCTGCTGCGGGTGCTGCGGCGCGTGGAAGAGGTAGCGAAAGAGAGCAGGAAATAGCTCAAAGGTTGTCTCCCTCATCCCGTGGCTTCGGGTTCATCGGACTCCTTACTTGAGAAGTCGGGCATCGCACCAATCCACTACGTCGCACACATCGCCGTTTTCGCCGAAATCGACCTCCAAGGTCAATGTGCGCGTGCCCTCCACACTCAAACGAATGGGCATTGCTCCGTCGCGTCCAGTTAAGGCGCGGTCGATCAGTGGCTTGCCGTCGGCCAACACGCGGAGGCGCACATTTCCGTGGCGTCCGTCGAAGTCGTCCAATCCGGCCACGGCCTCGAAGCGGCGATACGCTCCGTTGAGCGCGTAACTCAGGCGGCTGCGGCTGTGCATGGAGATGCCTTTGTCGTAAGTGGAACCGCCCAGGCGCAGCGGATGCTCGGCGACGTTGCCATTGACCGCGAATGGCCAATCCGCATCGAGATAGGGCTGAAATTCGTATTTGCCTTCTTTGAGATCGGAGAGATAGCTACAGCGGCCGCCGAAGAGATCGAGCGCCGCCGTGTCGGTTAGGGGCGCGCTCAGGCGCGCGCCGAACACGGTGGTTGCCGTCAGCGTCGCGGCATCGGAGGTGGCGGATGTCAGCGTCATGCGGGAACCGTCGGTAAGCGTTAAGCGAGCGAAAGCGCCCTTGGGTTGTGGCGATTCGGTCAATTCGGTGTTGAAGGCGAGATAGGCCAATTGGGTTCGCTTCAGCGCGACGCGCCGTTTCTCCACTTCAATTTCGATGTTCCCTTTGTCCATACCGATCAGGGTTCCGGCCACGGTATCGCCGTTGAGCAGGCACACTACGTCGCGCGTCCTCTTGCCGGTGCGGAGACGACGATAAAGCATCTCGGCATCGAGTGTTTTGGCGGGCGCATCGTGCCATAATAGGGCGACGGCGGCCATCGGCAGGGAAGTCTCCTTGCCTCCGTCAAGTCGGGGGTGACGGAAGGAAAACTTCTCCTCGGCGAGTCGCAATTGTTGAAACGGAATGCAGTCGCCATTGGCCAAGAGAAAATGATCCTCCGACGGTGGAGGCGGTAAAGGCAGGTGGAACCGGCGCAGCGAGACGAGTTGAGCGCCGTCGATTCGCGTCTCTTCGTTCTCGCCGACGCGCGCCGACCAATCGATCTCCAAGGCGCGCAACCTTCCTTTCACCTCGAGACCGTTCGCCCTCGCCGCGACGAAAACAGGCACGTCCGGCTCCTCGGCTTCAAGCGAGGCGATCGACACTGCCAACGCGGCGACGGCCACGACGAAAGCGTATCCACGAATTGTCCTCGCCCCCTTGACACTCGGTCCAGAATCCCTATTGTTTGTTAGATGGAAAATGTTTGAAGGGAGAGAAAGCTCTCTCCCCGGACGCGATTTCCGTCGCTCCTTTTGGAATATCGCGGGAGTCAATGGCTTCTTGGACATGATGGATTTCGCTCACCGGCTGCCAGGGAGATAGAGACACGCTACCCCGCACATGCTACGGAACGCCGGCGATCACCGCAAGGCGCGGTTTGATCTCCCGTCACCGACCGTGGTATTCGATCGTACCACTTTGTCTCGCGGCCTCCGCTCGCCCCTTATGCGGAGGGAGGCGGTCCATTACTATTGAAATGCCGCTTTTGCCCGGAAGTCCAGCAAACATGCCCAAGAGTCAGGCGATGAAACGAGGGGGTTGTCCCTTCCCTCACAAGGCGGGTCGTGTCGATCGAATGGGTGTTTGCAAAGGACGGCCAACTTACGCGAAAGATCGGCTTTTGGCATCTTTGTTGCTTGAAGAAGAGTAGGTTGAGACTCCTCTCACCGCTTTTTGCGGGGGGAGAGAAGAGAGTTCGAGAGTAACGGCGTAATAGCAATCGTCGTGGAGCGAGTAGAAATCGTTTAGTCATCGTGTGTTCTCTCTCCTGGCCGGATGGAAGGCCAGCACACGGGGGCGACCCTTAGCGGGCCAGGAAGCACTATCGCGCACGGATGCGGAGCAACTTGGAGATGAGAAGTGAAGATTGCTTTGTTTTCGTGGGAGGCGCTGCACGGCATCGCCGTCGGTGGAGTGGGAGTCCATGTGACGGAGTTGGCTGCGGCCCTCGATCGTCGCGGCCATGAAGTCCACATTTTCACCCGTCGGGGACAGCAACAGCCTCCCTACGACCGCATCGACGGCGTTCACTATCATCGTTGTAGCTTTCCGCTCAATCCCAACTTTGTCGATGAAATAAATAATATGTGCCGAGCTTTCGTCCACGAGTTTAGCGCCGTGGAAGATCATATCGGCCGGTTCGACATCGTGCATGCGCACGATTGGCTGGCCTCCAACGCTCTGGTGTGGATCAAAGATGGCCGAGGACGCAAGGCGGTGCTAACCATGCACTCGACGGAGTACGGTCGCAACGGCAACCAATTTTTCGGAGGACAATCTCCGCGCATCCAAGACCACGAACGCCACGGAACCTACTGCGCCGATCGCGTCATCACCGTGTCCAATCAACTCCGCGACGAAATTCGTTGGCTGTATCAATGTCCCGATCACAAAACCGCCGTCGTTTACAACGGCGTCAATGCCCGCACGTTCGATTACTCGATTGACGCCGGCGATGTCAAACGCCGCTATGCCATCGGGCCGCTCGATCCCACCGTCCTCTTCGTCGGCCGCATGGTCGTACAAAAAGGGCCGGACATTCTCGTTCGAGCCATGCCGCATGTTCTCCGCTTCTATCCCAATGTCAAGTTCGTCTTTGCCGGGGATGGGCACATGCGAAACGAGGTGTGCGGATTGGCCCATCACCTGGGGGTGGCCGGTGCGTTGCGCATCCTCGGCGACCGCCGCGGTCGAGAACTGCACGATCTGTTCAAGGCGTGCGACGTGGTGGCGGTGCCGAGCCGCAACGAACCGTTTGGCATTGTCATTCTCGAAGGCTGGTCGGCGTGCAAGCCGGTCGTGAGTACCAAGCGCGGCGGCCCCGCCGAGTTCGTTTGGCATGGCGTCAACGGTCTGCAAGTGGACGATACGCCGGATTCGGTAGCCTGGGGTTTGGGCACGATGCTCGCCGATCATGGCCGCTGCAACTGGATGGGGCACAACGGCCGTGCCGCCGTCGAAGCGGCCTTCAGCTGGGATCGCATCGCCGGACAGACCGAAGCCGTCTATGCCAGCGTCGCCTAAACGGCGTTACCCGATTTTGGACGTGTCGGCGTGCCACGCAGGCAAGGAACCTCTTGCCGGCGCGGCACGCCGACAGAAAAGCCCGCTTTTCATCCTCTTAGAATGGATGCTCAAAATCTCATGGATAACCCCAGCCTAAGTTTCATCGAATGCGTCTCGCCTGCACCCCTTTGCTGGGATGAAGAAGTCGCCTCGTCGCAGGCGGAGAGGGAGTTGCCGACGACGGCAACGTCTCCCCTCGACGCCGAGTCGCTGCGTCGCCTCGCCTGGGAAATCGGCGAACGGAGCGCGGCGGAACCCTTCGTCCCCAAAGTAAATCATGCCGGGCTTGCCGCGGTCGCGCCAACGCAGGGGTTCGTTCACTGGCGCATCCGACAAGAATGGGTGGACGAAACCGCCCGCCGGCGCGGCGCGACTTGGCAAAACTGCCGACTCGTCGTGCGCCTTTACGATGTCTCTTATATCCAATTTACGGGATTCAACGCCCATCGCATTCAAGACGAGACGCTGCCGAGTCTGTGCGGGCAGCGTTTCTTTCAGCTGCCTCGCGCCGGCACCACGCAAATCGCCGAGGTCGGCTTCCTCCTCCGCAGCGGTGAATTCTTACCCGCCGCGCGCTCGGGAAGCGCGTCCTTCGGAAGAGATCGATGGTCGTCCCAGCGCTCGCACGATGCCCTCTATGTGGACGAACGCGGGCGGATCGAGCCGGCGGGCAACGTCTGGGAACAAGAGCGTTTTCTCCGCGAAATGCGCCGGCCGAGGCTGCGCCAAGGCTTGCGTATTGCCTATTTCACCTTCAAAGGCGAAGACGGACAGCAGCCCGCATTCGTCCGCGAACTGAGCCGATGCCAACGGGAGCTGGGACACGAAATCCATATCTTCACCGCTGCCGATACGGCTCAGCCGGTTCGGATCGAGGAAGGCGTTCGCTACCATACGGTGCCGCTGCGCACCAACGGTTCGCCGATAGCAGCGGCGCAGGCCTTTGCACGCCGCCTCGAAGAGCATCTGGCCCAAGCGCCTCCGTTCGATCTGTTGCACCACCACGAATGGCAGACGGGGTTCATCGGCTCGAGGTCGCGTCTGCCGCGGGTCTTGTCGCTGACCTCCCTGGAATCGACGCGGCGCAACGGCGCGACACCCGTTCCGCAGTCGCGCGCCGTCGAAGAGGCCGAGCGTAGCGTCGCCCGGCCGATGCCTTGCATTCTCACGCCGGAATGGTTGCGGGATAGCCTCGCCGCCGAATTGGGCGTGGACGATGCGCGCGTCTGTTCCTTTCCGATGGAGGGACGCCTCGCTAACGAATGGGACTGCCCGCTCGATTACGGACACGTCAAGGGGGAAATTGGCGTCGGCCCCCTCGATCGCTTGATCCTCTACGTCGGCCCGTTGGAACATGCGGCCGGGGTCGATCTGTTGGTTGAAGCATTGCCGGCGGCGCTTCGTCGGCACGGCAATCTGCGTCTGGCGTTCGTCGGCGCGGGTAGTCTTCACGGTTCGCTCGAACATCGCGCGCACCAGCTCGGCATCGCCTTCGCCGTGCGTCTGTTGGGACACCGCGAAGGCCCGCAGGTGACGCGCCTCGTTCGTGCCGCCGAGGCAATGATCCTGCCATCCCGCTGCCGGCTACCTTTCGACGACGCCGTCGTCGATTTGGCCCGCAAGGCCGGCCGGGCCGTCGTCACTACCCACGGCGGGCCCGCGTATTTGATTCGCCACGAAGTGAACGGTCTGCTTACTTACGACAATCCCGGATCGATGGTCTGGGCGCTGGATCGCCTGCTCAGCGATGCAACGCATACCGAACGGATGGGGCGCAACGGCCAAAGGCACGAAGGTTCGATACGGAACTGGAGCGACGTAGCCCAGCTGTATCTGGAACTGTGTGCCGAACGATTTCCCGATTTGACGAGGACGAGGCTCTAGCGAGCGGATGCCGGCAGACCGGCGAGAGGAGAACTCCCCATGATTCCGAGAAACCTTAACGGCGAGCCAACCCTTTTACCTACCGACCGCCCCGCCAGCGTCCTCGCTGCCGAAGAAATCGGCAGGGCGCTTGCCAACCGCCGCTCCACGACCGATAATGGAGTCATCGCGGATAATGGACATTCGAGTGACATCGGCCGTAGCACGGAGAACGGAGGCCCCGTCCCAAACGGCCAAACTACGCGCAACGGAACGCGAGTGAAGCGAGATAAACGAAGAATGAAGCGGATCACTCCGCCGGCTCGGATCGAGACACCCGCCCTCGCGCCCGACGATGCTCGTCCCGTCCTCGCCGTGTTCTGTTGGGAGCCTCCCAACACTCCCATCGGTCAATCCGTTCTCAAGGCCGTCACCGCTTTGGCGCGGCGGCAAATCTCCGTTCATCTATTCGCACCGATTTCCTCCGGCTCGACGATTCCCGATCTGCACGAACATCCGGTGGGCGAAATAGAAGGCGACGATCTGGCCGCCCGCGTCCAAGAATACACCAGCCGAGCCGCCAACGCCTTCTTGCACCAATTTCCCGGCGGCAGTCCGCATGTTACCCTCATGGGCTACGAGTGGTCCGGCGCGGGAGCGCTCAGCTTGCTGCGGGGACTGAAAAACAACCGGACGATTTTCGCGCTGAGTTCGTTAGAGCGTCAACGCAGCGACATGACCTCCGACATCAGCAAGCGCATCAACGAAATCGAGATGAACGCTCTACACGAGGCGCAAGTGATCCTGGCGCAGGAGCCGTCCGTGGTCGAGGTGGCACGTTTCTGGGTTCCGGAGTGTGCCGCGCGAGTAACCACCGCTCGCCAACCGTTTCCCGTCGAACAGTTCGCGCCCTCAATCGACGCCGGACAAATCAAAGCCCGCTATCAAGTAGGTCCCATCGATCCGACGATTCTCTTCGTTGGCGACTTTAGCGAGCGTTACGGTCCGGATCTTCTAGTCAAGGCGATGCCGGTCGTGTTGCGGAACCATCCGCAGGCGCGGCTAATCCTCGTCGGCGACGGGGCGACCTATTGGACGCTGCGCGTCTACTCGCGCTATCTCTTGCTCGATCATGCCATTCGTTTCCCTGGCAGCGTCGTCGGCCAAGCGTTGCACGAACTAATCGAAGCCGCCGACATCGTGGCCGCGCCGAGCCGCGAGGCGACGCCGTGGTGGCCCATTCAAGCCGCCTGGGCCGCCCAACGCCCCGTCGTCGCCACCCACCAGGCCGCGCCGGGATTGCTCGAACACGAAAAGGACAGCCTGCTCGTCTATTCCGTCGAGCAAAGCTTGGTCTGGGGCATCGAACGTCTGCTGTACGACGCCGACCTCCGCGTCTCCCTAGGCCGAAAGGGACACGATAAACTCGAAGAACGCTTCGGGTGGAACAATGTCGCCGAGCAAATCGAACAGCTGATGGGTGTCCCCGCTCGTGAATGACCGAGTTCGGGATTGGGCATCGAAAACGGTAAGGGAGCGCCAACTGCTAATCTTTTCCCCTTTCCGATACCGATACCGAACAACTTTGAGGAGTATTATGCCGAACGGTTGCCTGTTGTTGGTGTTGCACGCCCACTTGCCCTACGTCCGCCATCCAGAACACGAGCGGTTTCTGGAAGAGCGCTGGTTCTTCGAGGCCGTCTCCGAGACGTACATTCCTCTCATCAAGTTTTTCGACCGGCTGAAAGCGGAGAACGTCCCCTTCCAATTGACGCTGTCCGTGTCGCCGACCTTGGCGAACATGATGGAAGACGCGCTGCTGCGCCAGCGCTGTCTCCGCCATCTCGATCTGTCGTTGCAACTGGCCGAGAAGGAGTGCGAGCGGACCAAGGATTGGCCGGACGTTCACGCCTTGGCTCAGATGTATCGCCGTTTGTTCGAGGAGGCGCGGTCGATCTTCGTCGATCGCTGCGGCACGCGGTTGGTGTCGGCTTTTCAGCAGTACGCCGAGTCCGGCAATCTGGAATTGATTACCTGCGCCGGTACGCACGGCTATCTGCCTCTCCTGAACGCCGAGCCGGCCGCCGTCAAGGCGCAGATCTTCACCGCTGTGGACGAACACGCGCGCATTTTCGGCCTCAAGCCCAAGGGCATGTGGATTCCCGAATGCGCGTATTATCCCGGACTGGACGAAGTATTGGCCCAAGCCGGCATACGCTATTTTCTGGTGGACGGGCACGGTATCGAACATGCCGAACCCGCGCCGCAGTTCGGCGTTCACGCTCCGGTCTATTGTCCGTCCGGCGTGGCCGCCTTCGGCCGTCATGCCATGACTTCCAAACTCGTCTGGAGTACCAGCGTAGGCTACCCAGCCGATCCCAATTATCGCGAATACTACCGCGACATCGGCTTCGATCTCGATCAGACGTATCTCGCACCCTACCAATACGCCCCCGGCATCCGTCAAAACACCGGCATTAAGTACCATCGCATCACGGGCAAAACGGATCATAAAGCTCTTTATAATCCCGACTGGAGCGAGGAGACGGCGCGGCGGCACGCGCGCGATTTCGCCCAGCGCTGCCGCGAGCAAGCGCGCCGCGCCGGCGGCGGCATGCCGTTTCCCGCCGTCATCGTATCTCCCTACGACGCCGAGTTATTCGGTCATTGGTGGTTTGAAGGCCCGCAATGGATCTATCACGTCCTCCGCGAATTGGCGTCGGGAGGCGACCTGGAAATGTCCACGCCGGCCGCTTACCTCAACGCCTATCCGGTGCAGCAAAAGTCCATGCCGTCGGCGAGCAGTTGGGGACGCAACGGCTACAGCGAACATTGGGTCAATCCGAAAACCGAATGGATGTGGCGACCGTTGCACGAAGCGGCCGCGCGTATGAGGCAAACGGTGCGCGAACGGCCTTTCGTCTCGCTGGGAAGTGTCGAAGATCGCGCGCTGCGCCAGGCGGGACGGGAATTGATGTTGGCCCAAGCCTCCGATTGGCCGTTCATCATCACGAATGGCACCACCGAGCAATACGCCAAACGGCGCTTTCACGAGCATCTCCATCGCTTCCACGATCTGCTGACGCGCCTCGACCGGCGCGAAATCGATGCCGCGAGCCTGCAAGCGCTCGAATACATGGATGCAATCTTTCCCAAACTCGATTATCAGCTGTTCGCTTCCGAATAGGCGAACCGACAGCTTGCGTTGCCGGTTCGCGGGCACGAACTCGACAGGTCGCGCCGGGGTGCGCCGCACATCTAGTTAGACAGACCCGTGTTGTCTTCGCCGCCGCTTTCATGGTAAAGACTCGATCTCCAGGGTCGAGCCGAAGAATCGACGCAATCAGTCCAGGTTACGGCAACACCCCGGTTTATCGCCCCATGCGGAAAACGGGTCACCATTCAAAGGGTTTGGGGGATTTGGAGCGACCTCGACCGAGAAATTTGACGGCGAGCCTCCGATCTTCCCGACCTATGATTTCCGATAAGACAATCGGGAGCGGCGCGCGAGGGGCCGCCGAATACTCCGCCCATCCCACGGGGTCTGCCATGCTCGGCCAAGTCACCGTATCTTCGCTACTGAAACAAGAGCGCGGGCAAAGTCTGTCGGCTTCGAGGCTGGCTCCACCGACTCCGCGATTTTCGACGCGGCGCGGTTGTTGTCGTCCTTTTGGCGCTACGCCACAAGCCGATGGCGTCAACTTTGCCGTTTTCGCACGCCACGCACAGGCCGTTCGATTGGTACTATTCCGCGAGGGGCGCGAAGAACCCATCGCCGAGATCCCACTCGATCCCGCCACGAATAGAACCGGCGATGTCTGGCACATCTTCGTACAGAATCTGCGTACCGACTATCTCTACGGCTATCGCGTGGACGGCCCCAACGCGCCGAAGTCTGGGCATCGGTTCGATCCGTCGGTGGTGGTACTCGATCCCTATGCCCGCGCGCTGAGCGGCAATAGTTGTTGGGGTCGATACGACACGCCGCCCGGTCAGCCCTCCGCACGGTTGACGCGCCGCAGTCGCATTGTGGAGAGTCATTTCGATTGGCAAGGCGATATGCCGCCCCGAACTCCCATGTCGCACACTATTGTCTACGAACTGCATGTGCGCGGCTTCACCCGGCACGATTCGGCTGGCGTCGATCGTCCCGGCACTTATCTGGGGTTGATCGAGAAGATCCCTTACTTGAAATCGCTCGGCGTGACGGCGGTACAACTGATGCCGGTGTTCGAGTTCGACGAGTTCGAACACGCGCGCCGCAATCCGTCGACGGGAGAAATCCTGTTCAATTATTGGGGCTACTCGCCCTTGTCTTTTTTCGCTCCCAAGGCCGCTTATGCAGCCGTCGCGGGCCAACAGGTGCGCGAGTTCAAGGAGATGGTCAGGGCGTTTCATAAGGCGGGATTCGAAATCATTCTCGACGTGGTCTACAACCACACTGCCGAAGGCAACGAGAACGGTCCTACGCTCAGCTATCGCGGATTGGACAACTCGCAATACTATTTGCTGGACAAGGAGGGACGCTATTATAATTTCTCCGGCTGCGGCAACACATTCCACTGCAATCATCCCCTCGTGCGCGATCACATCCTCGATAGTCTAGTCGAGTGGGTAACGGAGATGCACGTCGACGGCTTCCGCTTCGATCTCGCCGCCATTCTCTCGCGCGGAGCGAACGGTCAAGTCCTCGACGATCCTCCACTCCTCCATCACATCGCCGAACATCCGCTGCTGTCCGGAGTGAAATTGATCGCCGAGGCGTGGGACGCTGCGGGGCTGTCGCGCATGGGCAAGTTTCCCAGTTGGGGCCGTTGGGCCGAGCTAAACGGCATGTTCCGCGACGACGTGCGCCGATTCATTCGCGGCGATGCTGGAGCCACCGCATGTGTCGCCAAGCGGATTTGTGGAAGTCTCGATCTCTACGGCGATGCCGCTCGCCCGTCCAATCATTCCGTCAATTTCATCACCTGCCACGACGGCTTCACGATGCACGATCTCGTCGGCTACAACGGTAAACACAACGAAGCCAACGGGGAAAACAACCGCGACGGCTGGGACGCAGGATACTGTTGCAACTACGGCCACGAAGGACCGACCGACAACGAGTCTATCAATGCCGTGCGCCAGCGGCAGATGCGCAATTATTTCACCATGTTGCTGATTTCGCAGGGGGTTCCGTTTCTCCTCATGGGCGACGAGTTCGCGCGCACCCAGCGCGGCAACAATAATGCCTACTGTCAAGACAATGAGATTTCTTGGGTCGATTGGACGCTGTTGAAGAAAAACGCGGGGCTTACACGCTTCACCCGAATGATGATTGCTCTCCGCAAGAATTACTTCACACTGAGCCGAGAACAATTTGTGGACCGCGTCGATTGGCACGGTGTCAAAGTTGGCGAGCCGGATTGGACCGGGCACTCGCGCACGTTAGCCTTTCACTTGCGCCGCGGGCACGCTCATCCCGATTTATATGTCATTTTCAATTCGCATTGGGAGAGCCAGCACTTCAAACTGCCGATGTGTCACGGCCACTGGAAACGCTTGGTCGATACCAGTCTGTCGTCGCCGGAGGACATCGTAGAGGAACGCGAAGCCGTAGTCCTGAAACCGTCGGATCACTATATCATGTCGCCCCGTTCGGCCGTGATTTTGCTCGGCTCGCGATCGTAGAGTCGGGGCTTGCGGTCGTTGCCTTGTCTCCTATTTCTGCAAGATGGGCAGATAATTATTCGGCATTTGGAGGATGATGCAGGCCATGGCGGTGGCGTAATGGGTGCAAATCTGATCGGACCACGAGCCATCGACGGCTTGCCGAGCGATCAGTTCGTCGCGGACGGCCGGATACCATTCGGACCAGAAGCGTCCGCCCGCCGTCCACATAGCCTGCACGGCGTAGTAATGCCCATAGAAATAGTGCATGTCGGGCTTGCCGAAACCGTTGACCGCAGGCCGAGAACGCCGTAGGAACGCCAGACCCGACTCGACCTCGCGACCCTCATAGATGCCGGCGCTGTACAACGCGCAGACGCCCGCGGCAGTGCGCGCAAAACCTTGGCCACCGCCTCCGCCACCCGCCAAACGCATGTACCGGAACCAGCCGCCGAGGCGATCCTGACAGCCCTTGACGTATTCGACACACTTGTCCACTTTGGAGCGGGGCACGAAGATACCAGCGTTGCGAGCGGCACGCAGGGCCATAATCTGGCAGATAGTCACCGAGATGTCGGCGTCAGGACTGCCGGGATTGTAGCGCCATCCCCCTTCCTTGTTTTGGCTATCGAGGATCAATTTGACGGCGCGGTGCAGCGCGCTGTCGAGATCCTTACGCAGTGATTTGTCGTGAACCATGCCGAACACTTCGGCTAAAAACAACGTGGCGAAGCCGTGGCCGTACATCGGCCCGTGCAGTGAGCCGTTGGGATTGTGCAGAAAACCCGGGTGGATACCGTCGCGGTTTTCGTTGGCGAGGATGAACTTCAAGGCGTTGGTGATAATCCGGCCATACGGTCCCCGATGCGGCATGTCGCCGTGGGCCATGAAAGCCAGTGCAGCCAGGCTTGTGACGGCCACATTGCCGGTGTATCCCCCGGTACCGTAACCGCCTTGTAGGTTCGAGCGCGCGCTCAAATAGGCCAGCCCGCGATCGATCGCTTCGTCGGCCTTGGCGGTTACCATGCCCTTGGAAGCGGAACCATCGGGGACGGCTCGGCGGCCTTCGCCTTCCTCTCGATTGTCGCCCGGTAGGGCGAAACAGGTACCGGCCGCCCCCAAAAATGCCAGTCCCGAACGCGACAGGAATTGACGGCGCGTCGCCATGACTCACTCTCCTTTTCGGCGTCCCTGTTCGGCGATGGTGCGGTAGTAACGCTTAATCAGTTCGTCGTATTTGGGCATGAACGGCTGTGGATTCGAGTAGGCATCCATCCGAGCGCGAAGCGTTTCCGGGAGATGCCCCCAAATATCTTTGTATTGATCGGCGCTTTTGTCGCGGGTGCGGTCGTCTGGTCCACCCCCTCCTTCGCCGTTGCCTCCCTTGCCGTTTTTGCCACCCGGCTTGTCGCCGTTGCCTCCCTTGCCGTTTTTGCCACCCGGCTTGTCGCCGTTGCCTCCCTTGCCGTTTTTGCCACCCGGCTTGTCGCCGTTGCCTTCTTTACCGCTGCCGGACTTGCCCGATCCCGCTCGCGTTCCCGATCCCGATTTCGTTCCGGAGCCATTCTCTCCGCCCGCTCCCTGGGTTTTGCCGCTGCCGCCGGACTTGCCGCTGCCGCCCGATTCGGAGGAACCCTGGGCTTTGCCGCCTTTTCCCGATTTGCCATTCGATTTGCCGCCTCCTTGTTTCCCTCCTCCACTCGAG
This sequence comes from Planctomycetota bacterium, assembly GCA_021807595.1. Taxonomy (GTDB): domain Bacteria; phylum Planctomycetota; class Planctomycetia; order Gemmatales; family Gemmataceae; genus JAJPHU01. The sequence continues at coordinate 11,686 of JAKBCS010000031.1, read as the reverse complement.
CCACCGCCTTGTGGATTCTGCCCTTGTTTTCCGCCCTCGGCTCCCGAACCGCCTCGTTGATTCTTGTCGTTCTGACCCCCGCCGCCGTTGTTGTTATCATTGTTCTGATCTTGTTGATCGCCTCCGCCCCCTCCGCCGCCTCCTCCTCCGCCCCCGCCGCTTTCGGGATTCTCATTTCGCTGGATGAGCGATTCCAGATCTTTCAGAATGTCTCGCTGGCTTTGCAGGGTGGCTTCGCCTAGGTCGTTTTTGGCCAGGCGGTCGCCGACGGTGTGGACGTTCTTCACCACGCGCTGAAGCACTTCCTTCTCTTCCTCTTGCGGAGTGACCGGCTCCGGTTCGGGCTGCTCGACCTTCTTTTCATCCTTTTTGTCACCTTTTTTATCGTCTTTTTTCGTCTCGTCGGTCTTGGTCGGTTTGTCGTCGTCGCGCGGCTTCTTTTTCTTCAAACGCGCCGGCGGCTGATCCTGCTCGCCGGGCGGATCTTGCGCAAGAACGAGGCCGGCGCAGAAGATCGAGCCGGCGAACAAGAGAGACAATAAACGTCCGTTCATTTCTTTTCTCCTTCGGCGTCGCCCGGTTCTCCCGCAGGGCGGTTCAGTTCGTCGATTAACTCGGCCACATCTTGTTGATCCTTGCGGATCGCTTCCAATTCGGCCCGATCTTTTTCGGCGATGTCTTTCAGATCGAGATGCTCCTTGCGGAACGTCGTCGTTCTTAGGTTGATGTCTTTCTGCAACTCGCGCAGCAGCTTGAGCTGCGCCAGCGGCGGGATACCGTCGCTGGGAGGCGCGTTGCGTCCCGCTCCTTCCCCGCCTTCGCCTCCCTCGCCGCCGCCTCCAGCGTCGTTTCTGGCCAACTCCATTTTTTCGGCGGCTTCCTTCAAGGCATCGACCACTTGAGTCAAGCGTCGTAGAGCCGTCTGTTGAAGCCGAGCCGTCGGAGCGTCCGGCAACTCCTTGGGATCGACGGGTTCCTTGGCGACGGCGTTCATCCGTTCGCCGGCATCGTTCATCGCCTCTCCGGCGCGGCGCATGAGCCGAGCGAAGACCGGCGCGTGGCCAAGGCGTTTCTCGGCCAATTCCAACGTCTCCGCGCCCAGCCCCTTCTGGGCCTCGCTCTTGCGTAGATAATCGCCGCGAAGGGCGCGATCCCACTTGCCCTTGCGTTGGACGCGTTCCTGTGTACGGGTGGCGTCGGCGTTAAAGGCTTCTTGTCTTTCCTTTAAGGGACGAATGAGATCGGCTAAACGTGTTATTTGTTCGCGTCCCAGTTCTTCTTCCGCATCCTTGCGCGCCCGCTGCAATTCGCGCTGCGCCTCATTGAGACGTTCTAAGGTCTCCGCTTGTTCGTCCTCACCCTTTTGTCCGTCGTTCATCCGCTCGCCCGCTCCCGCCATCTGCTCGCCGGCCGCAGCGAGCGATTGTCCGGCCCGCGACGCCCGCATTCGCGTCAGTTGGCGAACCATGTCCTCGGTCTTTTTCCTCAGCTCTTGTTGCCGTTTCGCCAAGCGCTTCAGTTCTTCCTCGCGCTTGCCCGGATCTCCAATCTGGTCGGCCTCCTTGGTCTTCTTCCTCAGCTGTTCCTGCTCTTGCACCAGGTCGGCCAACTCTTTTTCTTTCTCGCGCAATTTCTTGGCCAAGCGATCCAATTCGGCCTCGCGGCGGTCCTCCAGGTTCTTCACCAACTTTTTGAGATCGCGTTCCGCGTCTTGTTGCTTCTCTCTCGCACCGTTCAAGTTGTTTTGCTCGATCCGCGCCCGCGCCTCGCGCTGCGAATCGACGAGGTTGTCTTTCTGAGCCTCCTTGGCCGCTTCGTGTAATTCCCGGGCCGTCTCCGGATCTTTTTCCTCGCGTCCATCGGCGACGCGCACCATCTTCTCCAACAATTGCCGGGTCCGCTCTTCTAGCTTTCGTTGGCCGTCTCGAAGGTTCTCCAACTCGGCTCGCTGTGGCTCGGTCAATTCCGACGGCATTTTGCCGGCGGCTCCTTCTTTCTGTTCTCGCTCGTTCAGTTTTTCGCTCTCGGATTGCAGCCGTTTCTGTTCTTCGAGAAGCCGATTGGCCTCGCCCTTGATTTCGTGCGAACTGGTCCACGGCTCCAAACGGCGCGTTAACAGATCGTTGATGGTCTTTTCGACCTCCTCTTGCGACCTGCGTGCATCGGCGAGGTTCCGGCGCGGCTTGTCCGGATCGGGTGCCCGTTGGGCGTCTCGTCGATCTCCGATGGCCTGTCGGTGTAATTCTTTGGCCTGTTGGCGTAATTCATCGGCTCGTTGGTGCTGCCTTTTCGCTTCTTGCATCTCGCGCGTCTTTTCGTTTTCGGTGGCGCTGCGTTCGGCTTTCTTCTCGGAATCGGCAGCTTCGCGCTCGCGCCGCTCGGCCATCTGTTCCGACACGGTTGCCTCTTTCTCCGCCTCCTTGGCGCGCGCTTCGAGTTGCTTTTTGCGCTCCTCACGAGCTTTTTCTTCGAGTTGCTCGGCCAGCTGCCGCGCTTCGGTCAGCCGCGGTTCGATCTGTGGCAGTTCGTTTTCCGCCAGGCGATTCAACTCGCGGGCCACGTCGGTCATGCGCTCTTGAGCGGCGGATTTGTCCAGGCCGTTTTGTTTCAGCCCGTCGAGGACGCGCTTCACGTCCGAGCGCAGCCCCTCCTTCTCGCCGCCAATGCGCTCGCGGATTTGGAGCTGAGATTTCTCGGCTTGCAGCAGCTTTTCTCGATCCGCCTCGGTAAGCTTCTCGCCCTTCTTGAGACGATTTTCGACTTCGGCGACTTTTCGGATCGCTTCACGCTCTTGTTCTCGCGCGCGCACCAACTCTTGTTGAATGGCGGCCTGTTCTCGATTGAAAACGATTTCCAGCGCGTTGCGGCCGACAATGCGCAATTCGACTTCCGGGCTGCGTCCGGGCGTTTTGTCCGGCGAGACATCGTCGTAGTCGTCGGCGCAGACGCGCAGGAACACGTTGTCTTCTTCCTTCAAGGAGCCGCCGCCAGCTCGGCACAGCGACTTCAAAGAAAGTTTTTGGTGAAAATCGAAGCGTCGTGGACGCGCCGGCAGTGCGGGCGCGGCGAGAAAGGCCGCGCCGGTCCAAGGCGACAGTAGCGCCGCGGGACCGTCGGCGGGTTCGTACAAATACAGGCGTCGCCACGGCTCATCGCGGCCAGTTCGATATTCGAGATACACCGAGCGAACGGCATAGCGGGGATCGTCGGCAATCAACTCCAGCGGCAATTCGGCTTCCGGCAACACTTGTAGTATGTCGCGTGACGGCGAGGGGCGTTCGAGACGAACCGTCGGCGCGGGGTCGTCCTCCACGCGAAGCTCAAAAAGGCGATTGTTGCTCAAGCCCGTTTCGTCCTCGAAGTGCAAGACATAGTTGCCGGTTCGAGTGGGCGTAAACTCAAGCGCGAAGGTTTGGCGGTCGTCGTCGAGAACGGCGGGCACGCTCTCCCACCAAGGTTTTCTCCCGTCGATGCCGGTAAGTAGATCGGCCAGCTCGACATCCCCCACTTCGGGTTGGAACTCGATCCAGGCGCGGCGAAGCGGGCGATCCGCGCGCGCCCGCAGCCGCGCGACGGTACCGGCAACCATGTCGATGTTGCCGTTGCCCGGCGACAACGTCTCCGGAGAGGGCAGCTGAGTATAGGCGGGGTAGGTGAGATGCACTTGCGGGGATGGATTGCCCTCCAACGCCGTCAAGGTCGGCGGAGCTAGCACAGCGATAGCATATTCTGGACTGACCGCGTCGTTAGCCTTCACATGGAAGCGAAAGTTACGCTCCACTTGTCCCGGTGAGAGATGGGTCTGAAATTGACCGGAACCCTGCTCGTCCACTTTGATGTCGCAGTGATGGACGAGATTGGAAAAACCCTCGAAGCGAAAGACGACCGTGGCTTGCGGCGGAATGACGCCGGATACTCGACCGCGCACCTCGAACCCCTCGTTGCGACCGATCCGCAGCCTCGGCTCGTCGAGAACCAGTTGTGTCTTCTTCGGCCAATCGATGCCGCCAAACGGATGCGCCAGTCGCAAGAACGCCGTCGCTGCCAAGCGAGGCGACAAGAAGATCAGGGTCAAGGTCAGTGCCACGAACGCGCCGCCGGATAGACCGGCCCACCGAACGCCTCGCTTGTCGACCACCCCTAGAAAATCGCAACCCGCGGCGCGGCCCAAGGCGAATTTCACCGCTTCGCGCTCGAGCGCCGTCGACGACGAGGTCGCCGATTGGTCGCGCTCCAAGAATTGCACCGTGCTGGCCAGCGCGTCGTTGAGCGCCGGATACTTATCCTCGACGCGCAGCGCCAAACTTAGATCGTCGCTCGGCGCGCTGAGAGGACGAAAGAGATAGCGATACGAGATAACAATCCCGACGGTCAGCGTGGTTACGAGAATCGTGGCCCGCACCAACGCCGGTAGATGCCATTGCCAATCGAGCAAACCGGCAGCGACGCCCGCTGCCAACAGCACCGACAGGAGAAAGCCGACGCCGCGAACCGTGGCCACCAATCGAAGTCGGCGACGAAGTCCGGCGAGGCGCTGTCGGAGTTGAGCCGCATCCAAGATCGGACGTTTGGCGGAAGGCATCGCGTGGAACCTCTTTCTCGCTTTGGACCTCTGCGGGCCCGCCGGGATTCAACGGCAATTCGTCCCTCTAACTATACCAGGTTGTCGAGCCGAGAGAAAAGCGATTCCAGAAAGAATTGAGGTCGAATACTCTAATAAAACTCTCATCGGCTCGGAGAGCCTGTCCGAGAAGCCCCTGTTCCCTGTAGTCAGGGGACAGGGGCTTCTCGGATCACCTCCACGACCTCGGTTCGTAGGAAGCGCATCAGGGCAGAACGCAGAGCGTGAGGCGCGAGGGCATTTGCCGAGAGCGGTAGACGCGCTGGGTGGCCTTGTGGAAATCGGATTCCTTGGCGTGGTAGATGTCTACGAAGGTCTGAGGATTGCGGTCCACCAGGGGAAACCAACTCGATTGAATCTGCACCATGATGCGATGGCCGGCGCGGAAATTGTGGCAACTGTCTTGCATGGCGAACGAGACCGGCACGGGCTTGCCGGACGCGAACGGTGCGGGCTTCTCGAAACTGGTGCGGAACTTGCCGCGCATCACGTCGCCGCGCACCAATTGTTGATAACCGCCCATGCGGACACCTTTGGGGTTGGGGTTCGGATCGGGATAATCTTCGGGATACACGTCGATCAACTTGACGATCCAATCGGAATCGGTGCCCGTGGTGGAAACGTGCAGATCGACCTCGACGGGGCCGGCGATCGTAACGTCGTCGTCGAGTACGCCGGTTTCATAGACGAGAACATCGGGACGGCGAGCGGCGAAGCGCTGGTCGGCCACCATGTAGTCGCCGGCCATGCCGATCTGGATCTTGTCCAGATAGGGAACCGGCTTTTTCGGATCGCTGATGTATTCATCGTGGCCATCTTCTGTCTCCTCTTGCGGTTTGTTCCACGAGAGTCTGCCGTTTTGGGCCAAATAGAGCGAGCGCTTCGTCGTCGTCTTGGGCGGCCAGGCGTGGTGCTTGCGCCATTGGTTTGTGCCGGTCTCGAATACCCACGCCTTGGGATGCTTAAACTCGCCGACTCCCTTCAAATGGAACTCGAAGAACGGAAACTCAATGTGTTCCCGGTAGAAAGCGGAGGTCTTGGCGTTGAAGGACACATCGCCGAGCGAATCGCCCTCGCCCCGGCTCCAACCGCCGTGCAGCCACGGTCCCATCACCAGTACGTTCGTGCGATTCTCAGCCGTTTTCTCGACGTTCTTAAACGTCTCCAGCGCGCCGAAGAGATTCTCAGCGTCGAACCAGCCGCCCACGGTCATGACGGCGGGTTTGATGTTCTTGAGGTGTTGCCGCAGGTTGCGCGCCTTCCAGAACTCGTCGTAGACGCCGTGTTGCATCGCCTCGTTCCAGAACGCCACATCATTTTTGAAATAGCGTTCGTTGGCGTTGGCAAGCGGCCCCATGCGAAGGAAGAAATCGTAGCCGTCCGGCGTTTCGTGATCGAAATGATAATCGAATTTCTTGACTGGCCCCGTTCGCGGCCTGCCGAAGCTGGCCATAAAATTAAACATATGCGGAAGAAACAACGCGCCGTTGTGATGCCAATCGTCGCCGATGAACCAATCGGTGACGGGGGCTTGCGGAGACGACGCTTTCAAGGCCGGGTGCGCGTCCACCATGCCCGCCGCCGTGTAGAAACCCGGATAAGAAATGCCCCACTGACCGACTCGGCCGTTGTTGTTCGCCACACGCTTGACCAGGAATTCGATGGTATCCCAGGTATCGCTGGACTCGTCGATATCGGTGTCTTTTTTGCCCGGCTTGTGCGGGCGCATGTTGACGAAATCGCCTTCCGACATCCAACGGCCGCGCACGTCTTGGTAGGCAAAGATGTAACCGGATTTGCCGAAAAACGGCGACGGGCCGAGATCGTTCTTATATTGATCGACACCGTAAGGGCGCACGCTATAAGGCGTCCTCATCAGGAGTATGGGATATTTTTTCGAGTCGTCCTTGGGAACGTAGACGGAGGTAAATAGCTTTTTGCCGTCGCGCATGGGAATGCGATATTCGTATTTGGTGTAATTCGCCTTGACGCATTCGAGTCCCTGCGCGGTCGTTCCATGGGGCGCAGCCAAGAAACAGAAGAGTGTGAGACCGGCCCCTGCCAACTTCGATTGTGAAATCATCGAGCGGATTCCTACTTCTTGAGGTTCCAACACACCAGTTTCTTGTTGTCGCGGGCATACAGTCGGCCATTCGCCAGAGCCATGTGCGCGCGGCACGGTCCCGTCAGCACCGACGCCCGTGCTTTTTCCGTATATTTCTCGCGGTTGCATTCGACCGAGACCAACTCGCCGCCTTCGCTGAGAACGAGGAGGCGATTCTCGATTAAAAGGATCGACGCGCAGCCGAAGCCTTCTTTGTTCCAATGCACTTTGCCGGATTTCAGATCGACGCAACGCATCTCCGTGCCGCTTTCCTGCCGGCCGTCGACGCCGTAGAGGCAGCCGTCGTAATACACCGGCGTACTGAAATGACAAGTCAACGTGCGGTCGTTGCTCCACAACTCTTCCATGCCGTCTTTCTTGACGCGAATCACGATCGCGCCGGTGTCGTAGCACGACGAGAAAAAGGCGAGATCCCCCGCGACAACCGGCGCGGCCGCGTTGACCGAGGCATCCATGCGCGAGCGCCAGCGTTTGGAGAATCGGACGTTGCCATTGGCCGGATCGAGCGAAAGGATTCCGAGGCGTGTGAAAAAAAGGACATGACGCACGCCGTCGATGTCGGCGACAACCGGCGAGGAATAGCTTGCACCATCGTCGGTCGCCTTCCACACTTCCTTGCCGTCGTCCTTGTCGAACGCGACGATGCCCGCGCCGCGCGCGCCGACATTGACCAACACTCGTCCACCTTCGAGAATGGGCGAGGTGCCGACTCCGAAATAGCTGCGCGGCACGTTGAAGTCTTTCAGCAGGTCGCGCTGCCACACTTTCTCGCCGTCGGCCAGCTTCAAGCACAACAGCCGTCCACTGGGGCCCAGGGTGTAGACGCGCTCACCGGAGATCAAGGGCGTGGAGCGCGGACCATCGCCTTTGCCCAAGGCGTCGCGGTATTTCGTGGTCTCGCGGTGTTTCCAGATCTCCTCACCGTCGGTCGCGTTGAGACACCAGACGATCTCTTCGTCGCCGACACGATGAAACAGAATCAGCCGGTCGCCGGCGATGACAGGCGCGCTGAATCCCTCGCCGACTTCTTTTTGCCAGACTACCGGCGGCCCCTTTTCGTTCCAGGATTGGAGCAAACCCTTCTCGGTCGAGGAGCCGTTGCGTTGCGGTCCCAAGAACTGCGGCCAATCCGCCGCGAGCGCGAAGGGAAGACAGACGAATAAAAGGGGATGGACGACTCGCTTCGTGGCTTGCATCATCGACGGCACTCCTGCGCTTGCGCCTTGGGTCGCACTGCAAACAGGATAGCGGCAAGAGCGATGTTCCGCCAGGGCATGGCCGCAGGTTCTCAATCGAGGTTGGAGGAGCGCTGTCGAGTCCGCCTTGTTTTTCTTCGGACGAATTCGTACTGTTCCGCGCCGATCGAAGTCCGTTGGTGGACGATCGAATCGAACGACGCGACCACGAAACGAATGGGGCATAGAAATAGCTCCGAGTTTTGAAATAAGGAGGCCAGTCGATGAAGCTATTTACCGCGGCATTTGCGCTGGCGGTCGTAACGAGCGCGAGCGCCCTTTACGCGCAGGAGATGGTTAAGCCATTGGGCAAATGGGAACGTAAGAGCGGCAAAAACCACGTCACGCTGATTGTCGAGGGCAACCGCTTGCACATGAGTTCCGCTGGGGAAAATGTCGGCACGCTGCACGCCGACTATTCCATGACGCGAGACGGGGTGATTTATGGCGTGATTACCAGCGTGGAATACGACGATGAAGACGGAGAATCGACCCATTCTCTCTTCAATCGTCCGTTTAGTTTCCGCTTTCGCATTGATGAGGGCGCGTTGATCGTCTACGACGCCAAGGGACGCGATAACGGCGAGGACAGATTCTATAACGGCCGATTCAAAGCCGTTCAAACCCACTACAACCGCACGACGGTCACCCCGACATCGGGCAGTTGTCCTGTGATGCCCGCTTACTCGCCTCCGCCGCCAGTCCTTACTCCCACGAAAGAACCAACATCTCCTAGCCCCATTGGTTCCTCGTTCGTTGCGCCTTCCGAAGTAAAAACGATAATCGACTTTTCCAACGGTTATCGCTGATGATGGGATCATTCGCGGGATGAGGCGAACGATGTTCCATCCCGCGATTTCTTTCTGTGCCGTTCGATGTGTTCCACCATGCGGTTCGCCTTCGCTTGCAGATCTGCTTCTGACGCAAAAACAGTCCAGTCCGGATGTCCTTCCCACGCAACCCTCATCCTGCGCTCGACCTGGAGTGTTACCGTCGTGTTCCGATAGAGGTTCGGATTGTCTTGCGTGCCGTCATTTGCCAGTCGTGAACCCGACGGGTACGATGGAAAGTAGGAATGTACCTCTTCCGCTCCGCGACGCGAATGGAATCTTGCTTGGGGTGTCCCATCGTGAACGATCCCTCTTGTGGCACGTCGAACGAAACGGGCCGTCGTCGGCGCGCCCGATGGATTTCTGTGGTTTTCGCAAGCGCCGTCGTCCTTACGGTCGCTGTCTTCATCCTTCGCAATTCGTTCTGGGATTGGTGGACCGGCGGATTGGAAGGGGAGGAACCCTTTGCGTCTGGCGCGCTCGACGACTATGTGCCCGAAGACAGCGAAGCGCTGTTAGTCGCCGATTTGCACGCGCTGCTGCAATCGTCGGTAGGGCGACAACGCCTGAAACCGATTTTGCAACGTCTTTTGCGACAGTCGGATGCCCTGCCTCGCTGGATGGAAATGCTCGAAGTGAATCCCGAGAACGATCTCGATCTCGTTCGTATCTCCTTTGCTCCAGGATCTGGTGCCGCGCCGCTGTGGCTGATGCGAGGCCGATTCGATTGCTCGCGCGCCCACATAGGCCCAGAAAAACTGCGAGAGAGACGTCTCGGCAGATACAGGCTTTGGGAATACACCGAGAGCGCCGCCAAGCGAACGGTGCTGATCGCCCTGGCCGGCGACACGCTGATTGCCGGGGAGACACAAGAGCGTGTGAGGGAAGCCTTGGAACAGGCGCGCGATCCGCATTCGATCTCGGTGCGCGATGCCACGCTCGGCAAGCTGTTGACCAAGGTGGATCGACGGCAACCGCTTTGGTTGGCGGCTTCGATGAAAAGCCTCGGCTCGATCGCCAACATCGACAACTATTTGCTTCGGATGGTCGTCAATCCGCTCTTGCAAAACGCCGACAGCCTTTACGGAGGAGTGAAGGTCGCCGACGATTTGCGGCTCGAGTTGACCATCGGCACGACCACTGCGGAACAAGCCGATCGATTGCAGATCGAGCTACGAAGCCTGCGCGAAGCGGCCCCCGGAGCGGCTCTGCTTCTTGGAGACCAAAAGGAGCTAACGCCCGTGCTGCGATTGCTAGGCACGAGCAAAGTCAGCCGCGAGGGTAAGATCCTTCGTCTGCATAGTCGTCTGTCGGCGGATCAATGGAGTGAATGACGAATCGTCGTGCGGCGAGTACGTGTTTCGCACGAGCGCGTATCGAGCGGCGGGATTGGAATACAATGGTTGCAGTTTCACGATTTTGCCGTGGGGCGAGACGCGAACGCTCCTTTCGGGACTAATGCGAGGACGACTTTTTATGGGTCTTTCCCGTTCGACTACTAACGAGACTCATTCCTCTTTCGCCGCGCCACAGCCGAGCGGCACTTACTCGCCGAGCGTTATCGAAGACATTCAGGCCAAGGCCGAGCTGGGCCGCTATCGCATACGCGGTTTCGGCACGCTGCGTCCGCGCACCTGGTCCACCTTCGACGACTTAACCTTCATTCCCGCCGGCCTGACGCGCATTCCGCTCGAAGGATACCGCGAACAGTGTTCCACGCGCACCGTTCTGGGCGCGCGCCGTGCCGCCAAGCCAATCGAACTCGCCATCCCCGTGATGATTACCGGGATGAGTTTCGGCGCGCTGTCGTATCACGCCAAAGTCGCGCTGGCGCGCGGGGCGCGGGCGGCCGGCAGTTCCACGACCACCGGCGACGGCGGCATGTTGCCCGCCGAGCGCGAGAACGCTCGCGTCCTCATCTACGAAGTCTTGCCGAGCCGCTATGGCATAAACGTGCATCATCTGCGCCAGGCCGACGCCATCGAACTCACCATAGGCCAGGGGGCCAAACCGGGAACGGGCGGGCTGTTGCTCGGCTCGAAGGTGTCCGATGAGATCGCGCGGATACGCGATTTGCCGCCCGGCGTCGATCAGCGCAGTCCGTGCCGCCATCCCGATTTTCTCGGGCCCGATGATATGCGTATTAAGATCGAGGAACTCCGCGAAGCGAGCGATTGGCAAGTGCCGATCTTCGTCAAGCTGGGTGCCAGCCGCGTTTACGACGACGTGAAGCTGGCGGCCAAATGCGGCGCGGATGTTGTGGTCATCGACGGCATGGAGGGAGGCACGGGCGCGTCTCCCGATTTGCTGCAAGAACACACGGGCATCCCGACTCTGGCCGCCGTGTGCGAGGCGCGGGCGGCGTTGGAAGAAATGAAGCTTTTCGGAGAGGTAAACCTGATTATTGCCGGCGGCATCCGTCACGGCAGCGATGCGGCCAAAGCCCTGGCTCTCGGCGCGGATGCCGTCTACGTCGGCACCGCCGCGCTCATCGCCCTCAACTGCAACAAACCGCTCTACGTCGACGATTATCGCGCGCTGGGCGCGGCCCCCTATGCTTGCCACCACTGCCACACCGGACGTTGCCCCGTCGGCATCGCGACCCAAGATCCGGAATTGATGCAGCGGTTGGAAATCGAGCCGGCGGCGGAGCGCGTCGCCAATTGGCTGCACGCCACGGCGTCGGAGATTCAGATTCTCGCCCGCGCCTGCGGCAAAAACACGGTTCACGACCTGGAGCCGGAAGATATGCGGGCCCTCACGATGGAGGCGTCATTCCTCACCGGCTTGCCGTTGGCGGGCACGAATGCCGTCTTCGGTGGCGGTCCTGGATGGAAAGATGTATCCCGCGGGAAGGGAGTGCCTTCGTAGGGAA
>JAKBCS010000174.1 GCA_021807595.1 Planctomycetota bacterium | reverse complement strand
TCCTCGCGGTCACATGAGCCACGGTCCTCGCGGTCACATGAGCCACGGTCCTCGCGGTCACATGAGCCACGGTTATCGCGGTTACATGAGCCACGGTTATCGCGGTTACATGAGCCACGGTCCTCGCGGTCACATGAGCCACGGTTCTCGCGGTCACATGAGCCACGGTTATCGCGGTTACATGAGCCACGGTTATCGCGGTTACATGAGCCACGGTCCTCGCGGTCACATGAGCCACGGTCCTCGCGGTCACATGAGCCACGGTTCTCGCGGTCATGCCGCTCCGGGCGGTTGGGGGCGTCAACACGGCTTCCAACATTGGGATGCGCGGGGTGGATATTCCCGCCATCATTCCATGAGCTACGGTTGCCCCGGCTCCCGCCATCACCGTTAATCCACATCCCGCCGCTTGCAGCTTGTCGAGACACTCGCTAAGCTGCAAGCGGCGTTTGCGCGCTTCCATTTCGAGGTTGATATGAATCGATACCTAAAACGATCCCTGTTGGCGACTGCGATGGTTGGGACGGTCGGCACGCTCATTTTCCTACAACAGATCGCCTTCCTTTTGGGCAGTTTGTCCTCTTCCAGCGCGGCGCGGGCCGACGAGGACGATCCGGAACCGGCCGCCGTGAAGGCGTTGGCCGAGGCGCTCAAGGACAAAGATGCCGAAGTGCGAAAGAATGCCGCCCAATCGTTGGGACGCATCGGCAAAAGCGCCAAGTCGGCGGTACCGGCATTGACGGCTGCGCTCCGGGATGGCGAGGTCGATGTTCGGGGAGCGTCGGCGTTGGCGTTGGGACGGATCGGCAAAGAGGCCGGAAGCGCCGCGGGGGCACTCGCCGAACTGCTCAAGGACAAGGATCACGATGTGCGCGGGGCGGCTGCTTTAGCTCTATCTCGGATCGGTAAAGATGCCAAATCGGCCATACCCGCCCTAAAGGACTTGGCCAAGGACGACGACAAACAGCTCCAAGCCTACGCCCATTGCGCGCTGGCCGTTCTCGAAGACAACGCCAAGCCGCACATCGAAGCCTTGGCCGAGTCGTTGACGGACAAGAGCGCCAATGTGCGCGGCATCACCGCCTACATTCTTGGCGAACTCGGCCCCTTGGCCAAGGACGCCGTGCCCGCACTGGCCGAAGCTTTGAAGGACAAAGATGCTGGCGTTCGCTGCGTGTCGGCGCAGGCGCTGGGTGAAATGGGAACGTCCGCCAAACCTGCTGTGCCCGGACTCGCCTCGCTATTGAAAGACGAGGACGCCGACGTGCGCGTGGCCGCGGCAACGTCGTTGATGGAGCTTGGACCCGACGCCAAGGAAGCCGTACCCGCTCTGATCGAGGCGTTGCTCAAGGATAAGGACGCCAACGTGCGCGAATCGGCGATCGCGGCACTGGGAGAGATCGGCGCGGCCGCCAAGTCCGCTATCCCCGCCCTCAGCCAAGCGCTCAAGGACGCCGACGCCGACATCCGCAAGGCCGCCGCCCTCGCCCTCGGAAAGATTCAAGAGATGGACTGACAGCGTGTAAATTCTTAGACATTCGTATGCCGTCCCGCCAAATGAAATGTTGTAAGTTATTATTTATCAATGACTTATGATATTGGCGCACTCCGGTCGAATATACAAATGTCGAATGATTCACCAGATGGGACACCATCGTCCCACGGTAACGGTTGCAAGGTTCTCGCACAGGAAGGCAAGCTCGATGGCTCGGCGATACTCGGTAGCGCAGACAATGCGCGAATCGCATGATAAACTGCAATCGTTGCGGTCTCGATGTCCGCGCCATCCGAGTGTCCGAATGTGAAGCCATCATGCAAAACGAACCGAATATCCCGCAGACGCCGTTTCAGATCAATGTTGCCGAGCGCGTCAAACGGCTGCCGCCGTATCTCTTCGGCAAAATCAACGAATTGAAATATCGCAAGCGCCGCGCCGGGGTGGACATCATCGACCTCGGCATGGGCAATCCCAGCGATGTGCCCGATCCGCAGGTCATCGACAAGCTGTGCGAGGCGGCGCGCGACGAACGCAATCATCGCTACTCGGTCAGCAACGGTTTGCACAACCTCCGCCGTGAGGCGGCGCTGCGTTACGCTCGCCGTCATGGCGTGCAGCTCGATCCGGATACCGAAGTGTTGGCGGGACTCGGCTCTAAGGAAGTGTTCAGCCATATGTGCCTCGCCCTGCTCGGTCCCGGCGACACCGCCATCGTCCCCGCGCCATCGTTTCCGATTCACGTTTACGCCGTCGCCCTGGCCTCCGGCAACGTCATCAGCCTCGATTGCACTCAGCCCGATCGCTTCCTCAGCAACGTCGCCATCGTCGCCGAACACCTGTATCCCAAGCCCAAAGTGTTGATCCTCAATTATCCGCACAATCCGAGTACCACCGTCGTCGAACGCGATTTCTACGTCGAAGTGGTGGCTTTGGCCAAGCGTTTCGGCTTCATGGTCATTCACGATTTCGCTTATGGCGACGTTTGTTTCGACGGCTATCGAGCGCCCAGCTTCCTGAGCGTGCCGGGCGCGAAGGAGGTCGGCGTCGAAACGATCACCATGAGCAAGGGCTATAACATGGCCGGTTGGCGTCTCGGCTTCTGCGCCGGCAATGCCGAGATGGTCCGCGCCCTCGCCACCATCAAAGGCTATTACGATTACGGCATCTTTCAGCCCATCCAAATCGCCGGCATCGTCGCCTTGCGCCACGGAGAGGATTTAGTGGATCGCCAAGCTCTCGAATATCAAAAGCGACGCGATGTCCTCGTCGAGGGACTGCGGCGCATCGGTTGGGAAGTCGAGTCGCCGAAAGCCACGATGTTCGTGTGGGCGAAGTATCCAGAGGAATGGCGTCAGCGCATGGGATCGATCGATTTCTCCATGAAATTGATCGAGGAAGCAGAGGTCGCCGTCAGTCCCGGTCGCGGCTTCGGCGAAGCGGGCGAGGGCTATCTGCGCCTGGCTCTGGTCGAGAACGAGCATCGTCTGCGTCAGGCTGTGCGTCAGATCGGACGTTGTCTGCGCAGTGAAGTGACTATTTAGACCCTCCTACCCAATGGCGAACCGGCAGCGGAGCCGCCGGTTCGCCATTGCGTTCGGGGCCGTTCATGGCGAGGTCATCGTGTACGATTGGCTCTTTGAAGGCAATACCACCGTGTACGTCCTCTGTGCCGCCGTCGCGGTATTCTTACTACTCGTCTGGTGGCAGATACGCAAGTTCCTCATGCTCCTCGGCGTCGTCCTTGCCGTCGTGCTGATCGGGTTCTATGCGCTGCTCGATCGAGCCGTCGAGACCGACCGCGAACAACTCGTGCGCAAGGTCAACGAGTTGGCCGCCGCCGTGAACGCGCGGAACGTCGATGCCCTGTTCGAGAACGTCTCCGACAGCTTTCATTCGCCGCGCGGCGAGGACAAACAGAAGTTCCACGAGACGGTAACCAACTACATCCAACAGGGTGCGGTAAACAATGTCCGCGTCTGGGACATCGTTTGCGAGGGACGTCCCTCCCGCGATCGCCCGCCCGCGCACGTCCTTTTTAGCGCCAAAGCCGAGAGTGGCCGCGAACTATTGGCCGATTGCGACACGACGTTCGACTACGATCCCCAACGCGGCTGGCGTCTGAAAAGCATTCGTTTGCTCAAACCGCAAACGACCGAAGAATGGTCGATCCAGCCGTAACCGAGCCTTCGGTTCGCCGCGAACCGAACGGGAGCGCACGAGGGCGCGTGCGCGAGAATCAAACGAGAATATCGGTCGCGGAGATTCTCCAACGATGCCCACTGAAATAAAACCTTTCTTTCGTCCCGACTCCGTTCGTCTCAAACTCAAGGGATTCGATCCTTCGCCTCCTCTGCTCCAGAAGCTGGCGAATTGGTCGAACTTACTCGGCTCCAAGCAAGCCGGGACGATGAAAGAGACCGAACTGCTCGCCGATTTCATCCGCGATGTGTTCGTCGATCTCCTCGGCTACGTCCCGCCGCCGTCCATGCCGTATACTCTGAAGCGCGAAGCGTTGGTCGAGTCTACTGCCCGCGGCTCCGCTACTGCAAGTACCGATTTCCCATTTTTTCTATCCCATTACAACCATATGGGACGCGGCCATCGCGCGCTTACGATTCGCTCCTTGGGTCGGGTGTTTGCGGGCGCGGGGTCGGCGTCATGCCGGGCATGGGGAAGCCGAACGGCGGCAGCGGCAGCAGCCAGAGATTGCGACGGCCAGGCACTGTGTCGGCGTCGATGATGATTTTGTCGCGGCCAGTTAAGGCCGTAGACAGCGTGTCCCAATACATGCGGAAATCCATGAGCATTCGTTGTTGTGTCAAGGCATCGCGCCGGCGGAGTAGGTATTCTTCACCGACCTCGGCAGCAGAACGTCCTTTACCCATTTCATTCCAAGCGGCGTTGAACAAACGCCACTCCGCCGCCCAGTCCAAGCGATTGCGCAGTCGATAGCGTCCGTCGAACGCCGACCGATTTGCTCGAGCAAAAAGAATCTTGCGTTGTGCCTCGGCATCGGCCTCACGCTCCAGTTTCAACCCCTCGGCCTCCTGTCGTCGTTTGTCGCGCAAAACTTTTTCCTGACCGCGGTTGATAAGCTTGTCCCGCTCCTCCATGGCGCGCGTGACATCGTGATAGGCGTCCACGACATCTTGCGGCGGATGCAAATCGTGCAGGTCCAAGCCCTCCAGCCGAATGCCCATGCCCTTGCTGCCGTAGGCGTCGCAGCGCTTGCCCAGCCGTTCGAGTGCCTGTTCTTGAAAGCGTCCGCGTTTCCCGGTCAAGAGATCGGCGAAGGAGTGGCCGGCGACCGTTTCGCGCAGCACCGACTCGGCCGCGCCGCGCAGAATCGTTTCGGGATCGACCGTCTCGAAGAGATAGCGCTGGGGATCGGCAAGCGTGTAGCGGAGCGTACCTTGCAATTCCAAGAGATTACCGTCGCCGGTAATCATAACCGACTCTTCCGGCATTCGGCGAACGCCTTCGTTGACGTGAGAACTGCTCCACGAACCGGCGCTGGGTCCGCCCTTCTCTCCGCCATAGCCGCGAAAGCCGATTTCGATCGTGTAAACGCGGTGTGGCTGCACGCGCGTCACTCTGTCGATGGGCCAAGGCCAACACCAGCGCAGCCCCGGTTCGAGATTCGGGTTAATGGGACGTCCGAAACGACGCACCACACCGATTTCATCCGGGCCAATGGCGTTCAACCCACTCAACACCCATCCGCCCGCGATCGACAGTGCGAGAACGGCGGCGACCGGCTTCCATCGGTGTACGATCCAATGGAGCGACTCGTCGAGGTCGAGACGATGTTCGAGCCAATCGTTGACGCGGCGGAGACGTTCGGTCGAACGGCGCAGGAAAGGGTTGGCGGCGGCGCGCTCGAACCACAAGAGCCGCATGGCATTGAGCAGCACGGCCAGCGATCCAAGTTGATGGTAGACGACGGCGGCGATGGGGCCTTGCTCGTACCACTTCGCGGGGGCAAACAGCGGCCACAGCCAAGCCGTGAAGACGATGCCGACGACATTCACGCCGAAGGCGAAGATCAGGATGTTTTGCCGAATGATGCGAACGGTCTCGCGCGAAAGGCGCAGCAACAAGGGTAGATGACGCAAGGGATCGCTCATGAACACCACGTCGCCTGCCTCGGCGGCGAGGTCGGCACCGGTGCCTCCGATGGCCAACCCGACATCGGCGCGAGCGAGAGCCGGCGCGTCGTTGATCCCGTCGCCGACCATGGCCACGCGCTTGCCGGCTTGCTGCCAGGCGGCGATGTAATCGGCCTTTTGCGGCGGCAGCAGTTCGGCGCGCGTTTCGGTAACGGGCAGTGCGTCGGCTACGCCTCGCGCCGCCGCTTCTCGGTCGCCGGTGAGTAGGGCGAGGTCGGCGATACCCAAGGCGCGTAACTCGGTCAAAACGCTTGCCGCCTCGTCTCGCAGCCGATCGCGCGCCCCCAGTGCGCCCAGCATCTGCCCTCGTTGAATGACGAAGAGAACCGTACTACCCGCCGCGTCGAGGCGTTCCAGCGCTGCATTCGCCTCGTCCGAAAGCGAGAGCCCCCGTTCTTCCACCAGACGCTTATTGCCGACAATCACGGTCCCTAAACCGGTCGATTCCGCCGCGACGCCGACTCCGGGATAGCTCTGAAAGTCGGCAATCGGATCGGGGATTATTTGGCGGCGTGCTGCCTCTTGCAGAATGAGACGGGCCAGAGGATGCTCGCTGTGTTGCTCCGCCGTCGCTGCCGCCCGCAGCACTTCCTCGGCGGACGCGCCTGCCAGCGGTACGATTTCGGCCAATTCAAGCCGTCCTTCGGTGAGCGTGCCCGTCTTATCGAATGCGAAGGCGTTGACGGAGGCCAATCGTTCGAGTGCGGAGCCGCCCTTGATGAGTACGCCGGTACCCGCCAATCGTCCCAGCGCCGCGAGGATGGCCGCCGGCGTGGCCAGAATCAGCGCGCAGGGGCAGGCCACGACCAACACCGACAGTGCCGGCAGCGTCACCAATTGCTTGAAACTTAGATTTGTCTCCGGCGGTCGCAGCCAGCCGGCGCTGTAGCCGACGAAACAGACGAGGAACGTCAGCGCAGCCACGGCCAACACCGCAGGCAAGAAATACCGCGCCAAGCGGTCGGCGGTGCGTTCGAGCGGCGCTTTATCCTTGAGGGCGCGAGCCGTCATTTCCAGGACGCGCCCGACAACCGTATGTTCGGCGACCCGGCGCGCCTCCACGGTCAACGCGCCGAATTGATTGAGAGAACCGGCCAACACCTCGTCGCCGGGCGTTTTGTCGACCGGCAAACTCTCGCCCGTCAGAGCGCCGACATCGACGGCGGAGCGTCCTTCCAGCACGATGCCATCGGCCGGCACGCGCCCGCCGGGCTTGACGACGATGCGATCGCCCACCCGCAAGTCGCCAACCAGAACGCGCTCCTCCACGCCATCGCGCAGACGCCAACAGCGACGCGGGAAAATCTCGACGAGCGTTCGCATGGCGCGCTGTGTGCGTTCGAAGGTGATGCTTTCCAAACATTCGCCGAGCATGCCGATGAAAACGATCTCGGCGGCGACCAGCGGTTCGTCGACCAGGATTGCCGCCACACAGGCGAGCGCGACAGCCAAGTCGGCACCGATGCGTCCTTCAAACAGCGAGTTAAGCGCGCCATAGAGAGTGCGTGCCCCACCGAGAATGGCAGACAACAGAGCCAAGCGATAGCCGTAAGGTTTGTTGGACCAAGACGGCAGCGACGGCCCCCAAGTGGCGATCCAGTTGGCGACGAGCGGCCACACATCGGCGGCGAGCAACAGTCCGAGCAAGCCGGTCAGAAGGTACAATCCCAGCCGGCTTTCTTGTTGGAAGGCGCGATCGGCGTGGGAGATCTCACGGTGCATCGGCGCGGCTCCAGACGCGGTACGTTGGTGCGAGGCAAGCAGATGCGTTCAGGCTACGGCGGATCGAGAACCTCGTCAAGCGCCGCTCGATCGACGCGGGATGCCCCACGCTTTTTTGCGACGATCCTCAATTCTTCGACGGTTCGCCGAGTTTCGGTAGGGGCCGTCCCGAGAAGCGCGCGTACTTCACTTCCGTGGACGGTGGAAGGTCCGGAACGACGAGCAAGCCCATGTTGATGTCTTCGTAGAAAAAAAGGCCGCCGGGACGCATCCCCATGAAGAACGCGCCGTGAATGAACTTCTCCTCGGCAATGCGCGTCAACAGCAAGCCGGAGACAGTGCCATTGCGAGGAAAGAGCTGCCTGCTAACTTGGTGAATTACCGCTTCGATCGTAGGATGCTCGGTCTGATCTCCCAATTCGATGAACGTCTGATCTTCGGCACAGTTGTCGAGGAAATACAGCCAAATCGGAGCAAGCTCTTTCTCGTGCAGTAGTTTTTGCTTCAGTTCGACGAGTCGATTCGAGTGCACGATCAAACTCCCAAAGCCATCCTCGTTGTCGATAACTCGACGTTCCTGCGGCGACGGGATGTCGTGTGTCCGCAAGTCCTCGTCCTCGATCTATCTTCCCAAGAGCGAATGGGGAAATAGAAAAGAAGGAACGTCGATGCGAATGGTTTGCTTTTAGTGTACGCAATGGGCTGGAGAATGAACGTGAATCCGCCGGCGACGACCGAACCGAGACCTACCGAGCGGCCATCCTCCATCCCACTCTATCCCTTTCTCGGCCAAAATCTCAATCTCGGCGGTCTTCGCTATCACTATCTCGACGAGGGGGACGGCGAACCCTTGGTGATGCTGCACGGTAATCCGACGTGGTCGTTTTACTATCGCAATCTCGTTCTCGGCCTCCGCGACCAGTATCGCACCATCGTTCCCGATCACATCGGCTGCGGGCTGTCGGATAAGCCCGATGATTCGCGCTATGAGTATTCGCTGCGCCAGCGCGTGGCCGATCTGGAAACGCTGCTCGATCGCCTGGAACTGCGCGACAATCTCACGCTGATTCTGCACGATTGGGGCGGCATGATCGGCATGGCGTTCGCGCATCGCCATCCGGAGCGGATCAAACGATTGGTGATTCTCAACACGGCGGCGTTTCCGCTGCCGGCGAGTAAACGCTTGCCTCTCTCCCTCAAGTGCTGCCGCACTCCGTTGCTCGGACCGCTGCTGGTGCGCGGCTTCAACGCCTTCAGTCTGGGCGCGGTGCGCTACTGCGTTTGCAAACCGTTGACGCCGGAAGCGCGGCGGGGCTATCTCTTGCCTTACGATTCGTGGGGCAATCGCATCGCCGTGCTGCGCTTCGTCCAGGATATTCCTCTTGCCCTCGGAGATCGCGGCTACGATCTGGTTCAGGAAGTGGCTGAGGGGTTGTCTCGTTTCGCCGCGCTGCCGATGCTGATTTGCTGGGGAGAACGGGATTTTGTTTTCGACGGCCATTTCCTCGCCGAATGGCGTCGCCGTTTTCCCGCTGCCGAGGTTCATCGCTTCGCCGAGGCGGGGCATTATGTACTCGAAGACGCGGGGGCGGAGATTTTAGACCTGGTTCGCGCGTTTTTAGGGCGTCACCCGTTGGCGGCGGAGGTGTAAACCGTGACGAACGCCGTCCTTCCGCCCGGTACGGAAATCGTCAACGTGGCCGCAGCGTTGGCGACGATGGCGGAATCGCAACCGCAGACTTTAGCCATCGTCCAACCGTTCGGCCGCATGCGCGACGGACGCATCCGCTATCGCCATTACACCCATCGGGAACTCCATGCCGAGAGCGACGCCCTGGCGCGCGGGTTGGAACGTATCGGCATCCGCCGCGGCACGCGCACCGTCTTGATGGTCAAGCCGAGCCTGGAGTTCTATGCGCTGACATTCGCGCTCTTCAAAGTCGGCGCTATCATCGTGTTGATCGATCCCGGCATGGGGACGAAAAATCTCGGCGTCTGCTTGGCCGAGGCCGAGGCGGAGGCGTTCATCGGCATTCCCAAAGCGCAGCTTGCGCGTCTCCTATTCGGTTGGGGGCGCGGCAGCGTGCGCATCGGCGTCACCGTCGGTCGCCGTCTGGGGTGGGGCGGATGGACTCTGGAGCAAGTACGCCGGCTCGGCGGCGACGAAAGCCGTTCCGTTCTCGCCGACACGAAAACCGACGAGATGGCCGCTATTCTCTTCACCAGCGGCAGCACCGGCATCGCCAAGGGGGTCGTCTACACGCACGGCATTTTCGCCGCTCAGGTCGAGAGCCTGCGACAACTCTACGGCATCGAGCCGGGCGAGATCGATCTGCCGACGTTTCCGCTCTTCGGTCTGTTCGGCCCCGCGCTCGGCATGACCTCGATCGTGCCGCAGATGGACGCCACGCGACCCGCCCACGTCGATCCGCGCAAAATCCTCGACGCCATCCGTCACTTCGGCGTCACCAATCTGTTCGGTTCTCCCGCCCTCATCCAGCGCGTTGGGCGTTATGCCGCGGCACAGGGCATTCGGCTCCCTACCCTTCGCCGCGTCATCTCCGCCGGAGCGCCCGTGCCGTGGCAGGCCATCCAACGCTTCGCCGCGCTGCTGCCCGAAGGGGTGCAGATTCACACCCCCTATGGGGCAACCGAATCGCTGCCCGTTAGTTCCATCGGCAGCGACGAAATTCTGAACGAGACATGCAAAAACACTGCGGAGGGCCGTGGCATCTGCGTCGGAAGGCCCGTCGAAGGCATGACGGTCAAGATCCTCCGCATCACCGATGAGCCGATACCGACCTGGCGCGACGATCTCGAAATGCCCGCGGGCGAGATCGGCGAGATCGCGGTGCGTGGGCCGGTCGTCACCGCTTCCTATTGGCATCGGCCCGAATCGACGGTGCTGGCCAAGATTGCCGACCCTCTCCACGAGGGTTTCTATCATCGCATGGGCGATGTTGGATATTTGGATGCGTCCGGCCGTCTGTGGTTCTGCGGACGCAAGTCGCAGCGGGTGGCCACGGCCAACGGCACACATTTCACCATTCCATGCGAGGGGGTCTTCAACGCCCATCCATCGGTGTATCGCACCGCGCTGGTCGGCGTCGTGCGCAACGGCGTCGTCGAGCCGGTTTTGTGCGTCGAGCGCGAAAAGGAGATCGCCTCGTCCAACGAAGAAGAATTGCGCCAAGAGTTGCTTGCCTTGGGAGGGCGTCATCCGCATACCCGCGAGATAAAGACGATCCTCTTTCATCCGAGTTTTCCGGTCGATATACGGCATAATGCCAAAATCTTCCGCGAGAAACTTGCCGTCTGGGCGACGGAGCGCTTGACATG
>JAKBCS010000173.1:6236-10763 GCA_021807595.1 Planctomycetota bacterium | reverse complement strand
TCCAGATGCCGGACACCCCCTTGACCTGAGCCTGTCCGCCGAGTTTGCCTTCGGTGCCGACTTCGCGGGCCACGCGCGTCACTTCCGCCGCGAACGAGCTGAGCTGATCCACCATGGTGTTAATGGTATCTTTTAACTCTAAAATTTCGCCGCGCACATCGACGGTGATTTTCTTGGAGAGATCGCCATTGGCCACGGCGGTGGTCACGTTGGCGATGTTGCGGACTTGTCCGGTCAAGTTACCGGCCATGAGGTTGACGCTGTCGGTGAGATCCTTCCAAGTGCCGGCCACCCCCTTGACCTCGGCTTGCCCGCCGAGTTTGCCCTCGGTGCCGACTTCGCGGGCCACGCGCGTCACTTCCGCCGCGAACGAGCTGAGCTGATCCACCATGGTGTTAATGGTGTCTTTTAACTCTAAAATTTCGCCGCGCACATCGACGGTGATTTTCTTGGAGAGATCGCCATTGGCCACGGCGGTGGTTACTTCGGCGATGTTGCGGACCTGTCCGGTCAAGTTACCGGCCATGAGGTTGACGCTGTCGGTGAGATCCTTCCAAGTGCCGGCCACCCCCTTGACCTCGGCTTGCCCGCCGAGAATGCCCTCGGTGCCGACTTCGCGGGCCACGCGCGTCACTTCCGCCGCGAACGAGCTGAGCTGATCCACCATGGTGTTGACGGTCACTTTTAGCTCGAGAATCTCCCCTTTGACATCGACGGTGATTTTCTTGGACAGATCGCCGTTGGCCACGGCCGTAGTGACGGCGGCGATGTTGCGCACCTGCGCCGTCAAATTGCCGGCCATCGAATTGACACTGTCGGTAAGATCCTTCCAAGTGCCGGATACGCCTTCGACGCGCGCTTGCCCGCCGAGTTTCCCTTCGGTGCCGACTTCGCGGGCCACGCGCGTCACTTCGGACGCGAACGAACGCAATTGATCGACCATCGTATTGATGGTCCCCTTTAGTTCCAGGAATTCGCCTTTGACATCGACGGTGATTTTCTTGGAGAGATCACCGTTGGCCACGGCGGTGGTCACTTCGGCGATATTGCGCACCTGTCCGGTCAGGTTTCCGGCCATCGAGTTGACGCTGTCGGTCAGATCTTTCCAGATACCGGCCACGCCCTTCACGAGCGCCTGCCCGCCGAGCTTGCCTTCGGTGCCGACTTCGCGGGCCACGCGCGTCACTTCGGACGCGAACGAGCCGAGTTGATCCACCATCTTGTTAATGGTTTTGGCGGTGCGAAGGAAATCGCCCTGGAGCGGCCGTTCGTCGATTTCCATGGTCATCGACTGCGAGAGATCGCCTTGCGCGACCGCACCGATGACGCGGGCGGTTTCGATCGTCGGACGAACGAGATCGCTTACCAATTCGTTCACCGAGTTGACGGCGTCGTTCCACGAGCCGCTGACATCTCCGAGCGACGCTCGCTGCGCGATGCGTCCCTCTTTGCCGACGACGCGGCTCAACCGATCCAGTTCGTGGGCCATGCGTTGATTGAGTTCGACCACTTCGTTGAAAGTGTCGGCCACCTTGCCGTGCAGTCCATCCCAGTCGACCGGCAGGCGAACGGTGAAATCGCCCTTTTTCAAGGCCGTCAGCGCGTGGAGAAGCGCGGTGGCGTCGAGAGAATGAGGCGCGGACTGTTGAAGAACCGGCATGAAGGCTTCTCCCTAGGCTTGAGACGAAACGAGGTCGTCGGTCAAGTTTAACCAACCCGAAGGTGGCGACAATCGAACGAGGGCCCAGCCGGCGCGAACGGATGCCGCTCGCCGGGGGCTATCGTAGACCCCGTCCAATTGGTTTGGGTTGCGATGCACTATATACTACGGAAGCGGACTCAGCAATCCGGAACACGAAGGCGGTGGGAGGGTCGCGCCGATTGCTCCAATCGTGATGAGCCTGCGTCGGATGCTCGACGGCGGCGCGGCGCGGTTCGTTGAATTGCACTGGCCGCCCCGGTCGATTTACCTTCCGATTTCCCCCTAGCCATCGAAGAGGCGCGATTATGCGAGCATTGGCGATCTTATTTGTCTTGGGAACGCTTGCCTCCATCGGTTCGGCGGAGGAAAAACGCGACGATAGGGAAGGCATTCAAGGCGTCTGGCGCGGCCGGGCCGTCGAAGTCAAGGGATTGCCCTCGACGCTTTCCTCGGCGATCGGCATGGTGCTGCGCTTCGAGAAGAATACCTTCACCATCGAACACGAGGGCAAAGTCGCCGTTCGAGGCACCTTCGCGCTCGATCCGAGCCACAAGCCCAAAACCATCGATTTCACGATTGAGGAATCGCTCCAGGCGAGCAACAAAGGCGCGCAGGTATGGGGCATTTACAAGTTGGACAAGGACGAGTTGCGTTTGTGTACGACGAAAGCCAACGGGCAAGATCGGCCCAAACGCTTTTCCACCAAACAAAGTGTGCCGCACACGCTGTTCGCGTTCCAGCGAGAAAAAGCGGAAGCGATGGATTCGAGTAAGGCCAAATAGAATCGTTATTTTCTCGCGCGCTCCCACGCGGAGCGTGCAAACGAGGAGCTGTTGCTTATTAGCCGTACAGCGCTACTCCCCTCTCCCCCGAGTCCAGGGAAGAGAGGGGCTTTGCGGGTGATCTCTGAGATGGACGGCTTGGTGTGGGAAAACCTTGATTCGTTCAAGTCGCATACATCCATCGTTGCCGATTCAGATACACCGAGGGAAGTAATAGCAGAAGGATGAGCAATCCCGCCGAGCCGGCGACCGCCGACGCCAACACGGCGTCGAGAAGAATGAGGGCCATGAGCGCCCGTTTGACGGCTCCTTGCACCCGCGAGGGGGTTGGTTCCGCAATGGCCCAGAGTACGGGCGCGCCCACGAGGAACGTCAGACCGACCAACAGATACGGAAACAGCAGCGAACTATTTTGTCCTTCCGGCAGAAACATCGGCAGCGGCAGCGCCAGCAGAAGACTCGCCAACATTACCGCCGCCGCACCGCGCAGAGCCACGGGATTGCTCGCCTTCGCCTCGGAACGCGCAAACCACGTCACTCCGGCGACGTAGATTCCGACGATTAGTCCCAAATACACGCCGTGCGCTCCCATCGGTGAACCGCAAGCGGACACGCCGAGCAGCACGTTCAAAACGCGGCAAGATCCCATCGCCAAGGGACCGGCCCAAGTACGTTTGAGCCAGCCGTCGTACGCCAGGATAGCCCCGACCAGAAACAGCGCGATCGAGAGCGAGGATCTTCCCGCCGGCAAGGTGAACAGCACGCCTAAGACCGAGAGTCCGAGGGCGAGTCGAACCGCATGTTTGTCCGCGATTCGCCCCGAAGGCAAGGGGCGAGTAGGCCGTTCGCGGCGATCCTGTTCGCGGTCGAAATAATCGTTCCACGCCATGCCGGCCGAGTAGAGACATGCCGACGCCGCCAGTAAGAAGAGGAACGACAAACCGTGCGACGGCAACGCGTTGGCCGCCAGAGCGCCCAGGCAGATGTCGGCCAGAGCGCTCGGCAGATTCGGCAGACGCACGAGCTGAGCGTAAGCGCGATAGTCACTCATAATGCGGCCAAAATCTCTTGAATGTAGTGGCGGCCTCGGCGGGCGGCTTCATCCGGGTTTTCGATATAAGGATACAACTCGATCGTTACCCAGCCCCGATAGTCGATCGATCGAATGGCGCGCAGCGTGGCGGTAAAGTCGATCGCACCGTCGCCGGGCACGAGATGTTGGTGAACGCGCGTGACGGCAATATCTTCGAGGTGAATGTGGCGAATGTGTTCGGCCAAGCGCGGGATGGTGGTGGCCGGATCATCGCCGACGCAGAAAGCGTGGCCGATGTCGAAATTCAAACCCACGGCCGGCGAATCGAGAAGCTGCCTGAATTCGAGGAATTGATCCATCGTTTCGAGGAGCAGCCCCGGCTCCGGCTCGACGAGCAGCAATACGCCCTCCTTCTCGGCGTGTTCCGCCACGGGCTTTATCTCTTCGACGAACAGCGCCAGCGCCTTCGACCACGAC
Organism: Planctomycetota bacterium; assembly: GCA_021807595.1. GTDB lineage: Bacteria > Planctomycetota > Planctomycetia > Gemmatales > Gemmataceae > JAJPHU01. Next base: position 6,769 of record JAKBCS010000173.1, on the reverse strand, counting down.
GCGCCCGGCTCGACGGGACCGCCCGGTTCGGTGGTTATGCAGGCCGCGCCGAGTTCGCGCGCCAGCGTCAAACAGCGTTTGGTGTGTTCGACGCGGATGCGGCGATAGTGCGGGTCCGGCTCGATCCACGACGGATGCCAATAGCGTTGGCGCGGATCGTTAATGGCGTGCATCATAAAGCCGTTGATATTCGAGATCTCCAAACGGTTCTTTGCCAACGCCTCGCGGAGTGCCTGCTTCTGTTCGTCGAGCAAAAAAGCCGGCCAAGCGTGCGGCACGTCGGCCATGACCTCGACGCCGCCATAGCCCAGCGACGCGATGCGGCGGACCGCTTCTGGAAACGAATAATGGAGATACGCATTGGTGCTAAACGCCAGTTTCATGGTGTCACTCTTGCTCGGCGAAGCGGCGGCATAGGCTGCCGGGTGTGTGCCATCGTACCCGGCGGCATAGGCTGCCGGGTGTGTGCCATCGTACCCGGCGGCATAGGCTGCCGGGTGTGTGCCATCGTACCCGGCAGCTTACGCTGCCGG
>JAKBCS010000173.1:0-6136 GCA_021807595.1 Planctomycetota bacterium | reverse complement strand
CGGCGGCATAGGCTGCCGGGTGTGTGCCATCGTACCCGGCGGCATAGGCTGCCGGGTGTGTGCCATCGTACCCGGCGGCATAGGCTGCCGGGTGTGTGCCATCGTACCCGGCAGCTTACGCTGCCGGTTCGCCTACATAGCTTTCGAGCATGGCAAATTGTTTGAAGAAATCGTGTTCGGACACGCCCATTGGGTTTTTGAAGAAACATGCCAGATGGCTTAAGACGCCGACTTCGCCGCGCCGCTGCGACAGGAGCGCCAAACGGGCCAAATCGAGAACGAGTGGGGCGGCCAAGATGGAATCGCAGCCCTGCCAGATGAACTGGAGCGTCATCTTGGTGCCGAGGAACCCCTTGAAGTGGATGTGATTCCACGCCGTCTTCCAATCGTCCAACGAATCGATGTATTCGATGCTGACCAGCGTTTGCGGTTTATAGCCGACGATTGAGGAAATAACCTGATCTTTGGTGCGAATCTTCGAGGCTTTGTTGGTTGGATCGTCGAGGACTTGGCCGTCGCGGTTGCCGAATATGTTATGGCCCACCCAGCTGAGCAGTTGCCAGTTGCGCAACGAGAACATGGGGGCGAGGACGCTTTTCATCAGCGTTTCGCCGGTCTTGCCGTCCTTGCCGGCGGTAACGGCGCGGCGCTGTTCCGCCAACTCCAAGAGAGCCGGAGCCGACGCGCCCAGCGAGGGCGTGAAGTTGATGTACGGCAGTCCGAGATCGAGCGCCGCCCAAGCGTACAGCGACGAGGCCGGCAACGGCGCTGGTCGGCGATCCAACTCCGGCTTCAGACGTTCCAGCGATTCGTGGATTTCATCGGTCTCAAAAGGCGGCTCCGTCGAGGATACGTTGACGACAACGACTTGATCCAGACGATGGCGTTCGCGGAAGTCGCGCAGATCGATCTGCAAATGCTCGATGGCTTCGCGGGCCGTGTCGCAGGATTTCAGGTCGGAGCGGTCGGCGAGGCGGGCAATCGAGGGACCGGAATTGAGCAGCGTACCCGGTCGAATGTTGGCCTCCCAGCTTTCGAGATCTGCTTGGCAGGCGGCGGCGAGGTCCGGCTCGAAGATGTTCGAGCGCTTCTGTAGCTCGCGCACCGTTTGCCGAAATCCGGAGCGGCGAATCTCATGGCCGCCGACAACGAAGTCGGCCGGCGCATCCAGACGCAGCGCATCGAACATGGGCAACGCCGTCACCAGCGAGGTTGTCTCGCCGACGCCGCGCCGCAGCGCCGCCAAGCCGAGCGCCGCCGTCGTGCCGACGCCGCCGCTCGCCCCAATCAACCACAATCCGACACGTCGCGTACTCATGGGTTCCATTCACCGGAAAGTCAGGTAGGTTCGGCTCACAAGGACGAGCCTGAGGAGGCAACCGACGTGCCACAATTCGGGTGGGGCAGACGGTTCCGCGCAAGGGCTGGCCAGGCAGGTAGTTCGGGCGAAAGCCTTGCCGCGTCCTTCGTCCGTCGTCGTTGTTGGAGCGGACGACGGCGAACAGAAAATCACCGGCAAGGGACAATCTAATATCATTGTCTAACTTCCTGCTGTCGCGGTCAAGGAACAATCGCCGGGCGCGGCTCACGCAGCCGGTTTCTCCTGTCGGCATAGAATAGAAGGGGGTAGCGCTGTACTGTTCAAGGCTTCGGCAACTCAGCCGCATTCTCAGAGGAGCGGGCATGTCTACGATGCAACAACACGATTTCTGCACCATTGAGGAAGCGCTGGAAGAGTTGCGCCAGGGCCGACTCATTGTCCTCGTCGATGACGAATACCGAGAAAACGAAGGCGATCTCGTCATCGCGGCGGAGAAGGTGACGCCGGACGCCATTAACTTTATGGTGCGCAACGGCTGCGGCATTCTCGGTTTGGCGATGTCGCAAGAAATTTGCGAACGGCTCGATCTCGAACCGCTGCCCGGACGCAACGTCGATGCCCAGGCGACGCCTTGGACGCCGCATCTCGACGCGCGCGTCGGCATCACCACCGGCACCTCGGCCTTCGATCGCGCCCGCACCATCCAAGTGGTCATCGACGACGCCTCCACCGCCGCCGATCTCGTCGTCGGCAAGGGCCACGTTCCCGGTCTGCGCGCCCGCAAGGGCGGCGTTCTCGTCCGCGCCGGCCACACCGAAGGCAGCGTCGATCTCGCGCGTCTCGCCGGGCTGAAGGAAGCCGCCGTCATCTGCGAGATTATGACGCCGGAAGGAAACATGGCTCGTCTGCCCGATCTGATGGAGTTCAGCCGCCGCCATCAATTAAAGATTTGCACTATTGAAGACCTCATTAAATATCGGCGACAGCGCGAACGGCTCATTCACCGCGAACTCGCGTTGAAACTGCCGACGCACTTCGGCGAGTTCGACTTGATCGCCTATACCTCGGTCGTCGATCCCGAACCGCACTTGGCCTTGTGCATGGGCGGCATCGGTCTCGAAGACGACGGCGTGGTAGCCGTTCACGAGGAGCCGATCTTGGTGCGCATTCACAGCCAATGCCTTACCGGAGACATCTTCGAGAGCATGTTGTGCGATTGCGGTTCGCAGCTGCATCAGGCGATGAAGCAGGTAGCCGAGGCCGGCAAGGGGGTCATCCTCTACATGCGCCAAGAAGGGCGCGGCATCGGTCTGTTGTCGAAGCTGCAAGCGTACAAATTGCAACAAGAAGAAGGACTCGACACGGTGGAGGCCAATCAACGTCTTGGATTCAGCGCCGACCTCCGCCACTACGGCATCGGCGCGCAAATCCTGCTCGATTTGGGTATCCGGCAGATTCGACTCTTGACGAACAATCCGAAGAAAGTGGTCGGCGTCGATGGCTACGGCCTGCGCATCGTCGAGCGCGTGCCGATTCAGATTGCTCCGAACGAGAACAATTTGCGCTACTTACAGACCAAGAAAGACAAACTCGGTCATCTGCTCGATGAGATGGAAAAGTCTTGCTCGGAACCGGATGCGTGAGCGAGGAGATCCCCCATCGTGGGAGCGGGGGGCCGATCGAATGCGAACCGTGCGAGGTTCGATGTCAGCGCGAATAAACCTCGGTAAGCTCGGCGAGACCATCGAGCAGCGGTTGTGTCAGCATGTTTCGCGTGTAGCGCCAGCTCCAATTGCCCGCTTCGCGCCCCGGCAGATTCATGCGCGCCTCCGAACCGAGGCTCATGACGTCTTGCAGCGGGGCCAGGGCGCGATCGGCCACCGACGACCAGGCGAGGCGAATGAGATCCCAGGCAATATCGCCGCAACCGTGGGGCAGATAGCGATGCAAAAAGCGCCTTTCGTGATCCTGCAAGGAGGCGAACCAGCCGACCGTCGTATCGTTGTCGTGCGTACCGCTGTAGACGACCGTGTTGTGGTCGTAGTTGTGGGGTAAAAAGCGATCTTTCGGATCGCCGTGGAAGGCGAAGTGCAAGATGCGCATGCCCGGCAGCTGGAATTGCATCCTCAGCGCGTCCACCTCCGGGGTAATGAGTCCGAGATCTTCAGCGATCACCGGCAGTCCGCCGAACGCCTCGCGCACCGCCGACAGGAAGTCGGCACCTGGAACCGTCACCCATTTGCCGACCTCGGCAGTCGGCTTTTCGGCGGGGATCTCCCAGTACGCCTCGAAGCCGCGAAAGTGATCGAGCCGAACCACGTCCACTTCCGTCAGAGTGGCCCGCAGGCGTGCGATCCACCAGGCGTAGCGCGTCTTCTTGAGCGCTTCCCAGTTGTACAGGGGGTTGCCCCAGCGTTGGCCGGTGGCGGAGAAATAATCGGGCGGCACCCCGGCCACAACGGTCGGCTGCCGATCGCCGTCGAGCAGATAGAGTTCCGGATTAGCCCATACGTCCGCCGAATCGGCGGCCACGAAGATGGGCACGTCGCCGATGAGGTAAACGCCGCGGCTGTTGGCGTAGTGCTTCACTTCTTTCCACTGCCGGAAGAAGAGAAACTGCCCGAACTGGTGCAGGCCGAGTTCGCGGCTCAGATGCTTGCGCGCCTCGCGCAGCGCGGTCGGCTGGCGTAGCATCAATTCGCGCGGCCATTCTTGCCAGTTGGCTCCTCCGCGCGCTTCCTTGAGTGCCAAAAACAGCGAGAAATCGTTGAGCCAACGCGCCTCTTGCAGAATGAACGCCTCGTAGGGATGCCGCAGCGACGGTGCGGCACTGGCCATATAATTTTCCCACGCCTTGACCAACAATGCTTTCTTAAAGGGAATGACCGTTCCAAAGTTCACATGGGAATCGGGGAAATGGACCCCGTCCAGATCCGACTGCTTGAGCAGGCCGTCGCGGACCAACAATTCGGGACTTATCAGATTGCTATTGCCGGCAAATGCGGAGAAACATTGATACGGCGAATCGCCGTACCCGGTCGGTCCCAGCGGCAGAATCTGCCACCACGTTTGCCGGGCGGCCACCAACGCATCAACCCAGGCGTAGGCGGACGGGCCGAGATCGCCAATGCCGTAGGGTCCCGGCAATGAAGTCGGATGCAAGAGAAGTCCGGACGAACGTTTGGTAAGGACTTTCGGATCGATCGCGCTCATGTATCCTCCACGCCCGATCTCCTTTCGGGATACTCTCCAATAAGACAATAGTATCGAATCACGAAATAATTGCATCCGCCGTTTCCGCCGTTCCAAGCGACAGCGCCGCCTTTTGCCGCGAGGCGATGGAGAGGCGGACGCCGCCCGTTCGCGGGGGCGCGAAAAAAGAGATTCCTTGCCATCATCCCCCGTCTGGGAGACAATACCCACGGTAAGAAACCTTCCCGCAGCCAACGCCTCGATTTCAGGAGATCCCGTTATGAGCGATGCCCCCAACAATCGCCGCGAGTTTCTGCAAGCCTCTCTCGCCGCCGGCGCGGCACTCAGTCTCGCCGCCGACGCGGAAGCCGCCGATGCTGCCACCAAGGGACTGCCCACGCGCCCGCTCGGCAAGACGGGCGAGCGTGTGTCGATGATCTGTCTTGGCGGCTGGCACATTCGCGCCGTCAAGGAGGACAAGGAAGCGATCAAAATCATGCACGCCGCCCTCGACGAAGGGTTGACGTTCTTCGACAACGCATGGGATTATCACGACGGTGCCAGCGAGGAAATCATGGGCAAGGCGCTGAGTGTCGAAGGCAAACGCAAGAAGTGCTTCCTGATGACCAAGAATTGCGGACGCGACGCCAAGGAGATCAAGCAACATCTCGACGACAGTCTGCGCCGTCTGCGCACCGATTGCATCGACTTGGTGCAATTTCACGAAATCAACTACGATAACGATCCGGAATGGATCGTGGAGCGCGGCGGCTTGGCCGAGATGCTCAAGGCCCAGAAGGCCGGCAAGCTGCGCTTTCTCGGCTTCACCGGACACAAGGATCCGCACATCCACTTGGACATGCTCAAACGCCACAAGTGGGACACCGTGCAAATGCCCATCAACGTCTGCGACTATTTCTATCGCAGTTTTCAAAAGCTCGTCGTCCCGGAGGCGAACAAGCTCGGCGTCGGCGTCATCGGCATGAAGAGTCTGGGCGGCGGCAACGAACACAAGGGACGATTGGTGGCGGCACACGTCTGCACCGCCGCCGAGGCCCGCCGCTACGCGCTCGCGCAGGACATCGCCAGCCTCGTGTGCGGCATCGACTCGATGGAAGTTCTCCAACAAGATCTCGCCATCGCCCGCAACTTCAAACCGTTCGTTGAAGACGAACTCAAGGCGCTGCGCGACAAGGTCCGCGCCGTAGCCGGCGACGGCCGCCACGAGCGTTTCAAATCCACGCAACTCTTCGACGGCCCCTATCACCGCAAGCAACACGGCATGACCCAAGCCGAGGTCGAGGGGGCGTAAAGTCGTTCCCGCATCGTCGGCGAGGAAATAGTCGTTCCTCGCCGACGATGCGCGATCGGGGCAAACGGCCTCGATTCCACCTGGATACCATCGATTGGTGGCCGATCGCCGGTATGTCTTCTCCTACCTCGCGTTGTCGCGCAATTGCGTGGAAGAGAGATCGACGCGGAAACGGTTGGCAGGGATGGCGGCGAAGAGGTCGCGGTGGGAGGGAGGCACTTTGAGATTATCCAGACCCATAAAGCGGCCTTTGCTGTCGATTCGACCGGCGACGAGGAAGCGGCAGGCGAGTTGACGGAGGCGATCCATGG
>JAKBCS010000030.1 GCA_021807595.1 Planctomycetota bacterium | reverse complement strand
CGATTCGTTCGTCGGCTGCGATTTCGGCATTGGTGGAGTCGGAGCATAAACCGTCCTGATGGCGTGGGTCGTTCGGCGGGGGCGATTGCTATAAGAGGAAGTCATCGGGGACATTCTCAAGTGCGAGTACGGAATGAACATTCTCGGAATTATATGATTATATATTTATGAAACGGGTGTGCCAGAGGATGCCTTCGTTTCTCGGTAGTTGGGCGGCCGAAGGTTGACGCGCGGCTGCCGAGCGAGCGGACGCGAGTGGCCGAATGGACGTTGGCGCGAGGGAACCATTGAAGAAACCTTTGCCTTGGGCTAGAATTGCGTTGATTGAACCGAGACGGCTACCAACCGGGCCGAATGGATAGAAGGAGCGGGTCTGTGCAGATCAAAATTTCCGTGCGGCATGGACATATCAGCGACGCCACGCAGCAGCTCATCCGCGACAAAGCCGAGAAACTGCTGCATTACTTCGACCGCCTCACCATGATCGAGGTCACGGTGGACATGAAGAAAGACCAGAAGTTGGTCGAATTTCTGGTGCAAGCCGAACATAAACACGACTTGGTGGCCCACGACAGCCACGCCGATTTGATGGCGGCGGTGGATTTGGCGCTGGATAAAATCGCCCTCCAGCTGCGTCGCTATAAAGAGAAAATTCAGGACCATCGCCGGACACCCTCAGTCGGCGAAGTAGCCGGCGCGCCCACGGTGGAAAAGTCCGGCGAGGAATGACGGAGACGTTGGCATGCGAATGTCCGACTTCGTGGCGCGAGACGCGATAATTGCCGATCTCGCGGCCACGAACAAAGAAGGCGTAATCCGCGAGATGGTTGAAAGTCTGCGCGCTGCCGGCCAGTTTCGAGGGGCCGATCTCGAAGACATCATCCGCGCCATTCTGAAGCGCGAGTTCCTGGGGTCGACGGGAATTGGCCGCGGTGTCGCCATCCCTCATACCAAGCACAACAGCGTCGAACGCCTCATCGGCACGGTCGCCATCTCGCGCAAAGGCATTGCGTTCGACAGTCTCGACGGCGAACCCGTTCACGTCTTCGTGCTGCTCATTTCGCCTCAAGATCGACCCGGCGATCATCTGCGCGCCCTCGAAAATGTTTCCCGCTCATTGCGCGACGACAAGTTCGTCGTCGCGCTGCGTTCCGCTTCGACGCGCGAAGAAATCATTGCCTTGCTCGATAAGGCCGAACATTAAAGGGCCATCGACGATCGGCCGAAGCCGAAAGCCGAGAGACAAGAGCGGATTGCTATGAACGGGCCAACCTTAAAACAGAACGTGGTCATCAACAACCCACAAGGGTTTCACCTGCGGCCGATGGGCGCTTTCGCCCAGCTGGCCTCGCGCTTCGAGAGCAGCGTCAAGGTCAGCCGAGAGGGACAGACGGTCAACGGCAAAAGTATCCTCGACCTGATGCTCCTGGCCGCCGTGCAAGGGACAGAGTTGATGCTGGAAGTGACCGGCTCCGATGCCGAGGACGCCCTGTCGGCCTTGGTTCGTTTGTTGAATGCCCCGCCGGAGGAAGAAACAACGGCCTCGTCCGTGTGATCGATTCCTTCCCAGCTCGAGGCCTTCGTCGGTGACACAAACGCGGTGTTCGACGATCGATCGAGTTCGATGGGGAAGTGAATCCGCGAAACGTAACGCTATGGAAATTAAACGCGGCATCGCTGTCTCTCCCGGCGTCGCCATCGGTCCCGCCCTCGTGTTGGATACCGAATGGTTCCGCATCCCGCAGCGCACAGTCCCTCAGAATCAGGTCGATGGAGAATGCCTCCGTCTAAGCGTGGCCTTGGCTCAAGCCGCCGCCGAAACGCGCGCCAATGAAGAAGCCGTCACCGCCAAGCTCGGTCCCCAATACGGGGCCATCTTCGGGGCGCACGCCCTCATGCTCACGGATCCGACCTTGGTGCAAGAGATCGAATCGCTGATTCGCAACGAGAACTTTGCCGTCGAGTACGCCGTCAGCCGTACCATGCGCCGCTACGCCAAGGCCTTGGAAAGCATTGAAGGGGGCTATCTCGCCGAGCGCGTTGCCGATCTGTTCGACATCGAGAAGCGCATTCTTCGCCATCTCCTCGGCCTGCGCCGCGAACAGCTGCGCGACCTTTCCGAGCCGGTGGTGGTACTGTCGCACGATCTGTCGCCCAGTGAGACTGCCGAACTGGATCCGCGCCGCGTACACGCTTTCGTTACGGAAGCCGGAGGGCGAGCCAGCCACACCGCAATCGTCGCCGGGGTTCTCGACATTCCTGCGGTTGTTGGCGTCGGGCCTTTCCTGACCGACGTGTCGGGAGGGGATGTCCTCGTGGTGGACGGCCATCACGGCTTGCTCATCATCAATCCCGACGAGGAAACGCTGGAGCGCTACAAGCATGTGCGCGCCACGTTCCGCAGTCAGGAGAGTAAACTCCACGAACTGCGTCCTCTTCCGGCGCAAACGCGCGACGGCGCGCGCATAACGCTTCTAGGCAACATCGAATTTCCCCAAGAGGGTACGCCCTGTCTGGAACGGGGAGCCGAAGGGGTCGGACTGTATCGCACCGAATTTCTCTATTTGGGCAAACAGAGTCATCCCAGCGAAGAGGAGCATTTGCAAGCGTATCTGACGGTTTTACGGACGATGGAGTCGCATCGTCCGGTCGTCATTCGCACCCTGGATCTGGGTGCGGATAAGTTTTTGCCGCTCGGTGTCGGGGCGGAATCGAGCGCTTGGCGCGCCGCGCCAGAGCGCAATCCATTCTTGGGTTTACGGAGCGTTCGGCTGTGTCTGCGGAATTTGACCTTGTTCAAAACGCAAATGCGTGCCATTCTGAGAGCGAGTGCTTTCGGCGATGTTCGCATCATGTTTCCGATGATAAGCACATTGCTGGAACTGCGCCAATGCAAGATGATTCTGGCGGAGGTGAAGGAAGATTTAGAGGAAGAAGGAATTGCCTTCAATCCTCGCCTGCCGGTCGGCACGATGATCGAAGTGCCTTCGGCGGCTCTCCTGGCCGAGTTGCTGGCTCGTGAAGTGGACTTTTTTTCCATCGGTACCAACGACTTGATTCAATACACGTTGGCCGCCGACCGCAACAATGAGACGGTGTCCACGTTGTACAGCCCTGGCGATCCGGCCGTTCTCCGTTTGATCGATGGTGTCGTGCGGGCTGCCGCCAAATACAACGTGACGGTCAACGTCTGTGGCGAGATGAGCGGCGACCCCCTTTATACGATGTTGCTTTTGGGCCTGGGGATACGCCAGCTAAGCGTGACGCCGCACAGTATACCCACCATTAAGCGCGTGGTGCGCTCCGCGACGGTCGAGGAGTCCGTTAAGGTGGCCCAAGAAGCCATGAGGCTGGAAACGGCCCGTGATGTAAACAATTATTTGCGGGAACAAACGCGACGCATTCTTCCCTCGGCTTTCGACTAATGCACCTCGGCTCTCGGCTTACATCGACAGCCGATTGCCGAAAACCGATAGCCGAAAACCGATAGCCGTTTGTTCCCCCCGCATGGGGAAAGACCGTGCCTGGGGCATCCGAGATACGATCCACCGAGACAGTGCCGCCCGTCGAGCGCGCCAAACGGCCGATCGACAAGGCCCGCATCCGCTTCGTCAAGAGGGGGGCCTTGCGTCTGCTTAGCCATCACGACTTGCTGCGCACCTTCGAGCGGTTATTGCGGCGGAGCGAACTACCCTTCCATCGTTCCCAAGGATTCCATCCCAAGCCGCGCCTCGTTTTCGCGCTGTCGCTGCCTCTGGGCGTCGTCGGCCGCGATGAAGTCGTCGAACTCGAACTCTGCGAACGCATCGATCCCGACGAGATTCACTTTCGACTGGCCAGACAAACGCCGCCGGGCTTGGAAATTCTCTCCGTTCAACGCATTCCCGTTGGGTTTACCGCCCAAGTCCGCCATCTGGCATACGCCCTCCCAGTCCCCGCGGAGCGCACGCTCGATCTACCGCGCCGTATCACCGAAATCCTCGCTTGCGCCGAATGTTGGATCGATCGCCGTCGCCCGCAATCGCGCAAGCCGGAACGGCGACTCGATGTGCGGCCTTTTCTCGCGGATCTGTCGATTCACCAACGAAGCGGATCGTCGCAATCCGCAGTGTTGGAGATGGTTTTTCGCTTGACCTCTGCCGGGACAGCTCGGCCTGAAGAAATTTTGAGCCTTTTGGGACTCGAAGATTTGCTCGATGCCGGTTTCGTCTTGGAACGCAGCCGACTCGAGTTGCACGATGAAACATAGTTCGCGCTCCTTGGCCTGTAGTCCGTACCTCGTGGCGAAACGCATCGACCGTTGCCACGCGACGCGGACTGCGGGCCAAGGACTGCGAACTACGAACTGGAAAAAAGGAATCGCATGAAAAAAGAGATGTTGATTAACGTATTGCAGCCCGAAGAGTGCCGCATTGCCATTTTGGAGGACGGCGTTCTGGAGGAACTGTACGTCGAACGCACCAGTCACGAGAGCTACGTCGGCAACATTTATAAGGGCCGCATCGTTAATATCGAACCGAGCATCCAGGCCGCGTTCGTGGATTTCGGCGTCGGTCGCAATGGCTTCCTGCACGTTTCCGATGTCGAGCCGACCTATTATCGCCACTTGACCGAAGGGCGGCAGGGAGATCGGGGGGGCAGACGCCATCGAGACCGCGACTTCCATCGCGGTCCCATGGACTTCGATACGGTGGAGTTGGATGAATCGTTGGCCTCGCTCGACGACGCTGCCTCGCTCCTGCCGGACGAGTCCGCGTTGGAGGTGGAATTGCCCGAAGAAGTCGTGGAAATCACCAACGAAGAGCAAGGGTTGGAATCGACCGAACCGACGGGCTTCGGCAGGTTCGTCGAAGAAACTTCGTCCGAATCGTCGCCGGAGTCAACGGTCGAGGTCGATCCTTCCGTCACGGCTCTGCCCGAGACGCGCATTGAGGAAGAACCGGCCCGCCGTTCGCGCAGTCGTTCGCGCGGTCGTTCGCGCTCTCGAAAGGCGGCCCCATCCGCCGAAACTTCGAGCGAGGGACCGGAAGCCTCTCCTCCTCCAGAACGGAGGAACGAACAAACGAAGCGCGGAGAGAAGCCGCCGTACATGGGCTCCGCCGAACGCCGCACCACGGATGAGGAACCCGAAATCACCTCGTCCGGTGGAGATTCGGGTAGCGATGAGGACGCACTGCTCTTCTTCCCGCGCGAAACCGAACGAGCGCATGAGCCAGCGCCGCGCGTGGTTGAGGAAAAACAACCGGAACCGCCTGTTGTACGGTACACCGCGCCCAGCGCGCCCATGCCGCCGCCGCCGCGCGTGCGCCCAGCACCCTCGGAACATCGCGGCAGCATCGAATCGGAGTTGGCCGCCGATCTCGCCGCCGCCGAGGTTGGTCCGGGAGGCGGAACCAAGGCCGCCACGCCGGAGTTTACCGACGACCTTCAGGAACCGAACGAGTCCGAATTTCATCCGGCCTCTTCTCGATCGTACAACCGCCCCTCGGAACAAGAGTGGGAACCGCGCGAGCGACACGAAGGAGATCGTCCCCACGAACGGCATCGGGGACCACGCGAACGCGGACGGCACGACGAGCGCGGACGCCAACGCAATGGTCCGGGACGCGAGCGCGATCGGGACCGCGAACGAGGGCGCAACGGTTCGCGGGATCGAGGCCGCGGCGGCAATTTCGGACGCCCCAAGCCGCTGATTCAAGACATCTTCAAGCGCGGTCAAGAAGTGTTGGTGCAGGTCATCAAGGAAGGCATCGGCACCAAAGGACCGACGCTGAGTACCTACATCAGCATCGCCGGCCGCTATCTGGTATTGATGCCGGGGCTGAACCGCGTCGGCGTGTCGCGCAAGATCGCCGACGACGAACAACGTCGGCGACTGCGGGAAATCTTCAATGAATTGAAACCGCCTCGCGGCCTCGGCTTCATCATCCGCACGGCCGGTATCGACAAGAACAAAAAAGAACTGCAACGCGATCTGCTGTATCTCTCGCGCCTGTGGCAAGTCGTGGTGCGCCGCATTCGCAAGCTCAAGGCTCCGGTCGAAATCTACCAAGAAAGCGACATGATTACGCGGACAATCCGCGATACGTTCACGAACGATATCGACACGATCTTTGTGGACGAGCCAACGGCCTACGAACACGCGCACGAGTTCTTACAGATCGTCATGCCGCGCTACGCCAACCGCATCAAACTGTACGACGGCAAGGAACCGCTGTTCCACAATTATGCCATTGAGGAAGAGATCGCTCGCATTCAACAGCGCAAGATCCCCTTGCCTCACGGTGGCTCCATCGTCATCGAGCAAACCGAAGCGCTCGTGGCCATTGATGTCAACAGCGGCAACTTCCGCGCCGACAACAACGCCGAAGAGACCGCCTTCCAGATGAACCTGCAAGCGGCCAAAGAGATCGCCCGCCAGCTCCGCCTGCGCGATCTGGGCGGAGTCATCGTCAACGATTTCATCGACATGCGCGACGAGAAGCATCGCCGTGCCGTCGAGAAGGCCATGCGCGACGCCGTCAAACGCGACCGAGCGCGGACAAAGATTCTCAAAATATCCGCCTTCGGCCTCATTGAGATGACACGCCAACGTATCCGCCCCTCGTTGAAACGCAGCATCTATCAGGATTGTACCTATTGCCAAGGCATGGCTCAGGTGAAGACGTGTGAGAGCATGAGCATCGATGTCATGCGTTTGCTGCAATTGGCCGCCCACCGCGAACACGTCCACCACGTCGAAATCCGCGTCGCCGACGATGTGGCCAACTATTTGCTCAACAAAAAGCGTGGAGAGATTGCCCGGCTCGAACAAGCGGGCAGCATCCTGGTACAGATCCGAGGCACGCTGGGCGCGCCTCCGGAGACGCTAGAGTTTCTCTGCTACGACAACAACAACAACGAGGTAAAGCTGTTCCCAAGCGAACTACCTATCCGCCCGCGTCGTTGAGCTGTACACAACGGGGCAAGGGGCTGTCGCCGCCTCTTGCCCTCGCCGTGCCGAGACTTACGATGTCACGGACAAATCCAACCTAGACTCTCGCATGGAATCGAGCTTTTACCCCGGCATGAAAGTAAATCACTTGGCGAGCGGGATTGCGTGAGCGCTCCGAGTACAATCTCTCGGTTTGCTCACGCAATGCCGCTCGCCAAAAATGGTGACATGCTTACATGCCTGGGTAACAATGAGGTTCGTTCCACCCATCGTGACGATGCTTTTGATGCCGCATTTTGTCCCTATATTTCCACCGTACCCAAGCCACTGAGTATGCTCACGTCGTCGTTGATATTGGGGGTGTGGACGTTCGTTTGATTGCTGAGATCCTGCGAATTCGCGGCAAGGTTTCAAGCTACGGGCGCGGTGGCGGTTGGAATCCTTGTAAACGACTGGAAACGACCCGATCCCTTCCCGGTCGCTCGGTTCGAGCCGCCTTGCGGAGAGGGTCTACGATTCGATCGATGTCTGGAAGCAATGAGCGATGGCGCGGCGGAGGCGCGGGAGACGCGCGAGACCCAAGCGGTGTTGCGGCGGCTGGAGAAGCAACGATTATCGACGCGCAGACGGCGAACGTATAGCATAATGAATTATGACAGTACAAACCTTCCGCGATCTGCTGACACAACGTCCCTTCAAACCCTTCCGGCTCGCGATGTCGAGCGGACGGTCTTACGAGGTCCGTCATCCGGGGATGACGTTGCCGACCCGAACGGACCTTCTCGTCGGAGTCGGCGACACGGAAGAAGGGGTTCCAGCGGAATTTCGCATCTGCTCTCTACTCCATATTACTTCCGTCCAGCCGATAGCAGCCGCAGCAACCGGTACGCCGCCGACGGCGATCTCCTAAAATTGGGAGAGACCGGCTTTTTCTCCCGCCCGAAACGTCAGCCCGACTCTTTAGGGAACCATTATGCAGACGGTGCAATTTCAGTGTGGACATTGCGGCAAACTCATGGGCGTGGGCAGCGATCATCTCGGACAACAGGTGCGCTGTCCCCACTGCCAACAAATCGTTGTCGCACCGCCCGCAGCCGAACCGCCGGCTCCCACCGAGGCGTTCCGCCCTCGCTCCGGCAGCGAACACGAAGATATTTTTGCACCCAACGACGGCGGAGACGATTTATTTGGACGCGGGGAGACGCCGCGCATCGAAATCCCTCGGCAGCCGGCCGAGGTCAACCCTTTTCAGAACCAATCTCCGCCGCGGCCGCTGGAAACGACGATGCCCTATGCGCCGCCGCAGTCGACGACGCCCACACTACCGTTTGCACCGAGTAACGATGGCGACGGGACGGCCATGCTGCCAAAGGAACATCCGCCGTCGTGGATGACCGACGCTGCCACGGAAGCGCATTTTCCCATCCATGAAGCGCCGTCGCCCGCGGTCGAATCGTCGTCCGCCGTCGCGCGCTCGCCGCGCCGAAAGGAGCCGAAAGCGCCTTGGTTTCTTCTCCTCGTCTTCATCCCCCTGGTGCTGTACTCCGTCGTGATAACGGCCTTCGCGTTGATGGCCTACTGGAGAATGCAAACCTTGGAAGAACAACGCCGCAATCCCTTCGAGATGATGCCCGACGAGGGGGACAAACCCGGCGTGCAGAAGAAGAAGCAAGTGAGCCTGTTCGACTACAATCAAAAGATGCCCACTCTGCCCCTTCCCGAATCTCTGTGTACCTCGCTGAACAAGCCATTGTGGATCGGCGACGTGCAAATCACCCCCAAGCGTGTCGCGCGCGAACGAGTGCGCGTGGCTGTCGAAGGCACGCCGAATCTGGAAAGTTGTCAGGGCGATTCGTTGGTTTTGTATCTGGACGTGAAGAATCTCTCGACCGAATACGCCCTCGCCCCCTTGGACAATTACTTCGACCGTTCGTGGCGTACCGGCGCTCGGCCTCCGTTCACGCTCTTGGAAGTGGGCGACAAGTATCGCTGCTACGGCGGGCCGGCCGACTGGCATCCGCGCGGCGACACTTCGAACCGGCGCGAGTGGGTGGTGGGTCGCAAGGATGAGCCGGACGTTCTGCAACCGGGCGAATCGGGCGAGTTCTTCGTCTGCACCAACGGCAACGATCCGGAAGCGGTCAAGGTGCTATTCGGCAACGGCGGTCGGTCGTCCTATCGCGGATCGTATCTGTGGCGCGTCCGCGTTCGCCGTGGATTGGTGAGATTCCAGGACAAAATCTACTCGGCCACCGCCGTCGTTGGCGTCCACTTCAACGACGGCGACATCGGCAAATCCCCGCCCGAAGTCCAGTAGCCGTTGCCCTTCTTCGGCGTGGCAGGGCGGACTCGGTCCTCGCCCACTCCGGCTATCGCATCTACAAAAGAAAATATGTTCTTCCATCTGGCCTTCGACTCGGCTGGGTTCTAATTTGGTGGAGAAAAGTTGTATTGCAGTCGAGAAAGTGGGATTGCCAAGCCGTTCGGAGCGACCTATATTCAAACATTAGGGATCGGTGTAACGCTTTCCTCGTTCGATATCCTCAATCGGCCCCGTGGCGATCACCCTACCCTCCCTCAATGCCGAGTGGATGAGCGATACACAATCGCCCCAGTACCGATGAAGTGTCGAACCATGTTTTACGATGCCTTTAAGTCCCATTTGTCACAGGAGTAAGAGCCATCCGGAAACGGTTGGCCGCGACGATTCCATGAAACTCACACGCGCAGCCAGTTACGCCCTCCATGCCGTCGTTCACATGGCGCAGATGAAGACGCCCACGGTCGCCGTGGCATCCCACGACATCGCCGCCGAGCGAGGCATCCCCGAACGATTCCTGCTCAAGGTGCTTAAGCCACTCGTCTCCGAACGTATCCTGATGTCTATCAAGGGACCGCACGGCGGCTATCGGCTGGCCCGATCTCCCAACGATATTACTCTATTGGAGATCGTCGAGGCGGTCGATGGCCCACTCCGCGGTTATGCTCCCGATCGTCCGACGGAGAAAGACAAGGATCATACCCCGGCGCAGGTGAAAAAGTTCAACCAGACGTGGAATTCGCTCCATCCCAAACTCGAGCAGGTCTGCGGCCAAACCGCCGATCAAACCCGCAAGAGTCTGGAAAAGATCAAGATCTCCGATCTCGTCGTGCGCCCGGCCAAGTGATTCGCCGCGAGGTTTTCCGTTTTCGGGTTTCTACTTCTTCTCGACGAAACTGAAATCCGAAAACGGAAATCGCACTGTTATGCCTATTCGCATCGCCAATATCCGTCTCGGTATCGACGAACCAGAAGCCGAATTGCTGGAGCGTATAACTCGGCTTCTCGGCTTATCTCCTTCCACCCCGATGCTCTGGCGCATCCTCCGCAAATCGCTCGATGCCCGACGCAAAGAGACGTTGAGCTTCGTCTATCACATCGAAGTTACCCTCGAAGAGGACGAGGCCCGCGTCGTCTCCCACGCTCAGCGCCGCGCCCGCTCGCCGTTGGGCGTCGAACGGTATGCCGAGGAACCGTTCGTTCCACCATCGCCCGGCGTTCGTCCTTTGGAACATCGGCCCGTCGTTATCGGTTCGGGACCGGCCGGATTGACGGCGGCGTACTTCTTGGCCGAACAAGGTTATCGTCCGCTCGTCTTGGAGCGCGGCCGCGCCGTGCGCCAACGCATCCACGATGTCCGCGCCTTCGACGCCGGCGGTCCCCTCGATCCGGAGAGCAATTATCTTTTCGGTGAGGGCGGAGCAGGAACCTTCAGCGATGGCAAATTGACTTATCGTAATTCCGGCCCCGACGTGCGCCGCGTCTTGCAACTGTTCGCCGACTGCAAAGGCAAACCATCGATCCTCTACGATGCTCGTCCGCATCTCGGAAGCAATCGCCTTCCTGCCGTGGTCAAAGCGCTGCGCCGACGCATCGAAAGTCTGGGCGGCGAAGTGCGATTCTCGTGTCGCGTCGAGGATCTGGAGTTCGCCGACGGCCGGCTGCGCGGTTTGGCCACCTCGTCGGGTTATATTCCCGCAGCCGTCGCCGTCTTGGCCATCGGCCACAGCGCCCGCGATACTTACCGTATGCTACTGGCGCGCGGCGTACCGATGGAACAAAAGCCGTTTCAAATGGGTGTGCGCGTCGAACATCCCCAGGAACTCGTCAACCGCGTCCAATATGGCCCCGCGCCGCTCGAACAGCGCCTTGGCGCGGCCAACTATTCGCTCGTCGCCAATGGTCCCAACGATCTGTTCACCTTCTGCATGTGCGCCGGTGGCTACATCATGCCGAGCGTGTCGGAACCCGGCGCGTTCTGCACCAACGGCATGAGCCTATCCAAGCACGATTCGCCCTTCGCCAACAGCGGCCTCGTCGTCACCGTGCCGCCGGAACATTTCGGCTCCTCCGATGTTCTCGCCGGCGTTCATTTGCAAGAGATTTACGAACGGCGGGCTTTCGAGATTGGCCGAGGCGATTATCTCTGTCCCATCCAGCGCGTCGCCGATTTCCTTGCCGACCGCGTCACTCCCGACATTCCCGACAATAGCTATCCGCGCGGTGCCGTATCCGCTCACATTTCCGAATTGATCCCGCCGTTCCTCGTCGAAGCGCTGCGTCACGGCCTGCCGATCATGGACCATCAATGGCGCGGCCGTTTCCTCCCCGAAGGCACGCTCGTCGGTCCCGAAGCGCGCGGCAGCGCTCCGGTGCGCATTCTCCGCGACGAATCCACCCGCCAAACACCGGGACTCGAAGGTCTCTATCCCGTCGGCGAAGGCGCGGGCTACGCCGGCGGCATCGTCAGCGCCGCCGTCGACGGCCTCCGCTCGGCGAAGGGGATTGTCGCTCACTTCGCCCGGCTGGAAGATAAGAACAAATCAAACTCTTAATACTCGTTTGAGAGTCTGTTCCGAAAGCTCCCCTCTCCCCCTGTACTCAGGGGAGAGGGGCTGGGGGTGAGGGGTGCATTTTTCCGTGGATGCTCGCCCCCTCTCCCCCTGTACTCAGGGGGAGAGGGGCTTCTGGAACGGACTCTGAGTGCTTCCTCGAATCTCCCGCCGAGTACAGAGGAGTGGGGGGTATCGGATTGACCGTTCGAGTGGGTGAAAGATCTGTGAGAATAGGCTTCTTTCCGCAGAAGCCCGTCGCAATTCCTCGATCCCAGCAGTTTGGGAACAAGTAAAAATCAGTTCGCCCCACCTCCCCCCAAGGCGATTCGGCGGACAGACACCCTTATTCCGCGTGCTTCTCCCTTTTCGGAATTGCCACAAGTCCTTGTGTTGGTCTTGTGGCGATCCGGCTCACCTGTCTATCTCTCCCATCACGATGTCGATGCTGCCGACGATGGCGGGGACGTCGGCGATGAGGCAGCCGCTGCTGATTTCGTTGGTGACGCAGAGATTGCAGAAACTCGACGACCGCGCCCGCACGCGCAGCGGTACCACGCCTTTACCCGGCGCGCCCACGACGTAGAAACCCATCTGCCCGCGCGGACACTCGGTCTCAACGTAGGTTTCGCCAGCCGTTAGATGGCGTGGCATCTCGATGCGGTGCGATCCCTGCGCGTTCGGATAGCGATCCAGTGCTTGTTCGCAGAGACGAATACTCTCGATCACTTCCAACATGCGGACCATGAAGCGGTGCCAGGCGTCGCCGATCACCGAATCGCGGGGCGGATTCCAACCCCAGCGATCGTCGAACGGCGGCACCACGGCGTTGAAATCGTAAGTCTCATAGCCGCAGTACGGTTCGATCTTACGCAGATCCCAATCGGGATCGCCCAGGCGTCGATCCAACGAGCCGCGCAGCATGGGGCCGGTGCAGCCGTGGGCGATGGCCGCCTCCCTGGATAACACGCCGATGTTGGCCGTGCGCTGCACGAAGATGTGATTCGTCGTTAAGAGAGCGTGATACTCCGGAATGCGCGGCTTCAGATAATTGAGAAACTCGCGGCAGCGTTCGACCCAGCCGGACGGCAAGTCGTCGTGAGCGCCGCCGATGGTGATGTAGCTGTAGGTCAGCCGCGCGCCGCATACTTCCTCGAACAGATCGAGAATCATCTCGCGTTCGCGGAAGGCGTACAAAAACGGGCTGAAGGTGCCCAGATCGAGTCCGTATGCGCCCATGCCGACGAGGTGGCTGGCGATGCGGTTCAGTTCGGCGATGAGGACGCGGATGACGTTGGCTTTCTCCGGCAGCTTCATGCCGCACAGTTTCTCGACCGCCAACGAGTAGGCCAGGTTCATGTTCATCCCGGCCAGATAATCCATGCGGTCGGTATAGGGGATGAACTGAATCGGCGTCACATTCTCGCCGATCTTCTCGGCGCAGCGATGCAGATAACCCAGGTGCGGAGTGACTTCCGAGATGACCTCGCCGTCGGTGCGCAACACCAGGCGCAACACGCCGTGCGTGCTGGGATGCTGCGGCCCCATGTTGACGAGCATCTCATCGGTGCGGACATCGAACTCGATGAGGGTTTGATCTTGTTTGCCTTCGGGGGGTGCGACGGTGGCCATATTATTTTCCTAAAAGACTACTCGGCGAGGAGTTGCTGGACGATTGCCAATCGCGGAGGGCGTGGATGCTGCCAAAGCCAATTGGGATCGAGCCAAAAACCCGTCAGCACCTCACTACGCAATACTCCGCCGCGAGGTTTGATTTCTCGATAGCGACCTCGAGAACTCAAACGAAGCAGCAAAATGGACTTTTCCTCTTCGTCGATGATCCAGTATTCGGATACACCGAATCGTTGATACTTCTTCCGTTTGTCCTCGTAATCGCGTTCGACGCTTTCGGGCGAGACGATCTCGATGGCGAGATCCGGGGCTCCTTCCACGCCGCCGCGATAAACGCGGTCGTCGTGTTCGTGGCGGACAAAGAGAATATCCGGCTCTGGAGCGTTGTGATCGTCGAGGCGACAGGCTACGCGGGAGCCGAAGATGCGGCCCAATTTTCTTTCCTCGGCAAAGATGGACATCACGGCAAACAGCCAGCCAAACAGATCGTTGGCATCGATGTTCTCGGGCGAAGCCATGTAGATGACTCCATCGATGAGATCTGCTTTCTGGTCCTCACGAATGAGCGCGCAGAAGTCTTCGTAGGTATAGCTGCCTCTCCGCGTTTTCGTCTTCATGTCCGCTCCTCCCTACCGACCGCGTATGCCGTGATACTCCAGCGGATACTCGTAATCCTTTCGCAGCGGATGGCCCACCCAATCGTCGGCCAGCAAGATGCGGGTCAGCTCCGGATGGCCGATGAACCACACGCCCGACAGATCGTAGACTTCGCGTTCGTGCCAGTTGGCGGCGGCCCATAGCGAGGTGACGGACGGCACTTCCGGCAACTCGCCGGGTTTGTCGTCCTTCCAGCGCGGCAACATCACTTTGACGACGAAGCGATGGCGGTGGCGGAAACTCGACAGGTGATAGACGACTTCCAGGTGCGGATCGAAGCCGGCCTTGGGCGCTTTTTTGGGGTCCGGCTCCAGGTAATCGACGCCGCTGATGCAGTTGAGCAGATCGAACTGCAAACGACTATCGTCGCGCAGAAATCGACACACATCCGGCAAATCGGCAGCGGCGACGACCACGAACGGATCGATGGCTTCGAGATTTTTCGACGCGATGCGCGAGCCAAACTGTTGTTCGAGAAGTGCGGTAATGTCGGCGGCAGTCATGCGTTTCTTCCCATTTTATCAGTCGGTTAGCCGCGACGCAGAGCGGAGCGCTCGACCATCCCGTACTCCGCTCCGCGTCGCGGCTAACCGAATTATGCCTTGGCGGGGGCGGCCAGTTCCTTGTTCTTTTTGGCGAAGGCGTTCTGTTTCTCCATCGCCTTAACGGGATCGGGGTCGTTCAGTTCCGGCGGGAGCAGCGTGTAGCCGGTCCGCGCCGGGATCGGCACCGTCAGCGGCTGTCCATGAGTCAGATCCTTCATGGCCCGCACTTTGTCTTGAATGCGCATCAGCCCTTCGAGCAGCGCTTCCGGCCGCGGCGGGCAGCCGGGGACGTAGACATCGACTGGCACGACGAGATCGACGCCCTTGACGACGTTGTAGCCGTATTTGTAGTAGGGCCCGCCGCCGCAGGTGCAAGCGCCCATGGCAATGACGAACTTCGGATCGGGCATCTGGTTGTACAAGCGGCGGACCCGGCTGGCCATCTTGTAGTTGACCGTGCCGGCCACGATCATCAGATCGGCCTGGCGCGGCGTGGCCCGGAAGGCACCCGCGCCGAAACGGTCGATGTCGAAGCGCGACGCGCCGGCGGCCATCATCTCGATGGCGCAACAGGCGAGACCGAACGTCATCGGCCACATGCTCGACTCACGCGCCCAGTTGATGGCCTGTTCCAGAGAAGTCGTGATGACGCTCTCTTCAAAACGTCCTTCCAACCATCCCATAATCGAAACTCCCACGAAGGGTTGCTTGGCGAACCGGCGGCGTGAGCCGCCGGGTAAAGTTTGTCACACCCGGCAGCTCACGCTGCCGGTTCGCCGGGGCGCTCGGCGGCGAGACTGCGCACCCAAGCGAGGTCGCCTCGTTTCCAGAGATACGCGAAGCCGACCAATAGTACACCGAAGAACACTACGATTTCACCCAGCGCCAACCAGGAGAATAATTGCGCCCGAAGCCGAGTCTCGTCCACGATTCGCTGCGAACGGCTCAAGTCATCCAACTCCATTTTTTTATTTTGGGGCAATTTGCCCGCGGATTGTTCCTCGGCTTTCAATTCTCGATAGCGATCGATCTTTTGGGAAGTGACACCCAGAAGATAATCGTGTTCCGCAGCGGCGTGGTCGTTCCTCGAGGCGGGAGGGACCATTTCCCAAGCCTGTTCGTTGAATTGATGATACGCTTCGGCGGTTTCGGGCGCGGGGGAAGCCACCAAGGCGTTGGCTTTACCGAACACCACGGCCCAGGGGAAGAAGAACGCCACCTCGACATCGAAAATGACGAACAACAATGCCACGACATAAAAGCGCAGATCGAACTGAATCCAGGCGCTGCCGATGGTTGGTTCGCCACACTCGTAGGTCGTCCCCTTGTCGGCATCCGGTTTGTTGGGTCGAATGAGCTTGCCGGCCATCAAGTGGACAAAAATAAATCCGATGCCAACGGCAACGAAGAGAAGCAGATAGGCAACCAAGGGAGTCATGAGTCATTCCGATCTTAGAATTCGGCTATCGGCGCATCGCACTGTTGGATTTAGCCGATAGCCGTCAGCTGCGGAGGGCGTTCGGAGCCAATTTCTGACGTCCCGAAAAGCCTGCTTCCAGTTCGTGCCAATATCCTACTTCCGCTTCGCCGAGCCGCCAGCACAAATAAACCGGGTGTCCATTCATCAGACTAGGAAAATCGATCAGTCCGGTGAAGTAATCCTTCAACTCCACTCCCA
The DNA here is from genome assembly GCA_021807595.1 of Planctomycetota bacterium. Lineage (GTDB taxonomy): Bacteria > Planctomycetota > Planctomycetia > Gemmatales > Gemmataceae > JAJPHU01. The sequence goes on along the minus strand of JAKBCS010000030.1, from coordinate 26,487 downwards.
AATCCTTCAACTCGCGGACGTACTCTTCCATTTTCTCTTGCCCGCGCTCCACTTCCGAGCGCACCTGGATTAACTCTTCCTCGTGGGCTTCGCTGACTCGTCGGCGTTCGTCGGGCTTGAGACGCATCAGGCGTTCGTGGCGTTCGCGCAACTCGCAAGCCAAGTCGGTGATGTCCTGCACGATAGCGCGGACAAGCGGCAAAGCTTTGTTGGCCTCGTCCACGGTAAAGAATTTTCGATCTGTCTTCGATGCAACCACGGTTCCACCTCCTCTCGACAATCAACTCTCGGCCAGTCCTCGCATTGGATCGATGGCCGATCACCGTCATTTTTTAGCGGCGGGTGCGGGGTCGGGTGGTTTCGTCCACACCGGCTCAACTTGCAGTTTGGAAGCGGCCACGGCCGTGGGATTGAGCGTTGCTTGGCCCCAAGCCATTTCCACCGGCAGCTTGGCGAAATCGACGATGCAGCCGTCGCGGCTGAAGCAACTCTGATCGTGGGTCGATCCCATGAAAATGCAATCCACCGGACAAGGATCGACGCACAAGGCACAGAACATGCACTTGGTGTAGTCGATCTTAAATCCATTTACGCGGAAGCCCTTGCCCACGGGATTCTTCATTTTCTCGATGTAGATGCAATCGACCGGACAGGCACGGGCGCACTTGTCGCAGCCGATGCAGGTGGTCAGATCGAAGCGATGAAAGCCGCGATAGCGCGGTTTGATCGGCACTGGCAGCTCCGGATACTCGAAGCGCTCCGTAAAGGTTTTGCGCCGGTAGGTCTGAAGGAAGTACCATAAGGTTATGTACATGCCTTGAGCGACCGTTTGGACGGCATTGTAGACGTTTCGGAACCAGACGCGCATGGCAGTCTCGCGTTCGGGCGATGGTTGACGGATGAGGAGGAAAACACATTGTCGATTCTATGGGGCGATTCGGAGAGCCGCAAGTGAGGCGCGCCATTCGCGCGCCGAATGACGGCTCGGCTCGATTGGGAACCGATCGCTCGAAACGAGATTGGCGGAGAGCGCCTGTACCGCGAAGCGCGAACATTGAGTATAAAAGACGATGTGGCCCTATTCGTCGTTCTTCGACGACCGATTCCAGGAAAATCGCGCGATGAAAAGCCATGCTCTCTCTTTCGCTTGTTTTTGTCTGGCGGTGTGCGTGCCGGCCGAAGCCCATTGTCTCGCGCCATCGAACCCATCGAAACGTCCCAACGTCATCATTGTCCTCAGCGACGATCAAGGCTACGGCGATTTCTCGTGCCACGGCAACCCGGTCCTCAGGACTCCCCATCTCGATCGATGGCACGCGCAAGGGATTCGCCTCACCGATTTCCACGTCGCCCCGATGTGTACCCCGACGCGCGGCCAACTTCTGACCGGATGCGATGCCCTGCACACCGGGGCAAGCTCGGTTTGCGCCGGACGTTCGTTTGTGCGCCGGGGAATTCCGACATTGGCGGAGTTATTCGCGGCCAACGGATATCGCACCGGACACTTCGGCAAGTGGCACCTCGGCGACAGCTATCCGAATCTGCCCCACCAACGCGGCTTTCAAGAGTCGGTCTATTTCCTCGGCTGGGGCATTACCTCCATGGCCGACTTGTGGCAAAACGATTGCTTCGATGGACGATTTCGACACAACGGTGAACTGAAACAGTACAAGGGATATTGCACCGACGTTTGGTTCGATCTCGCGATGAACTGGATGAAGGAGGGCGGCGAAAATCGCGAACCGTTCTTCCTCTATCTGCCGACCAATGCCGCTCACGGACCATGCTGGGTGGCCGACAAATATAAGGAGCCGTACAAGGGTCGTGGACCGGCGGGCTTCTTCGGCATGATTGCCAATCTCGACGAGAACCTCGGCCGGCTCGACGCGTTCCTGAAAGCGAACGGTTTGTACGACAATACCCTCGTTCTTTTCCTCAACGACAACGGCGGCACGGCTGGAGTCAAGCTGTTCAACGCCGGCATGCGCGGCCACAAGACGGAGTATTACGAAGGAGGACATCGCGCCGCCTGCTTCCTCCGTTGGCCCGCCGGTGGGTTGCGCAAGCCTGCCGATCTCGATGCGCTGACCGAGGTTCAGGATCTCGCGCCGACGCTGCTCGAACTGTGCGGATGCAAAGAAAAGAACAAGGCCACGTTCGACGGTACGAGTCTTGCTTCTCTGTTGACCGGCAAAACCGACGTATTGCCCGATCGGATGTTGGTGGTGCAATATGGGCAGAAGCCGACGAAGTGGGACGGGGCGGTAATGTGGAATAAGTGGCGTTTGGTCCAAGGCAACGAGTTGTACGATTTGGGCCGCGATCCTGGCCAAAAGGAGAATGTGGCGGTCACCCACGACGGCATCGTGAAGAAGATGCGGGCGCACTACGAAAAGTGGTGGGCCGGCGTGGAGCCGCGCTTGGACGATTTCAGCCCGATCGGCATCGGCTCGGACAAGGAGAACCCGGTTTGTCTATCTGCCGCCGATTGGGCGAACGTGTATTGCGACAATATGCAGAACCTGCGCCAAGGCGTGAACCGCAACGGCCCGTGGCATCTCGCGGTCGAGCGCGCGGGCGAATACGAGATCGCGTTGCGCCGTTGGCCGAAAGAAGCCGACGCGGCCATCTCGGCCGGCGTGCCCGCGTTCAAGGCTGTGGACGGCGGCTTACCTCCCGGCAGGGCGTTGCCCATTGTCCGTGCCCGATTGAAAATTGGGAAGGTGGACGAGGCCAAGCCGGTGGTCGCCGGCGCGAAGGAAATCGTGTTTCAAGTCAAACTCAGAGCCGGCGCGCGCGAGCGCATGCAAACGTGGTTCTACGACGAGGATGGCAAAGAACTATGCGGCGCGTACTTCGCCTATGTCCGCCGAAAGTAACGACGTTGGAGTCGAGAGCGATCGTGGATGCCGTGCGTCGACGCGGAATGATTCCTAACTTTTGAGAGGGTTCATGTCTGAAATTCTCGACTGGCAGCGTGTCGCCGATCCTCGCGCCGTCATCCAATATGCCGTTCATTCGCTTCATCGGGGGCTTACGGTTGCCTTTCCCAGTGCCGGTGGCCATGCGACCGTGGCCAGTGCGCTCGTTTCGGAAGCGGTCGAGCGGCTGGCTCACGGCGACGAAGAGTTGACGGTGGTGCTGCGCACAGCCGACGAGGCGCGCAATTGGGTTCCGTGGCTCGGTGCTTCGGCTCTGCGCTTGGCTCGCCGCCTCCTGCTCGGTCGCGCCGTGTTGAGCGTGAGCGGCGGTCTCGACAGCGGCTTGGCGAGTCAATTGCCGGAGACGGTGCGCCGGCGTTTGGGAGCGGCGGGACGGCTGCGCTTGGCGTTACCCGAGCATGAAGCGCTGCGCGAAGTGTTGCGTCAGTTGCCCGATCCCGTACTGATGGCGCAGCCGAGTCGGGAGCCGATTGCCGAAGTAATAGTGGCCGACGATCCGTCGCTGAGCGAGCCGGCTACCGTGGTAGCGGTGGACGACGCCGGCTGGGAGATCGTTCGCCCCGGCGCGATGTCGGAGGAGGAGATTCGCCATCGCGCGGCCCGTTGGATTGTGTTCGTCTGCACCGGCAACACATGCCGTAGTCCGTTGGCCGAGGCGCTGTGTAAAAAGCGACTGTGCGCGCGTTTGGCTTGTCCCATTGAGGCCTTGCCGGAGCGAGGATACTATGTGCTGTCGGCGGGGCTGGCGGCAATGCCGGGATTCAACGCCGCCTTCGAGGCCGAGCAGGTTGCGCGCGGCTACGGCATCGACCTCTCGACGCATCGCAGTCAGCCGTTGACCGGCGACCTAGCCGCCAATGCCGATTATCTCGTCGGTATGACCGAAAACCACGTTCGGGCACTGGCGGACTATTTTGGAGAGGAAATCGTCGCGCCGTGTTTGCTCGATCCGTCCGGCGACATTGCCGACCCCATCGGGCGCGAGCAGTCGGTCTACGACGATTGCGCGGCGGCGATTTGGCAGCACCTGGAGAGCTTTCTTGCGGAGATCATACCCTCGGAGGCGTCTCAGCCATGAAAATTGCCATCGGTAGCGATCATCGCGGTTTCGAAGCCAAATCTCGCATTGTGTCCATCCTCCATCGGCTCGGCCACGCGGTTCTCGATGTCGGCCCTCAAGTGCGCGAGTCCGTGGACTATCCCGACTTTGCTTTCGAAGTGGCCCAAGCCGTAAGCGCAGGGCGCGCCGAACGGGGCATCTTGATCTGCGGTACTGGCATCGGCATGTGCATCGCCGCCAACAAGGTGTCCGGCGTCCGCGCCGCCCCTTGTCACGATTGCATCACCGCCGAGATGAGCCGACGACACAACGACGCCAACGTCTTGTGCCTCTCCGCCGATCTCCTCGGCGAAGAGCTGATCGACCGCATGGTCCGCACCTGGTTGGAAACCCCCTTCGAAGGCGGACGCCACGCCCGACGGGTGGAAAAAATTGCCCGCTACGAACTTGGAACGTGATGCGTCAAAATCGCTTTCGATCGTGATATCGGAGCAGGCGATCGTTTGCAGAGGTAGGTGGGATGCCCTTGGAGGACATATGGACACGGACGAATGGATTCCACCTCGACGGTTCCGGGGTCAATGGCAGCCGGCTCAGATCGGCCTTCGATCGAGATTTCCATAACGACCGATTTCCGTCGATCGCCTACGCCTCAAATGCGCGCGCTTGTGTGCCCGGCCGGGCGGAGGTTGAAGTTCGATCGGTTTTCCCTTCCCTGCCGATAGGGATCGCCCCGGCAGATCGAGAGGGAGGAGAGGGAGTAGCGCGGATAGAAGCGTGGATGGGAACTCGATGAGGAGTGCCTCGTGTACGGTGCGCGCATTCGGTTGATTTCGTTGTGGTTGTCGCAGACGGCGCGCGTGCTGGCCGATTGGTGCCTGCGCGTCGCCGCGTTTTTGCTGTGGTATCGCGGTGCGGGATCGGCGGGCGATGCCTGGTACGTCGCCACCGCAGTCTTCATTGCGCCATTCGTGTTGCTGTCGCCGATAAACGGTTGCATCAACAACGGCCTACCGCGTCGCTGGGTGTTGGCCGGCTCGGCGGCATATACGCTGGCGGTTGTTTGTTTGTTTGCGGCGGCGCAGGGGTCGTGGATGGTTTGCCTCGGCGCAGTCGCCCTGGGGTCGGCGGTCTACAGTCCGGCACGCTATGCGATGTTGCCGGCCGTGGCCGAGGATACCCGCATCCCCTTGCCGCGCGTCAACGGCTGGATCGAGATGGGAGGTGCGTCGGCCATCGTCGGCGGAGCGGCATTGGGCTGGGCGACCGATGTCGATTCGGGCATGCCCTTGGCCGGGCTGTTGATCCCTCTCTTGCTCGCGCTCAATGCTCTCAGCTTCCTCGCCGCTTTGCCCGCTTCGTTCCCTTCGGACCTGCGGCGACCGGAACCACCCGGACGAGCGCTGGCCAGCTTCTTCCGCGATAGTCTACGCATTGGCCGAGTGCCCGATGCGCGCGGCAGTTTGTTCGCCCTCGCCTGTTTTCAAGCCATCGTTACCGCCGGATCGGGAGCCATGGTGTTGCACGTTCTCGACCTCGATCTGTCGCAAGGCCTCCTTCAAACGATGGCGTGGCTGGGCGCGGGCGCGGGGCTGGGTTGCCTGACTGCGGCTTGGCAGGGACATCCGCGCCGTAGTCTCGGTCTGGTGCCTCCCGCGGCAGGCGGTCTCTTCTTCGCTCTGGCGTGGAGGATGTTTGCTCCAACCGAGAGCGGGAGTTGGTTGCCGAGCTTTCTCCTGGGTTTCGCCGGAGGTGCGATCAATGTGCCGCTGCGGGCCGCCTATCAAGCGGCTACGCCGCGCGACGCGCGCGGCAATGGCATGGCCGCGATGAACACCGCCATCTACGTCTGTACTACGGCGCTGTCGCTGACAATGGTTGGTCTGATTCGCCTCGGAGTGCTACCCGGCTCGTCCTCGCAGCTCGGCCTCTTGGCGGGACTGGTAGCCCTCGCCGTCGTGTGGGCTTGGTATCAGTGGTATCCCCAGACCGTCGAGCAGATCCTGGAAATCTTCTTGACGCCCCTCTACCGAGTTCGGCTGTTCGGTCCGGGTTGTGAGCATTTGCGACGAGGAGGACCGTTGCTCATCGTCGCCAATCACGCGGCCTATCTCGATCCGTTCTGGCTGTCCAAGGCGGTGCCGCGAAAGGTCACGCCGATGATGACCAGTCTGTTTTACGACAAGCCCTTCATCCGTTGGTGCATGGTTCACATCGTCCAAGCCATTCGCGTGCCCATGTCGAAGTTCCGCCGCGAAGCGCCGGAGTTAAAGGAAGCGATCGGCGTTCTGCAGGGCGGCGGCTGCGTGTTAATTTTTCCCGAAGCCCAACTGCGGCGGCGCGAGGAGCAACCGCTGCGCCTCTTCGGACAAGGCGTCTGGCGCATCTTGCAAGAGTTGCCGGAGACCCCAGTGTTGGTCTGTTGGATCGAAGGCGGCTGGGGCAGTTTCACGTCGTATTTCAACGGCCCGCCTCTACGAGGGAAACGACTCGATTGGAGGCGGCGCATCGACATCGCCGTCGATGAACCCAATCCCATCGAGCCGAAAATCCTCGCCGATCAACAGATGACACGTCATTATCTCATGCGCAAATGCCTCGAATGTCGTCGGTATCTAGGCTTGCCGGTATTGTTGGGTGAGCCAGAATAATTCGCTATCATCAACTCAGTGGCGATCCGAGAAGTCCCTCTCCCTCTGTATTCAGGGGGGAGAGGGGTTGGGGTGAGGGGGTCGAGGATTTCGCGATTTCTTGCCCCTCAACTCTCGACCACTCTCCCCTGGACTCAGGGGAGAGGGGAGCTTATGAGACAGTCTCTCGGTAGATTTTCTGGCCCCTTGGAGTCTTCAACCATGATGCGCTTTCTTCCCGCCTTGGCCGCTTTTCTCCTGATCGCCGGCGCGGCGTCCGCCGACGACAAAAATGTCGTCATTCGCTGGCACGGCCAATCGTTCTTCGAGATCATCTCGACCAAGGGAACGCGCATCGTCACCGATCCGCACGCCTTAGAGGCCTATGGCCGACCGCAGATCAAGGCCGATCTCGTGCTGATGACGCACTTCCACGTCGATCACACGCGCACCGACGCCATCACCAATCTCAAGGAAGCCAAACAGATCAACGCCCTGAAAAAAGAGGAAGGGGGCCGCGATACCTGGAATCTCATCGACGAGAAATTCAAGGACGTCCGCATTCAGACGGTCGCCACCTATCACGACGAAATGGCCGGCACGCAGCGCGGCAAAAACGGCGTGTTCGTTCTCGATGTGGATGGCCTGCGCATCGTGCATCTGGGCGATCTCGGCCACAAACTGAGTCTCGATCAGATCCGAAAGATCCGAAAGAGCGACGACAAACCGCGAGAACTAATGCCCATCGACGTCTTGTTGATCCCGGTGGGCGGCGTCTACACTCTGAACGGACTCGAAGCGCAAAAAGTGGTCGAACAGCTCAAGCCGAAGCGCTACATCGTGCCCATGCACTACGGAACCCGCGTCTACACCGATCTGCTCGATTTGACCTATTTCCTCGGAGATCAAAAGATGGGTAAGGTCGAACGCTTTCCGCGCACCAATGAAATCGCCATCGACCCCAAGGCCAAGCCGCCTGAAGAGCCGATCGTGGCCATTCTGAACTGGGAGACGAAGGGTAAGTAAACCTCAGCGGCGAAGCCAGAGGCGTGCCAGATGGCGTCGCCGCTCCGGCTCGGCGAAATCCTCAAACATCGTGCGGTTGTGCAAGATCCAACGATTGTTGACGAAGAACAGATCGCCCGGGGTCAGCGAGAATTCGACGCGCAGTGCCGGATCGTTCGCTGTTTCGTCGAGCGCGTCGAATGCCCGTCGCTCGGCCTCGCCCAACGGCTTGCCAATCTTCTCGTACCCAGATTCGATCCAATAACGCAGATAGCGATATGTCAAGCCGTCGCCGTCCCACGAAAGGATGGGATATTTCGCCGTGGGAGCGTCGCCGATACGCAGTCCGCCGCGACGGTCGATGGGATACGCTCGGTACAACAGCTCCAACTCGTGAGGTCTGTGCGCCAGGAGTTCGTTGTGAACGCTATACCCGCTGATAACCTGGCTGATTCCCCCGCACTTCGCGGGACGGTGACATAACAGACCCACATAGTCCACAATGTCTTCGCCGAACGAGTTGTCCGTATGAAAACTGCTCTCGGCGTTGGTGACGGAGAAACGCGCGCCATAACGAACGTCTTGCCCCCCGTCGCGCACGTCGTAGAGTAGCGTGCCCTGCACATTCTGTTCGACGGGCCGGCCAAGCATTTGACCGACCAGCCAATAACAAACTTGCATCTCGGATGCCGCGAGGCGATCGCTCGCCAGTCCCACGACGATGGCAAAGCCGCGACCGTCTTCGAGAGCCGTTCGCACCGGCTGAAGTTCGAGGGCGAATTCGACGCACGGTTCCTCGGCAAGGCAAATCTCGGAAAAAGGACGCGGGCGATCTCGCAGGCGGCGAATCGTCTCTTCCAACGCCGCCAGAAAGGCGGACGATAGGGAATAATACCACGCTCGGCGCTCGTCGATGGTGTTCGCGCGCCAAGCCCGGCCATCGGTAATCGCTTGTGTGAGCATGTTGTCTATTATCTCGAACGTCCGTCAAAAAACCAGCGTTCCCGCAATACCACTCGAAAGCGCGTCGCCTCTATTTCCAAGAGAAAACGACGTAAACGAAACGATGCCCTCGGCCAGCGTGTCGTTGACGATCCATCCCAATGCCGCCGCTCACATCGCCGAGTTGGAGATGGAAAAAGAGATGCGGCAAAGGATCGGCCCTGCGCTACAGTCCGTCCCCGAGTTGGCGGCCATGGAAGTGGAGATCGCCGAACCCTACGACACAGGACGCGAACCCGGCGTCCGCATCGTTGCCTACAGCGATCGGCCGTTCGTTCCGGAAGATGATACGTCGTGGGAGATACGCCGCAGACTCCTTGCCCTTGCCGCGCTGCGGATGCAAACGGTAACTCTTACCCGTTATCTGCACGATCTCCACATGGTGCAGGAAACGGTCCAGGATCGCCCCGGCGCGAGGCACATCGCGAATTAGTTTGCCCCAAACCTCCAAGGGCCGATTCGAGGTCATCATTGTAGAAAGCGTCTCGTAACGCCGGATGATGATCTCGAACAGATACTCGGCCGAAGATTTCAGCCACGCTCCGAGGGAGAGCGCGCAGTCTCGCGCTCCTGTTGGATTGCGGCTCATCACTCCTCGGCGCTGGCAGTCTTGCGGCCGATCGAATGGTAGATGAAGCCGAAACTCGCCGGCGTTTTGGGATCGTACAGATTGCGACCGTCGAAAATGACGCACTCGTTCAGGAGTCGGCGCATCACCTCGAAATCGGGATTGCGAAACTCTTGCCATTCCGTGACGATTACCAGGCCGTGGGCTCCCTCCAGCGCTCCGTAGGGGCGATCGCAGTATGCCAACTTGTCGCCGTATATCGCCTTGACGTTGGGCATGGCCTCCGGATCGTGGACGCGCAGCCTCGCGCCGGATTCGAGCATGGCGTCGATGAACACCAGGGCCGGGGCTTCGCGAATGTCGTCGGTGCGCGGCTTGAATGCCAAGCCCCAAACGGCCAGCGTTTTATTTTTCAAGGCATCGCCGTAATGTTGTCTCACTTTGCGTACCAGCACTTGCTTCTGCGCTTCGTTGACGCGATCCACGGCGTCCATGAGATGCGAGGGTGCCGCCAAGGCTTTTGACATACTTAAGAGAGCGCGAATATCCTTTGGGAAGCAACTCCCCCCGTAACCCGCCCCTGGAAATAAGAACTGAAAGCCGATGCGTCCGTCGTGGCCGATGCCGCGGCGCACGTCGTTGATGTCGGCTCCCACCGGTTCGCACAGATTGGCCATCTCGTTGATGAAACTGATCTTCGTGGCCAACATGGCGTTGGCCACATACTTGGTCATCTCGGCGCTTTCGGGCGACATGACGAGGAACGGCCTTTCGGTGCGGAGAAACGGCGCGTACAGTTCGCGCAGCACCTCGGCGACTTCGGGGCGACGAACGCCGACGACGACGCGGTCGGGTTTCATGCAATCCTCAATGGCCGCCCCTTCCTTGAGAAACTCCGGATTGCTGGCCACTTCGATGGGGTATTGATTGCGAGCGGCGATGCGTTCGAGGACACCGCGATTGGTACCGACCGGCACCGTACTTTTGACGACGACGATTTTCGGTCCCGTAACGGTAGCGGCTAAAGCGTCGGCAACGGCCCAGACCGTGGACAGATCGGCGGAGCCATCGGCGGATTGCGGTGTGCCGACAGCGATGAACACGACCTGGGCCAGCTCGACTCCCGCTGGCAAGTCGGTCGTGAAATGCAACCGTCCTTCGCGGCAATTGCGCTGCACCAATTCCAACAACCCCGGTTCGTAAATGGGCAATTGGCCTTCCTTGAGCATCTCGATCTTGCGCGCATCCTTGTCGATGCACGTCACTTCGTTGCCGCACTCGGCGAAGCAAGTGCCTGTGACCAGGCCGACGTAGCCCGTGCCGATAACCGCGATCTTCATTATCCGTTTCCTTATCCTTCGTTGGTTGTCAGGATTGTTGCCGCCAATAGTCGAGAATGTCTTTCAGAGTGTGATCGAGGCTGAAGCGCGGCTTCCAACCGGTTTCACGCCGCAGTTTGCTGGAGTCCGCGCGCAACACGGCAGCGTCTTGGGCGCGGAGTAGACTCGTTTTTTGCCTCGTTTCGACGGCGATGCCGGAAAGTTCGATCAATCGCTCCAATACGGATTGAATGCTCGAACTCTGTCCGGATCCGACGTTGTACGCCTCGCCGTTTCGCCCCCGTTCCATGAGGAGAAGATACGAGGCAACCATATCGCGGACATCGGTGAGATCGCGTCGGGTTTGAAGGTTCCCAGTCTCCAGGATGGGCGGTTGCTGGCCGCGCTCGATGGCCACAAGTTGTCGTGCAAAGTTGGGTACGGCGAACTGCGGCGACTGGCGCGGGCCGATATGATTGAACGGGCGGGCACGCACGATGTCCAAACCGGGCGCGCAAACGTACTGGTAGCTCATGAGATCCGCCGCTGCTTTGCTGGCGGCATAGGGATTATCGGGCTTCAAGAGATCGTTTTCGGTGCAGCCACGCTCGCCCGTGTTGCTCCCTCCATAGACCAATCCGCTGCCGACGAAGAGAAGGCGAGTCTTGCCTCCCCAGCGCGCAACGGCGTCGTACAGATTGCGCGTGGCCGCGAGGTTGCCTTGCCATGCGGCGTCCGCCTCTTGAAAGGAGCGACCCACATGGGGATAGCCGGCCAGGTGGTAGATTTGTTCCGGCTCCACCGAGCGCAAGATCTCATCGATCGAATCGCGCTGCGACACGTCGGCTGGAAACAGTTGCACTCGATCGGCTAAATGACGCCATGCCTGCGACCATTCCCCTCCCCGCGACACGCCGACCACACGATGGTCTCCATGCGCCAGCAGCGCCTCGGCGAGGTGGCCTCCGGCAAAACCCGTTATGCCCGTCACCAGGATGCGCATGGCAATACTCATTCGGTGTTATCCGAGCCGCGAACGCGAGGCGGCAACCGTTTGGATTACTGCTTCGCGGTCGCGGTATCGGATTCGTCAATTCGAGCCGCGCTCCATTATTTTCAGGTCCGCATCGACCATCGAGCGGATTAGCTCCTGAAAACCGACGCGCGGACGCCAACCCAAAAGCCGTTCGGCCTTGCTTGCATCGCCGATCAACAAGTCTACCTCCGCCGGACGGACCAGAGCGGGGTCCAGCACGACGTACTTCTTCCAATCCAAACCGACGTGGGCAAACGCCGTCTCAACCGCTTCGCGCACCGTATGCGTTTCTCCGGTGGCAATCACATAATCGTCCGGTTCTTTTTGTTGCAACATCAGCCACATCGCCTGGACATAATCGCCGGCGAAGCCCCAATCGCGGCGGGCGTCAAGGTTGCCCAGTCGCAGCTCCTTCGCCAAGCCGCGCTTGATGCGCGCCGCGGCGTTGGTAATCTTCCGCGTAACAAACTCTAGTCCACGACGAGGCGATTCGTGGTTAAAAAGAATGCCGGAGCAGGCGAACATGCCGTAACTCTCGCGGTAATTGACCGTCAGATAGTGGCCGTATACCTTAGCCACACCGTAGGGAGAACGCGGATAGAACGGCGTCGATTCCTTCTGCGGCGTCTCTTGCACTTTGCCAAACATCTCGCTGGAACTGGCCTGATAGAAGCGAATGCCCTTGGGATCGAGCAGGCGAATCGCTTCCAACATGCGCGTCACGCCGATGGCGGTAAACTCGCCGGTTAAGACGGGTTGCTGCCAGCTGGTAGGCACGAAGCTCATGGCCGCGAGGTTGTAGACTTCGAGCGGCTGCACGCGCTTCAGCACGTCGATCAACGACAGCTGATCGAGTAGATCGGCCTGGTGAAGTTGAATGCGTCCGGTCAGATGGGCGATGCGGTCGAAGTTCTCGGTACTAGAGCGGCGCACGACGCCGTGGACTTCGTAGCCTTTTTCGAGCAGCCATTCCGCCAAATAGCTGCCGTCTTGGCCGGTGATACCGGTGATGAGCGCGCGGGTCATGGATGCGTCTCCTTCGTCAGAGTTCCGTATTGACGTTCGTAGTATTTGAGATATTCGCCCGTGCGAATGGAGGCGATCCAATCGGCGTGGCCGCGATACCAGTCGATCGTTTGCCGCAAGCCGTCCTCGAACACGAACGTGGGATGCCAGGCCAATTCGCTCTCGGCCTTGCGACAATCGATGGCATAACGGCGATCGTGGCCGGGACGATCCGAGACGTAGCGGATCAGCGACTTAGGTTTGCCCAGCGCGTCGAGCAACGCATGCGTCAGCTGCAAATTGGTGCGCTCGGAGCGCCCGCCGAGGTTGTACACCTCGCCGACGCGGCCGCGCTTCCACACGGCGAGGATGCCCGTACAATGATCGCGCACATGAATCCAATCGCGGACGTTCTGCCCGTCGCCGTACACCGGCACGGGTTGATCTTGCATCAGATTGCTGATGAACAACGGGATCAGTTTCTCTGGAAACTGATAGGGGCCGTAGTTATTCGAACAGCGCGTGATGAGCGCGGGGAAGTGAAAGGTATGAACGTAGCTGCGCACCAACAGATCGGAGGCCGCCTTGCTGGCCGAATAGGGGCTATTCGGTGCGAGCGGAGTCTCCTCGGTGAACGCGCCGGTCTCGCCGAGGCTCCCGTACACCTCGTCGGTCGAAACGTGAACGAAGCGCTTCACCCCAGCTGAGCGGGCGGCGTCGAGGAGAATCTGCGTACCGACGATATTGGTCCGAACGAACGGCCCAGAGTCTTGAATGCTGCGATCGACGTGGCTCTCGGCGGCGAAGTGAACGACGCTTTGCACGCCCTTCATGGCGGCGCGTACCGCCTCGGCGTCGGTGATGTCGCCGTGTACGAAGCGATAGCGCGGATGTTGGGCCACCTCCGACAGATTCGCCAGATTGCCGGCATACGTCAAGGCATCGAAGTTGACGACCTGGACATCGGCCTCTTGTTCCAGCACGAGCTGGATGAAGTTGCTGCCGATGAAGCCGCAACCTCCTGTAACGAGTATTGAAGTCATGACCCTTCCTAGGTTAGAAAGCGATAGTTCACTCGCATGACAATAGCGAGTCGGTGGGTTGCTCGTCAAGGAATACCCAGAGATTCGGGCTGCCGCACCGCTGTGCTACGGCATTTTGATGTCCCGACGGATGTAAAGTGATCGATGAGTCCCTTAGCCGAGGTTGTTTACGACATTCTCCGCCGCCGCACACTGTTGGACGATCCGCGCATCACCTACGCCGAGTTGGCCGAGCTGGCGCGCGATGCCGGAGACGATTTCGGATGGGTTCACCATCGCAATCCACAATTCTATCGAGCTTTGGCCGAGATTGGAAATTGCTGTCGCCTAATGGGTATGCCGCCGTTGCCCGCTCTGGTGGTGCGCGCCGACACGCGCCGACCGGGCGACGCCTATTACGACGACAAGTGCCGAGGGGGGCAGACGCGCGGCGAGAGGATCGCCGCCTGGCGCGAAGACTTTGAGGCCGTTCGGAGGGCGACGTACCCATCGCGTGGGACCGGCACCCCGCCGGTCCCACGCGATGGACGGTAATGTCGGTTACTGTTGCGATTTTCGCATCCGTGTTGTGAACTCAAGCAGTTTCGCTTTCATTGTCAGCCGAAAGGTCAACGCTTTGCCCCCCTCCAGCTCCAAGTGGATGCGATCGGCGTCCTTGTCGTCGCCGAAGGCTTTTCGCGCCGGCTCGACGGCGTTGAGCAGTGGCGCAAGGCGTGCGAACGCTAACTGGAACTCCATCAGCTTCCCCGTCGTTGGAGCGGTGGCAGCCGCTCGTTTGACGGCTTCGAGGCCCTTGTCGCCCAGCGCGACGAATGCCGCATCCGACCGGATGGCAACGTACATGGGTCCGTCGCCCATTACACGGCGGATACCAGCGTCCACATTCTTGAGCGAAACGCGATGGATGGAGACGCCGTCCACCTTCTCGATGTCGAGCTTCACCTCTTCGTGATGCGCGAACATCTTGCGAACGGTCTGTTCCAGCTGCTCGCCTTTTTTGACTTTGACGCCGCCGACGAAGGTGTAGATTCCTTTGGCATTGGGGCCTAGCAGGTTGAAGGTGGTGTCGAGTTCGGCAGCTTTGAGAGTGGGCATGACACCGTTCAAAATCGCGTTCACGACCTGTCGATCGCCGTCGTTCTTGGCGTGGGACAAAGCCTGCTTCTCCGCGTCCCGAAGGGCCGGTTCCATCAGCTTCCGCAGATTCTCCGACAGGCGGACGTTTAGCTCGCCCTTAACGGTCGAGTTAGGTTGCGACAGTGCGGCCGTCAAACTTTTTACCTTGCCCAAATCGCGGATCGACTGAGCCAAGGGCGAATCGGCCTTCCCGGCAACACTCATCGTCAGCGAGAAATCTCCGGCCTTACGGTCGAGGTTCCAGCGAAACGTCGTCTCGCTGCCGTGCTTGAAGAGGGTTTTGATGTGCGTACCCAGTTCATCGACCGCCGCGTTGCGGAACTTTTTCTGCGCCTCGGTGTGTTGGGGCATCTCCTGTTCTTTAATGTCGGCCAAACGGTTTTCGATGGTTCCCAGCGCCATTTCCTTGATATTATCGGGAATTTGCGCCACATCCACGGTCACGGCGAACAGATCTTTGCTGCCGGACGCCAACACGACCGACGGGGCGAGAAGTTTATCCTTGTCGAGCGCGTCCTTGTCCCGCACCGTGATGTAGACGTAATCGTGGGCGAAGCGGAAATAGACGGGTTCGGGAACTTTATCGATGCGGATGGTATACACATCGTCATCACCCTTATCGGGCTTCAGGTCAAAACGGTTGGTGAAGAGATCGACGAACGCTTTTTTGTCGGCGATGGGGAGAAGGAGGATAGCCTTGCTGTCAATGCCAATGCTTCCGATCGAACCGTAGGCCGCAAGGGGTTTTTTCGGGTCGATGCCATCGAGGCCATTGTCGCCGAGTTGGGCTTTGATGAGGGCGTCAATCTGTTTGGCTTTCTCTTCTTCGCCGATCAGGTTGGCCAAATAAGCGAAATCGCCTCGCAGCTGATCGAAGGAGGCCAGACGCAGAATAACGGCGGGACGATCGCTCTTGGTTTCTTGTCGATCGGCGGCACACGCCAAAGTTGGCAACGTCAAGAAAAACCCCAACAGGGCCGCCGACAGTATCGATCGTTTGTGCATGAACAACGCTCCTTGATTGAAGTCTCGGACTCATTCGCTTCGCCGCCCGCCTCGACGGGATGCGCGACGGGGTGGTAGACCGCGAAGACTATACCCTTTATACTCGCCTCAGGTGTCAGCCGACGCGAAAGTCGGCAAAACGGGAGCCAGTATACTCGAACGGTGTGAACGAGGAGATACCATCATGCGAAAGTGTAGCGGTCAGGCGTTCGCGGCAGCGCTGTTGCTGGGTTGCGCGGCGTGGGAGATCTCGCAGGCCGAGGAACCGGCCAAGGATGCGTTCGCACCCGCTCCGGCGTCGCTGGAGCGCAGCTTCACCTTTCTCTCCGGCAAGTCCCCAGCGGCGACCTATCGATACGGCGACGGATTGGCCAAGCCGATCCTATGGCCATTGCTCGCACCCAACGGCGACGAGCTTACCCGCGCTTGGCCGATGCGCGCGGCGGAGAAGGGCGGCACGACGGATCACAAACATCAAAAGTCGGCGTGGTTCACCTACGGCGACGTTATCCCCGAAGGCATGAAACTGAAGCACAAGCGCAGGGGCGTTGAGGGCATCGACTTTTGGGCCGAGGAACCGGGGTGCGGACGCATCGTCTGCATCCGCGCGTCCGAGTCGCGCCGCGAGAACCACTGCATTTCCGTAACGACCGACAATGAATGGCGGACGGCGGACGGCGAGAAGATCATGGACGAAAAACGAACCGTTCAGTTCTTCAATTTCGAGTCGGCGCGGCTCATCGTGGTGGACATCGACTTACATGCCAGCGTTGTGCCCATCGTCTTCGGCGACACCAAGGAAGGCGCGTTCGGCGTGCGCGTGGCCGACAGCATGACGGAGAAAATGGGCAAAGGCCGGCTGACCAACGCCGAAGGCAAAGTGGGCATGAGCCAATGCTGGGGCCGCGTCTCGGCATGGTGCGATTATTCCGGGCCGGTCGACGGGCAAACGGCTGGAATCGCCATCTTCACCTCGCCCAGCAACCCCTTACCCTCGTGTTGGCACAGCCGCGATTACGGGCTGATGGCCGCCAATCCCTTTGGCCGCGCCAAATCGGGCTACCCCGATATGAGAGGCAAGCGCGATCTCGTCCGCCTGGAAAAAGACGGACATCTCAAACTGCGCTTCGGCATTTATCCGCATTCCGGCGACGTGGAGCAAGGCAAAGTCGCTCAAGCCTACGAATGGTTCAAGAAATCGAAATAGAGGACGGCCGCTGGGAGAAGCGTGAGCTTCGGAGCAATCCGGTTCGTCTAGCGCAGCAAGTAGCGCAGAGCGAGGACGAGTAAAGCGCCGGCAGCTTCCAAAATCAGCAGCAGCGAACCCAGCGTCATCAGCAAACTTCCGAGCGAGGAATCTGCCGGGGGCACCTCGGACAGTCGCTGACTCAATTCGTTCTCCACCGTCTCCCGCAACGGTGAATTGACGGGATCCCAGCGCAGCGTGACGTGGTTCATCAACGGGAAAGCATCTACTTCGAGGATGCTGGTCTGCTCCAACAAGACGCGGTCGAACGCTCGATTGGGCGATGTGGAGGAAATCTCGCCCTGCACGGCATGGGTGGAGGCCGAGAAGTAGTGGGGAGCCTGCAAGCGCGAGAAGTTCGATCCGTCTCGCGCTTCCGTCCAGTTTCCCTTCAAGCCGAAGAGGAACAATCCGCCGGAACGTAGAGGCCGAAGTTCGAGTCGCTCGCAAATATCAACCAAGGCGTTTTCGATCTGTCTCGGATCGGCGTTGTAGACGGCGGTGACGCGCCGCTGTCTCCAGAAATAAAAGGTTACTCCACCCACCACCAGCGCGAAGTAGAGGATCGACAAAAAGATCCAGAATTGCCAGGCACCGTCGGCCCCTCCGAGCGGTGCATCGCCCTTGCTCAAGAGCCAAAACATCCGCGAGCGCTCGTTGGTGGCACTGAGGACGGCCGGGCCGGCGAATAACAAGAATCCGGACAGGCCGAATATCAGACCAACGCCATCCCAGATGCCCGAAACGAGCAACGAATGGCGGCGACGATTCAGCAGGCCGAGAAGGAGGAGATAAACGGCCAGGGGAAAGAAAAAAACCAAGAGGATCAAGGACAGGCCCTTTGCATAGGCGACGAGCGCTCCGTTCGAGACGGTTCGCCGGTTCGAGGAGGAATCCAGACGAGTATTGTACGCATTCGCGCGGGTTCGGGTCAATCGTATGCACTTCGCCGATGGCACGCCGTCCATTCGGCGATTCGGGACGCAAGGAAGAGGGGGAGGTGAAAGGGCGAACCGAGGAACGGTAGCCACCATCTGTCCCCGTTGAGAGAACTAGCCGTGGATGAAACCCTGTACACAGAATCCCGCGTTCATCCCTAGCGTATTTCCATTCTCAACTTTCGGAGGCAGTTCCGTAGTCGGCGTTCGCGGCTCGAAGTCTTGCAGGGTGGAACTCGCACCTCGTCCCACCTTGACGAACCGCTCGTTCGGGAAGTTATTCCGAACCATATCCTTTCAACCTACTCATTTCCCCATCGGCTTCTCCGCTTTACTCTGCAAGGTCAGCAGATACGCCAACAGATTGTGGAACTCGCCCTCCGGGATTTGTTCGGCGAAGTTGCCGGGCATCGGGGAGACTTGCGAGACGCTGCGTTCGTCGACGGCGTTTTTAGAGGTGCGGATTTCCTTGCCTTGGGAATCGGCCAAAACCAAAACCTCGCCTTCTTCTTTGAGTAATAAACCGGATAGAACCTGTCCGTTTTTCAAGGTGAGCGCCGTTTGTCGAAACGCCTGATCGACGTTGCGATTCGGATCGAGTACATCTTCGAGCAGGCGATCGAGACCGCGCACGCCGACGCCATCGAGCTGCGGGCCGATCTTGGCCCCTTGGCCGGCGACTTGATGGCAATTGGCACAGTTCTTGATGAAGGCGGCCTCGCCGAGCTTCAGATCCTTTTTCGCTCTGGTAAATCCTTGACGGCGGCGTTGAATTAGGTCTTGCATGTCTTTGCCCGCCGGAGGCAGACCGGCAGTCAGTTCGGCGAGGCGTTCCTTTAAGCGCGGCAGACGGCTGGCATCCAGTCGCGGCTTCACGGTGGGATCTTGCAACAGACGCGCCGAAGCCTTGCCGGCTTTCACCGCTTCGAGCAGTTGTTCCACTCCCGCAGGACTGGTGGCCAAGCCGACGGCGATCGATGTCTGCAAGCGCGCCGGAGCAGTCGGCAAGAACTTGAGCAACTCCGCGCGAGTCGCATTCTGATTCGCCTGAGCCAACAGCTTGATGCACTCCTCGCGCAGTGCCGGAGGCGAGGCCACATCGCTCAAAATCGATCCCAACACCGTGGCATTTTGTCGGACATCGAGATTGGCCAATGCCTCCACGGCAGCCTTGCGCTGTCCCAGCGGAGCGCCGGGGCGACGTCCCAGATCCGCCAGATCCTTCCCACGATCTTTCAGCTTTAACTCGCCGATCAGCTTGATGCCGGATTCAATTTCGGCACCGGCTTTCGAAGCGAGCAGGCGCTCGGTCAGCGCGACGGCCCAGAGGCGAACCGGCTCCGACAATCCGACGCCTCGCTCTTGCGTGCCACGCTGCATGGCGCGGAACAGAGCGAGCTGATGGCGGTGGTCCCTCGCTTGCGCTTCGGGCTGGCGATCGCGCGCGAATGCCAATAACGCCGTCGTCGACGACTCGTCGCCGTAGCGGGCGATATGCTGCACCATACGCATTAGTACGTCGTCTTTTTCGCCGTATTTGCGAAGGTGGCGCATCAAAAAGGCGGCGGATTCCTCCCTCGGAACGCCTAGCGCGACATCGGCGATGGCATAGGCATCGCGTCCGCTCAGGCCTTCGCCCATCAGTGTCTTCCATCCGTCGGCGGTGCGCAACTGATCGCGCAGGGCCATGCGAACGACGTACAACAGATGCGTGTCGTCTTTCGGCACAGTATGGCGCAGATCGAGAAGAGGGCGCAGATTCTTGTCGGCGTCGGGATGTCGGCCAAGGGCGTCGGCGGCGGCGCGCTGAACGTTGGCATCGGCGTCCTTCAGTGCGGCCAACGCCAGATCGCGCTGTCCCCGCGTCCACCTCGTCCTCTCGCTGAGGATGTGCTGCACATGTGCGCGCACCCCGCGATCCTTGTGGTGTGCCGCTTCCTCCAAGAGCGATTCTCCCCCAGCTGCGATGCGTTCCAGAACCCACAGGCCATGAATCCACTTCCAGGCATTTGCTTCTTTCGACGAGAACAAATCGCGCAGAGCCTGCCGGTCTTGGTTTTTCGCTTGCGCTTCGGACGGATGAATGCGTTCGACGAGTTGATTGGTGGCGTGGATGCGCACCATTAAATTTGGATGGGCTAGATCCTCGATAAGTTCGGCCACACTCGCCGTCGTCCAATCGGTGCGCGGGGCGGGTGTGCCATAGCCCTTCGCTCGCTCCGCGGGCTTGTCTCCTTTGTAGACGATGCGCCAGATGCGTCCGCTGTCCCGATCGCGTCCGGGATGAGTCAGCGGCACTTCATAATGTCCGATAATACGATTATAAAAATCGGCTACATACAAGGCACCGTCGGGTCCAAGTTTAACGTGAACGGGACGAAACCACGGATCGTCGGACTCAAGGAATCGCTTGAGGATTCCTTTGGGACTCGATCCGTGCCATTCGATGGCAAACTGATTGACGCGGCGACTGACGACATCGCCGACGTAGGCGCTGTCGCGCCAATCGGGCGGAAAGTTATCGGCGGCGTAATAGGCGAGACCGGCCACGGCGGTCGATTCCGTGTAGCCGCTGTACATTTCCGGGGCGAAGCCGAGGCCGTCGTGCGGTTTCCCGAAGCTCGGATACCACCCGCCGCGCAACAGTTGATAGATCGGCTGGGTATGGCAATCGGCGGAGTACAAGTTGCCGAGCGGATCGAAGGCGATCCCATAGGGATTGACCTGTCCGTGCGTGAAATACTCGATGTGGCTTCCGTCGGGCCTCATGCGATAGGTATTGCCCGATTGCATGTGAATCGAACTGCCGTCCTTGGCCTTAATGGTCGAATCGTTCGAGAAACCGTGAACGGCATAAATCCAACCGTCGAACCCCCAGGTAAACGACCCCGTCAAGCCGTGGGTATCCCGCCGGCCATACTCGGTGTACATCACCTCGCGGCTATCGGCGTGTCTTCCGCCCTTGCTGTCGCGGAGACGATAAATCGACGGGATGCTGAAAACCAGGGCGTCTTGCGGCTTGGCAGCCGGCAGGGGTAGCACGCCGATGGGAATAATGAGATCGTCGGCGAACCTCGTGATCTTGCGAGCGCGTCCGTCGGAGCCGAAGTCTTCGAGGATCTTCACACTGTCGCGCGATTTCTTTCCCGGCGGCGGCGGAAACGGATACTCGATGGTATCCGTCACCCACAATCGACCGCGATCGTCGAAGGCGAGATTGAGCGGCTTGTGAATGTCCGGCTCGGCGGCGACGAGTTGAATCTCGAATCCCGGCGGCAGACGAAAAAGTTTGCGTTCCTCCTCCGGCGAACGGTGCGGAGAAGAGGCGACATTCGGCTCGGCATTCGTTGGAAGCGTGGCGATCGAGACGACGAGGGGCAGGAGCAGGAAGGCGGCTCGGAGAGTGACGGAACGCATACGATCCTCGTGAAACGTGAAAACGATCTCGGCGGCTAATGGATTTGAGGATAGAGGATCGAGAACAGGGGATCAAGAAGAAAGAAGGGGACGGGTTCGTTCGCTACGGAATAAGCAGTTGCTCGCTTCGTCCGTCCATTTGACGCGCTAC
Source organism: Planctomycetota bacterium (assembly GCA_021807595.1). Lineage (GTDB taxonomy): Bacteria > Planctomycetota > Planctomycetia > Gemmatales > Gemmataceae > JAJPHU01. The sequence continues at coordinate 4,983 of JAKBCS010000030.1, read as the reverse complement.
AGGTTGTACTCTAGGCTTGCAACGATTCTTCGATGGGTTGCGATGCGCTCGACAATGCCTTCGGACGATGGCTCCGTATTGACATCTCGCTCGGCTAGAGTGGGGGGAGACGAATGGGGTATTCTCTCAGTAGGGATTTCCACCGCCCGCGCAGCGGCGGCGTCTTGCCGTTAACCGTACTGAGTCTATCGGTTCTGGCCGGGGTGGTGGCCTTGGTCGTCGACGGCGGCACGCTGATGGAAGCACGGCGTCACGTTCAGGCCGGCGCGGACGCAGCTGCTTTAGCAGGCGCGGCCGATCTCTTCACCAACTATATTGCCAATCAAGGAACCGACCCCAATGGCACCGCGACGGCCAGCGCGTTGACGACGGCCTCCGCCAACGGCTACACCAACGACGGCGTGCAATCCGTTGTCACCGTGAGTGTGTCTCCGCAGAATTATCAAGGGGGCCCCAATGTCGGCCTACCTCTCCCCGCAGGCTACATCGAAGTGATCGTCCAGTATAACGCCAGCCACTTGTTCACTGGGATTTTCGGCGCGGGGACGACGCCGGTCGTCGCGCGAGCCGTGGCGCGCGGACGCACCACCCCGCTGTCGAACAATTCGGTGGTCACGATGAACACCAGTTTTGCGCCTTCGATTCAGGTCGGCCTGTTGTCCAGCCTCCAAACGAGCGCCGGTGTGACGGTTAACTCCAATAGCTCGTCCATCCTTTCGCTGGCAGGTTCGACGGGAATAACTGCATCCCAGTTTAACGTGACGGCGAGCGCGTCCTCCGGATTGGGCAGCATTCTCTCGGAACTCCACGGGTTGGGCGGCACCTCTCCCACGATCAAGACGATTTCCTCTATCCCCGATCCGTTGCGATTCCTACCCGTTCCCAATTCCACCTCATTGGGATTGACGACAAAAGCCACGAATCTCCTCGTTGGCAGCGGTACGATGAATCTCTACCCAGGCATCTATTCCGGCGGCATCCGCGTCGTCGGCTCGGCGACGGTGATTCTGCACGCCAACACCGACGGTTCCCCAGGGATCTACTTTTTGGAAGGCACCACGGGATTGCAGGTATTGATGGGCGGTTCCGTGATGACGGCCCCCGGCGAGACGGCCGGAGTGATGATTTTCAACGAATGGAGCAGCGCCACCGCCGCCGTCAACTTGTCCAGCACCGGAAAAGTATCCCTCATTCCACCCAGCAGCGGCACATATCGCGGCGTCGGTATTTTTCAACAGGCAGGGACTCCGACCGCTCCGGGGCCGACCATAAGCCTCAATGGAAACGGCAGCGTAAATCTCGCCGGGACCGTATACGCACCCCATGCCCCTGTCTCGCTGTCCAGCAAGAACCCGGCCAATGTGATGGGAGGGCAAATCGTCTCCGATACCCTTTCCGTATCCGGTTCCGTTTATGTCTCTAGCGGCAGCCAGCCCGTCGCCAGCGAACGCATCTTCGGACTGGTGGAATAGTTTCCAGACGTCCTCCGTGAATCACTTCGCGCCGCCGCGCGCCGCCCGCGCTAGTTCTCGCGCTTTGCCGACAATCTTATCCTCGACCTCCGGTCCCCATTTCGTCGGCATCCCATACACGATCATCGACGTATCGCCTTCGTAGCCGCCTTCCTTAAGGACGCGTTGCGACGGGATATAGGCCATGACATCGTTGGCGTAACCCGCAACCCACAAGGGGCGATCGCGACCCAACTCGCGCTGAAGGCGCAGCGAGTAATCGACCACTACTTCGCCTCCCAACGCGATCCACGTCAAGTCGCCGAGTTGCCACACTTGTACGGGATAATGGCGATACTGACGGTCGATTTTCTTGCCGGAATCGAGGAGTTTCAAATAATGGTCGGCGCGATTGCGAACGGAGAAGGTCTTGCTACGGCGATCCGCCTCCCATTTGTCGCGGCCGGGAATCGTCTCGAAGGGTAGAGCGACGGTGGCATACTTAGCCGCCCCCGCACCGACGATGGAAGTCTGACGGGCTGCGAGGACATCCTCGACGGCGTCGGCCAACTCGCGGCCATACTTCTGGCACAGCTCCACTTTGCCGCGCGGCAGCGGATTCGCGTCCGCTCCGCAGCCCATCCAGAAGAAGGCCGTGACGCCGGGATGCCTGTCTTCGAGCCGTTTCTGGGCAAAGCCGGCGTAATCGCCGCACCATTGGTAGGACGACAGCGTCGTGTTGTGGCAGGCATAGCCGAAAACGAGGGCGCGCAGTTTCCCCTCCGCCGTCTCGACGGTCAACACCGGCACGGCATGATCGACCGGGCCCTCCGGATAAGCAGAATTGATAAAGCCCTTGTCGGTCGGCTTGCGGCGATTGACGGCAAAGCGCGCCGTGCCCTTGCCAAAAGAGAGTCGAGCCGGTTTCAAATCGTCGAGCGCGCGGACGATCGCGTCGCTCATCGTCTCCTGGAGTTTATCGGTGTAGGGACCGACCTTCTTCGCTTCATCGGGCGGCATGTCGTACATCGTATGCAGCGAATCGCGGAGGACGGGACCGCAGTGCGTGTGCGATACGGTGAGCATGAGCCGTTCGCGCGGCAACCCGACGCGCTTTCGGACGGCTTCGGCGACCGGCTCGGACAACGAACGCGGAATGCCGACGAGATCGCTCGTGAGCAAGACGAACCGTTGGCCGCGCGGATCTTCCAAGGCCAACGCCTTGACGTACAGTTCGGTCAGCTTGCCTTCGGCGGGTTTGTCGCGGCTGGCATAGCCGGCCATCCACATGGGGCGATCCGGCGTGATAACCTTCACGGCCACGCCCGCCTTCCACTCGGCTCGCTTTGGCTCTTCCGCGGGGAACGAAGAGGTTATCAGGAGCAGCAATGAACAGGTGCTATGCACGACGGCCTCCACTTTATGGCACATCTAAAATCGCAATTGACCGTTTGTCTTCTTGCCCAGGAGATCGGCTTCGCATGTACCCTCGACAATTGGCCGCTTCCTTCCCAAACCCAAGACGCCGTAAACGACCGCGCCCAGAACGATGAATCCGACACCCGCCAACGCTTCCACCTTCTGGTGGGCGAACATATTGACCAGCACAAACGCAGGGAGAACGACGTACAGAGCCGGGACGAATGGGTAGCCGGGACAGCGATACGGACGTTCGGCATTGGGATAGCGACGGCGGAAGACGAAGATCGACACGACGGCCAACGTCTCGAAAATGACCGCGCCGAACATGGCGAAATCGGTCAAGCGATCGAAGTGCGATTTACTCTCTTCCAACGCGCCGATCCAGGTCAGAAAGGCCACCGTGATAATCTGAAGGCTCGACCATGCGGCGAGAACGGCGATGGCCAGGGCGGGCGTGCGATAGCGCGCATGAACTTCGCGCAGGCGGCGCGGAGCCAGACCGTCTTCGCCCATCGCATACAGAAGGCGCGGGCCAACCAGGAGATTCCCGTTGAGCGCGCCGAAGACCGAGGCCATGACTGCCGCCGATGCCGCCGCCGCCCCGAGTGATCCCAGCAAGCGCAAACTGAACTCGGTCGCTACCGTCGTCTGTCCGAGCTTGGCCAGTTCGTCGCGCGGCACGACCAGCGAGTAGGCCAGGTTCGCGCCGAGATACAGGGCGATGATGAGCGCGACGCCGCCCAGTAGAGCCAAGGGCAGATTGCGTTGCGGTCGGCGCACCTCTTCGGCCACGGGAGCGAGGTTTTGCCAACCGTGATACGCCCACAATACGCCGAGGAACGCGGAGCCGAGACCGCCCAACGACACCGAACGCCAATCGTCCGGCCAAACCGGATGTAAATAGTCAAAATTGGGTCGAGTCGGCGACGACATCCAACCGACGAGGACCGCGAACGGCAACAGGGCGATGGCCAGCAAGGAGCCGACTTTGACGAGAGTGATGACCAACTGAACGACGCCGCCCCAGCGAACGCCACGAATGTTCACCCCTGCCAGGGCCGCCAAGATCGACACGGTGACGAGGCGCTGCGGCCAGAATCCGAGATGCGTGTCGGAAGGCAACCCAACCGCGCGCTGAAACGCCTCGTTGCGAAGAATGTCGTGGAGCGATTCGGTGAAGATGGTGGCGAGAGCGGCCAGCGAAGCGGAACGGATGATGCAGAAATCGACCCAACCCCACAGAAAGCCAGCCAATCGGCCATACGCCTCGCGCAGAAAGACGTAGTTGCCTCCGGCGCGAGGCAGCAACACCGTTACCTCGGCATAGGCCAAAGCGCCCACCAGAACCAACGCGCCGCCGAGTATCCACAGGAGTGCGACCAGGCCGAAGTGCGAAATCTCCTCGGCAATTTTGGCCGGTTTTTTGAATACGCCAGAGCCGATGACCGTGCCGACGACCAGAGCCGTCGCCATCAACGGCCCCAAGCCCCGCACCAGACTCGACGACGGCGAAGAAGACGGAGGTTTCATGCGTTCCAGTGTACGGCAGCGGTGCGCAAAGGGATAGTCAATTTCTTCGCATGAGAAGAACGAAACCGGAAGTCGAAGGCCGTCTCACGGTCGGACATCGTGCGGAGAACCTCTCCAATATGCCCCTCGCCTTCGGTACTCGAGTGGAGAGGGATCGGGGCGAGGGGGGTGCAATGACAAGCTCTGGAAGGAACGAAGGCAGGAACCCTCGCGGCTGGGTATGAGGCGACGGTTTTCAATCCGAGATTCAATCCGACTTGGCCAAGGTTCTCGTTCTCCGAGTGCGGTCCCCATTCCAAGCAGCGACGCTTTCCAGAGGAATGGCACCAACGTAAACGGTATCTCACGGACGAGCTTCTTTAAGTGCGTCGTTTATCGTGCGATACTTTCCGCCTTCGCTTTCTTGTTGAGACATCGTAAGCAGGCGCGCTTTTGGAGTCTGTTCCGAAAGCTCCCCTCTCCCCTGTACTCAGCGGGGAGGGGAGCTTTCGGAACAGACTCTTAGTCGTGCGTCTTAGAGTCTGTCCCAGAAGCTCCCCTCTCCCCCGGAGGGGGAGAGGGGTTGGGGGTGAGGGGAAGA
>JAKBCS010000172.1 GCA_021807595.1 Planctomycetota bacterium | reverse complement strand
CCGGATTCAACTTGGGTTAGGCGGTTTCCAAGTCTATAATAAATGCCATGAAACCGATACTTTCTTCGATTGGTCGCCGGTTGCTCCAGCGACGCGATTTTCTCGCCGATCTGGGTTGCGGGTTGGGTGGCATCGCGCTGGCGAGCTTGCTGACGGAACAGGGCCTTGCCGACGACGGCAAGCCGTGGCGACCCACCATTCGCTCGGAGTCGCCGTTGGCGGCGCGCCCGCCGCACTTCCCGCCGCGCGTCAAACGCATCGTACAGATTTTCTGCTCCGGCGCGTGCAGCCATCTCGATACCTGGGACTACAAGCCGTCGCTGATCGAACGCGACGGACAAGCCATGCCCGGAGGCGATAAGCTCGTCACCTTTCAGGGAGCTAACGGCGGCTTGGCGAAAAGCCCCTATGTCTTTCGGCAGCGCGGCCAGTGTGGAAAGTACACGTCCGATCTCCTGCCCCGCCTGGGCGCGTGTGTCGATGAGATGTGCTTCATTCATTCCATGACGGCGAAATCGAACACGCACGGGCCGGCCGAGTCGCAGATGAACACCGGCTTTACCATGGAAGGCTTCCCCAGCATGGGCGCTTGGGTTGGCTATGCGCTGGGCACGGACAATCGCGATCTGCCGGCGTTCGTGGCCATTCCCGATCCGCGAGGCGTTCCGCAAATCGGCCCGGCCAACTGGAGCAACGGCTTTCTCCCGGCCGTCTTCCAAGGCACCGCCTTCAACGCCGACAAGCCCATACCCAACCTGGCGCGGCCCGCCCGCCTGACGCCGCGATCCGAACGGGACGCCTCCGACTTCCTCAAACTGCTCAACGACGAACATCTGAAACGCAATCCCGACGACACCGAGCTAAGCGCGCGGATCGCGTCCTACGAGTTGGCTGCTCGCATGCAGCTGAGCGCCTCGGAAGCTGGCGATCTGGCCCGCGAGACTAAGACCGTTCACAATCTCTATGGCACCACGCACAAGAATCCACTGCTGGCTGGCTTCGCGCGCAATTGCCTGCTCGCCCGCCGATTGCTGGAGCGCGGCGTTCGCTTCGTACAGATCTTCAACGGAGCGTATGCGATGGGCGAGGGAGTCGGCAATTGGGACGGCCACCGGCAACTGAAGATCGACTACGACCGTCACGGCCCCATTCTCGATCGACCGGCCGCTGCGCTCTTAACGGACCTTAAAAGTCGTGGAATGCTCGACGACACGCTGCTCGTCTGGTCCACCGAGTTTGGCCGGATGCCGACGTTTCAGAAGGGCGCGCAGGGACGCGACCATAATCCCAAGGGGTTCACCGTCTGGCTGGCCGGCGCGGGCGTCAAGAAACCGTACAGCCACGGCGCAACCGACGAGTTCGGCCACCAAGCGGTCGAGAAAGTCGCCACCATCTACGACTTCCACGCCACGATACTCCACCTGATGGGTCTCCATCACGATCGGTTGACTTTTTATCACAACGGCAACGAACGCCGCTTGACCGACGTGCATGGAACCGTCATCAAAGATATCTTAGACCCTGTCGCATAAGCTCCCCTATCTCCTGTATTCAAGGAGGCGGGGTAGGGGCAAGAAATCTCGGAAACCGTCCCCCTCACCCAACCCCTCTCCCCCCTAAGCAGAGGGAGGGGGGCTTTTTGAGATAGGCTCTCAGACTCCGCTGAGGCGAGTAGCGAACCGCAAGGGAGTCATGTCTTTCGCTCGCCGTCCATTCGCCGCCAGCTTATGAGCGAGACCAGGAGATAGACCAATCCACAACCCCATTGCACCGTACTGACCCAGAGATAGAGTCGGTGGCGTGCGCGGAACATCTCGTAGTCGAGGATGAGACGGCCCTTGGGAACGAGCAGTTGTTCCAGACGCGGATGCAGCCAAATCAGCCAGAGCAAGGTGAGCAGCATACTCACCCACGATGTGCGCAACACGATGCGCCGCCAGCGCGATGGATCGCGCGCGGCCACCAGGTCCCATACCAGGACCAACAGAGCGACGGCTCCCGCAAGGTTCAGATACACCGTCACCTGCCGCGTGATGAATCCTTGGCGCAGATGGCCGAATACTTCCTGGCCGACCGGAACGACGACGGCAGCGTAGAACGTGAATCCGCCTTGCCAGAAGGACAATGCAAGCAAGACGAGATAGCGACGGAGAGAGATCATCGGTAGGTGCATGCGCGGCGACAGGGAAAACTCGTGGAGCCGACGTACCGGACCAGGGCTTCGTTCTCCCGTCCCGCGCGCCGGCTCCACTTCCATCTCCTCACTTGCCCGGCGGAGCGGACGGCACGGCGGTTCCGGGCGCGGACTTGGCCGGAGCAGTGGAAGCGGACTCGGTCGGTTTACCGGACGCGCTGGGTTGTTGCTTCTGTTTCCAGGCGACGACTTCTTGTTGCAATACTTCGACGGCTTTTTCGAGCTGGGCATCGATCCCCTTGGCCAATTGATCCGGTTGTTCCTCGACAACGACATCCGGCGCGACGCCCTCTTTCTCCATGTTCACACCCTTACTCGTGTAGACGCCGATGCGCGGAATACGGAGCGTTGAGCCGTCGATCAGTTGCACCGATCCGGTACCGATGACGAATCCGCCCGTCGATTGGCCGACCAACTTGCCGAGTCCCAGAGTACGGAAAGCGTTCGGGAAAATCTCGGCATCGCTATACGAACGGTTGTTAATGAGTAGAACGAGGGGCTTATGCCATTTGCGGTCGTTGGCCCGCAACACCAACCCTTGTCCTCCGTTGCGCTCTTTGAAAATGGTGTGTTCACGGCTGCCGAGATAGTTCAAAATCTTGTCGTGAGTGAAGCCGCCGCCGTTGTAGCGAACGTCGAGGACGATGGCCTCCTTGTCGAAATTGTCGGAGTAGAGCGAGCGCACGAAGCGATCGAGTCCGGCATCGTCCATGCTGGGGATATGGATGTAGCCGAGCTTGCCCTTGCTTAGTTCGTTGACGCGCCGAGCGTTGTATTCGACCCAACGATCGTACATCAATGGGGCGATCGCGCCGCGCCCGACGGCGGTGACGGGGACGTGTCGTTGCCCCTTGGCCGGCGCGTCGGGCTTGGCCGCCGTTTGCAGGTCGACGCTCTCGCCGACTTTGCCGTTGAGCAGCCGGCTCAGGTCGGTCTTCTCGGTCAGAAGTGTGCCATCAATGGCGAGGATGTATTCGCCGGCCTTCAGCATCAGGCCCCGACGATCGGCGGGACCGCGTTTGACGATCTCGGCAATCTTCAGCCCTGGCCCGCGATAGGCGTCGTCGAAGATCAGACCGAGGTCGGCGGTTTCTTCTTCGGGAGACGTGCCGCGGCCGCTCACTCCCAGATGCGAGGCGTTCAGCTCGCCCAGCATGAGATAAAGAAGAGAGTATAAATCTTCTTTCATGGCGATATGTTTGACCAGCCCGCGATACTTCTCGCGAACCGCCTTCCAATCGCGGCCGTGATAGCTCGCGTCGTAAAAATGCTCGGCGAGATAGCGCCACGTTTGATCGAACATTTCGCGATACAGATCTTCCGTGTGAATGCGCATTTTGATGCGGAAGGGCAGCGAAGGGCCTGAACCGCCGAAGGAGCGCATCAGATGGATGGCTCCGTCGCGGTCGAGGTAATAAATCAAGTCGCCGCCAAGCGCGCCGCGAGGCTTCGACCACACGATCTGACGGGGAGCGGCGTGATGGGTCGTCAAGCGCGTCAGCTGTCCGCCGCCGGTACTGGCCACCCAAAGATCGTGATCGCGAGCATCGCGGAAGGCAACCTTGCTACCGTCGGGCGAGATGCAGCCCGTGACCGCCGGCATCGGAGCGGCCGGCTCGACGCGCAGATGGATGTCTTCCCAGTCGATAGATACCGTCGATCCGCGCAGGATGCTGGAACTGTCGCTCACGCCGGGCGCGGCGGGTTTTTGCAGCGACACGGAGTAGACGTACTGCCTTCCACCATCGCGGCGCTCGCTCAGGAAGGCGATTTTCTTGCCGTCGTTGCTCCAGGTGACATCGCCGTTGTAGGTGGCGTAGCGAGTAATGTTGCGGGCCGGATTTTCGGTCGTCGGGCCGGTGGACGGTACGATGTACAACTCACTGGCGAACGAGCCATCGCGGCGGGCATAGACGAACCATTTACCGTCCGGCGACCAATCGTAATCGAAAACGTGAACGTCGGAGACGACGGCTTTCGGATCGCTGCCGTCGGCGTTGATGGTCCACAGTTTTCCGCCGCGGAGGAAGGCGACGCGGCCGCCTTTAGTGGGTGCGAAGCTGACGTTCGTTTCGGCCTCGTCGGTGAAGGTAAGCTGCTTGGGTGCTTTGAACCGATTGGCTTCAACGAATTTCGGATGTTCGGGATCGTCGGCTTCGAGCAGATAGAGATCCTCGTGGCCGTTGCGGTCGGAGATAAAGATGATCTTGGAGCTATCCGGTGCCCAAGCCGGATTGTGGTCGTTGGAAGCCCCCTCGGTCAGCTGCGCGACTTTGGTATTGGGTCCGACGTTCGTGCGGAAGAGCTTGCCGTGAACGGCGAAGGCCATGAATTTCTCGTCGGAGGAGAGCGAAAATTCGGTCGCGCCGTTGGTGAAGATTCGCAGTTGTTCGGGATTGGTCTTATCGTCGGCATAGACCTCGACGGCCAGCTTCCGCGGCGTGGCTCCGGGCTGGGTGGACGTGACCCACAGATCGGCACCGCACTCGTAGACGATCCATTGCCCGTCGCGGGAGATGCGCGCGCGGCGAACGCTATCGTCCTTGTGCGACGTGACCGCTTCGGGTTTGGGCGACGGCTTGCCAGCAGCACTGAGCGGCATGCGGACGATGTTCGCCGTGCCGCCGAGATTCTCGCTGACGTAAAAGAGTGACTTGCCGTCGTCGCTCCACATGGGCGAATTGTCTTGGCCGTTGAAGGAGGTGATCGGACGATTGTTGCTGCCGTCGGCGTTGCAAATCCAGATGTCGTCGTTGGACGAACCGCGATAGCCCTTGCGATACCAGCTGCCGGGGCCGCGAACGTAGGCAATGCGATCCCCCGCCGGTGAGTAAACGCCTTCCTTGCCTTCGGCGGCGCTGACGCGCCGCGACATACCGCCTTCGACGGGAACCGTATACAACTCGTAGCCGGGTGGAAACGAGGTGCTGCGCGTCGAGGCGTAGAGAATGCTTTTGCCGTCCGGCGACCAACCGCACACCATCTCGGTCGCCGAGTCTGCGGTGAGGCGCGTGGGCCGTCCCCCCTGCACGGCGACGACAAAAATATCGTAGCTGCCGTAGCGATTGGAACTAAAGGCGAGACGCCGACCGTCCGGGCTGAAGACGGGGCCGATGTCGTGGGCGGGATGCGAAGTCACGGACTTCGCGGTGCCGCCGATGGTTTCCACCGTCCAGATGTCGCCCTTGTAGCTGAAGGCGACGAGTTTTCCGTCGGGCGAAATGTCCGGCGTGCGGGCCAGACGAATCGGTTCTTGAGCGCGGCTGGTTCCGACGATCAGAGTGAGAAGAAGGATCGGCAGGGAAGTTGGAATCGAGCGGATCATCGCGGGTATCCTGTCAAGTCAGGGAAGATTGAGGATGTACGCGGACAAGGCTGTCTGGGTGGGACCATTCGCCGACAACGGGGAAAACGACGAGGAGAGCGACGCACCCAAAGAAAGACGACCGAGCGTCTCAAAATCCACATGCAAACCACTTTCAGCATACAGAGGCGCGCGACAAATTGCAAAAAAGAATTGAGCGTTTCCAAACGTCATCGGCTGTCTCGACCGATAAGAGGAGTTGGAAGAGAACGATCGCAATGGATGTATCGAGTCGATTCGTTGCGATTTCGCGTTGACAGCTTTCATCAATTGAAGTACGACCACTCGTACTTTACCTCTCCGGAACGTGATGGGGCGTTCTCGGCGTAGGATGCCGAGAGGAGAGGAGCGCGAAAGGATTTGTGTCCTTTGAAGCCAAGTGAAGACCAATCGCTGGCGCGGAGCCGCTCCGTAGGTTGCGAGGCGGCGGCCGACGCGGTACTACGCGTGAACCTAGAGTCTTTACCGGAGTTGCGGCGCAATCCGGGTCCGGGAGTCGGCGAGCCACTGCCGGCGTCGTTCCTCAAACACGCCGACGAACAGACCGTCGCCGGCCTCGGCGCGGTCTATCGGGCGATCCGCGCCGCGGAGTTGCAAGCGACTTGTTTTCGCGATTGGGGTGTTGTCGCCGCGCCGCGATTTCTGGGTCGTCCAGCGATGGCCGCGGCGCTGCTACGCTTTGCCGCCGAGGGGGCTTGGGGAGTGTCTCCCCACCTAATCCCGCATCGTTCGTTGCACTCTATCTCCGGAACCGTCAGTCAGGCACTCAAGATTCACGGCCCGAATTTCGGCGTCGGCGGCGGGCCGACTGGAGCCATCGAAGCGATCTTGTCTGCGATGGCCCTCTTAGAGCGCAAACGCCTGCCGGGCGTGTGGGTCGTGCTGACTTGTCTCGACCCGGAACTGCCTCCCGATGCGGCGGGCCATTCCGCGCCGGGCACGCAAGCCGTCGGCTTGGCCCTGGCCTTGACGCCTGCATCGACCCACACTTCGCGCATTCGATTGCAACTCGTTCAAGGCGGCTCGTCGCCCGCGCCTCAATCGTCCGCGCAAGCCTCCGGGTTCGATTTGCTCCGCTTGGAATCGCTCTTGCAACTGTTACATGCGCCACGCAACGGCGGCGATACGACCATCGTACAACTACTCGACGCCGGCAATCGTCTGGAACTGTCGCGGTCGGTGGACTTTTCCGAGACGCGATCGCTGGGGAACGGGAGAATCAACCGCTCTCCATCGATTGCCGCTCGCAGGAGTGCGCTGACCGTCGGAGTGGAGAATCGAACGTGAGTCACGCCGACGGAATCTGGATCACAGGTGTGGGCACGGCCACTCCTCTGGGCCATACCTACGATGCCTTCGCCGACCGCCTTTTGAATGGTCGTTCCGGCATCGACCGCGTTCGCGGTTTCGATGTCGCCGAACATCCCAGTCAAATCGCCGGTCAGCTGCACGAAGTCCCTTGTCCGTCCGGGATCGAACCGGCGGAGTTCGCGCAACTGCATCGTTTGGAACAATTGATGCGCTGGTGCTGCGTCGCCGCGCTGCGCGATTCCGGCTGGTGGGAACGGCGCGGCGAAGTTCGCATCGGAGTCGTGTTGGGCGTCGGGGCCGAGTGGCTAGAGTATTGGGAGGCCGACGCCCTGGCGGGAGGTAGCCGCGTCTGTCAGCCGCAAATCGACGCCGAGTCGATGATTGCCCGCACGCGCCGCGTCCTTGAACTCAGCGGTCCCGCCGTGAGTGTGTCGGCGGCCTGCGCCAGCGGCAACGTCGCCCTGTCGCAAGCGCGGCACTGGCTCGATCTGGGTTGGGTCGATGTCTGTCTCGCCGGGGCATGCGACATGGCCGTCACGCCGATGGCCCTCGCCGGCTTCGGCAATCTCCGCGCCCTCTCGCGCCGCAACGCCGAACCGCAAGCCGCCTCGCGTCCCTTCGACCGCCAGCGCGACGGCTTCGTCATGGGCGACGGCGGAGCAGTTTTCGTACTGGAACCGGCTGCGACGGCTCGTTCGCGGTCGGCGCGCGTCTATGCCGAAGTCGCCGGTTACGGCGCGCGGAGCGACGCCTTCAACATGGTGATTCCGAGTCCCGATCCCGAACCGGCCACCGCCGCCGTCCGCGAAGCCTTGCACGACGCCGGCTGCAATCCCGGCGAGGTCGATTACATCAACGCTCACGCCACCAGCACCCCCGTCGGCGACATCGCCGAGGCGCGCGTGCTGACCGCCGTTTTCGGCGACGACATAAAGCGCGTGCCCATCAGTTCGACCAAAAGCATGACCGGCCATCTTCTCACCGCCGCCGCCGCCGTCGAAGCGCTGGCCTGTTTGGCGGCGATGAAGCGCGAGGCGCTGCCGCCGACGATCAATTTACACGAAGTCGATCCGGAATGTAATCTATGTCACGTCGCCAACGAGGCGCGCCCCGCCAAGGTCCGCGTCGCCGTCTCCAACTCGTTCGGCTTCGGCGGCAGTAATACCTGCCTGGTACTGAAAGCCGTCTAGCGCGAGCCTCGAACCGCTCCCATTACCCGACCCCGTGTGCGTTCCGCAGCGCGCTCCTGGGATATGTTCTGTCGCGCCGGTTGATTCAAACGCCCGGTATCTCCTACCATCCGTCGATTCTTTCAAGAATCCTCCCAATTGTTCCGAAGTTAACGAAGAGAGACTCTGGGGGATGCGGTTGCGCGTCGGCAATGACGCCGCCGCTTGGGGGAGGGCCAACAATGGACGGACTGCGATTGGTGAAGGAACCGTTGACCCTGCGCGCGCCGTGCTGTCGCTGTCAATCGGCGGGGTGTCCGTGGGATCGTTTGGCCGGACAATCCATCTGCCCGGACTGTCAAGAGGCGTTGGCGCAGGGCGAAGGCGAGCCGTTCGTCGTTCGCACCGAGAAACATCGCTGCGCCGCCTGCCATCAGCAAGGGACCGTTCGCTATCTCACCTATCCTCTTCATGCGACCGAGCCGGTGGAGATCGACCTCTGCCCCCGCCACTTTCAAACGCTCTTGGCGCGCCGGCTGGATCGGCATGCCTATCACCAATTGAGTCGGCAATTGAAGGTCTTGGGCTTTTCCACGCGACAGATTTTCCTCTTGCACGAGGCGTTTTACGACGACCACGGGCATTCGCTGCAACCCGTACCAGAGTTGTAGACCACGAATATCCGATTAGCGGAGAAGCGATTGTGCAAACGTCTCCTAGCGCGGCCTCGCGCCGGATCGATTGGTCTTATCTCGTTTCCAATCTGGGACCGCGCGCGCTTCAGACGGGGCTGATCGTCTTGTCCGTGGTGCAATTCCTGCGCTGCGTCGGCGCGGCTTACATCTGGCTGTACCTCGGCTTGGTTGTGCCTTCGATGCGCTTCGCCTTGAGCGCGGCCTATCGCCGCGATGTGTTGGGAAGCGCGGAAAAAGCATGGCGCGCACTCGAGGCTTTCGCCGCCGATCGTAGCCGTCCTTTGCCCTGGCGCGCCGTTGGTTTGCTCGTCGTCTTACCTGCCGGATTGTTTTACCTTACCAACCCTCGTCCCGTGATGACCGGCGATTCCAAGCCGATCACCCTCATCGTTTCTTCCCTGGTGCGCGACGGTTCGACGGACCTCGACTCGTATTCGTCCCATTACGCACCGTTCTATGGCACCGCTTGGACGCCGGAGATGCCGTACTTCTTCATGCGAACGAGTCGCGGCGTTCACTCTAGTTATCCCTCTGGAATGTGTCTTTTTGCCCTTCCCTCGGCGGCGGCGGCGCGATTATTGGCCGTCGATCTGTCCCGAGGCGGCGTGCAGGATCACATGGAAAAAGGCGTGGCTTCGTGGCTGGCCGCCTCATGCCTGGGCCTGTTCTTTCTGCTTGCCCTCCATCTGGGCGACGCGCGGTCGACGGTGTGGATGACGCTGCTATTGGGCGTCGGTTCGGGCCTGTGCAGTACGGTGGCCCAAGCCCTGTGGCAACACGGAGGCGTACTTTTCTGGATGTTGCTGGCACTTCTGATCGAGTTTCGCACTTGGCAACAGCCGAGCAGAGGAGGAGCGATACTTCAGGGCGTGGCGCTGTCGATGATGTTTGCTTGCCGGTTGGCGTCGGCTCTATTGATCGCGTCGTTTGGACTATGGTTGCTGCTTCGCGCGCCGCGCCGCGCCGTCCTCGTCGGCTTGGCCGCCGCCGTCGCCTATCTCCCGTGGACCTGCTACTACCAAGCGGTCTACGGTACGCCGTTCGGCCCTTCGATCCAGCAGATGAATTCGTTTACCGGACATTGGCGCGACACTATGGTTCTCTTACTGGTCAGTCTGGATCACGGTTTACTGGTGTATCAGCCGTGGATTCTGTTGCTGGCGACATTGACCGTGCCGAGCGTGCGCCGTCGCTTGTTCGCGACTCCTTCGGCCGCGCCTCCGGGGTGGTCGTGGTTTTGTCTCGCCGCCATCGCGCCGACCCTGGGACTCGTCGCTTCGTGGAATTGCTGGTGGGGCGGCGACTGTTGGGGATCGCGGCTCGTGGTCGAAACAGTACCCTTTTTCGCTCTACTTTGTCTTCCTTGTGTAAGCGCCCTGCGCCACTTGGCATGGGGACGCGGATTGTTGACGGCCACTCTCGTCCTCGCGGCCTTCTTGCATCTAACCGGCGTTTTCCTAAAAGTGGATATCCGCGCCTCACAACCCCTCATTGGAGCCAATCGAGTCTCCCCCGGTTCATCGGCGATTGTCCCTTTCCTCACGCCCTTCGTGGGGTCGCTGCATAGTTATCGTTAGTTTTGGTTCGTTGCGGAGCGGAGCGCGAGGTACGCGCTCCGCTCCGCGTCGCGGCTAACCAAAATCGATCTCACTTCGGCCAATTCAGGTGCTTCTGCAAAAAGCGAAACGTCCCCTGCCCGTGGATCTCGTGTCCGCCGGCGAAGAACTCGATCTCAGTCCGCTCCGGCATCTTCAATCGGCTGTACAAGCGCCGCACCTTGGCGTACTCGTAGGCGATCCACTCATCGACGCCGACGCCGTCGTCGTGGCCGCGCTCGACCATGAACGGACGCGGCGCAATCAGCGCCGCCATCTCGGCGTAGTTGAAGGTGTGGCCGAGGTTGAACTCCGGCATCTCGTATTCCGGGCTGAACATATAACTACTCGGATAATCCAGTGACACATTCTTGCGTATCCACTCGTTGAAATCGCCGGAGCAGATCGACAGGCAGTAGCGCGGCAACAGCGCCGGGACGCGCATCGCCGTCTTGCCGCCGTAGGACAGACCATAGAATGCC
>JAKBCS010000171.1 GCA_021807595.1 Planctomycetota bacterium | reverse complement strand
CACACCGACGGCGACTAGTTCGCTCACTCCGCCGATAGAATCCTGGTCTTTGCGTACTTCCTCGATTAGTTCGATCATGCGCGCCGCGGCTGCGGGATCGGGACAGCGAACCGGGGTCGCTTCGACTTGTTCCAACGTCACCGCCGTCGGATCGGCGATATGCGCCCGCACCTCGCCGACTTGTTTAACGTAGCCAAGGATACGAATGCCGAGAGGAGCGAGCAACTTCTTGGCGACGGCCCCGGCGGCGACGCGACAGATGGTCTCGCGGGCGCTGGAACGGCCGCCGCCGCGATAGTCGCGAAAGCCGAACCTGGCATCGAACGTGAAATCGGCATGTCCAGGACGATATTTATCCTTAATATCGCTGTAGTCTTGACTGTGCTGGTCGGTGTTGCGAAAGAGGATCGTAATGGGCGTGCCGTCCGTGTGGCCCTCAAAGACTCCGGACCAGATCTCCGGCTTATCTTCTTCCTTGCGCTGCGTGACGAGTTTCGATTGACCGGGCCGTCGGCGGCGCAGATCGGGAAGTAGATCTTCTTCGCTCAACTGCAAACCCGGGGGACAACCATCGATGATGACGGCATATCCGGGACCGTGACTGACGCCGCCGGTGGTAACGCGAAACAGTTGACCAAAAGTATTTCCTGCCATGTCTTCATTCTATCGCCGGCTCGGACGGTAAACAGCCTGAGATTTGCCGACGAGGAAATTGCGCGTCGAAGATTGTTTACTGGTATACACTCTCGCGTGACGCTATAGTTCTCGATAGATAAGAAGTCCAGCTCATCTACACGCAGAGGAACGAACTCGATGATTGCTTCGGTCTCAGCACTCCTGGAGGCGCTGCGCGAAGTTCCGCTGTTGGAGCCGGAACAGATGTCCGAAGTCACGCGGCTCGCGGACGGCAACTCCCTCGACGCTCGCGGATTGGCGGGTGAAATGGTGCGCCGTGGATGGCTGACTCCCTATCAGATCAATCAACTGTTCCAGGGGCGAGGCCGGCAATTGGTTCTCGGTTCGTTTGTTCTGTTGGAACGACTTGGCGAAGGAGGCATGGGTCAAGTTTTTAAGGCACGGCATCGCAAGCTCGGACGCATCGATGCCTTGAAGGTCATTCGCAAAGAACGCCTTGCCAACACCGACGCCGTTCGCCGCTTCCAACGCGAGATTCAAGCGGCGGGACAATTGTCGCATCCCAACATCGTCCGTGCTCACGACGCCGACGAGTGCGACGGCACACACTTCTTTGCCATGGAGTATGTCGAAGGCGTTGATCTGGCCAAATACGTCAAGCAAAAGGGACCGCTGCCGGTTGAGACCGCGTGCGATCTCATTCGCCAGGCGGCCTTGGGCCTTCAGCACGCTCACGAACGCGGCATGGTTCACCGCGACATCAAGCCGCACAACCTCTTGTTGGTGACACAAACCGGCACGGTGAAGGTGCTGGACATGGGCCTGGCCCGGCTGCGTTCGGAAGCGCACGGCGAGTTGTCGAGTACGTCGCTGACGCAACAAGGAGTCGTCATGGGTACTCCGGACTACATCGCTCCGGAGCAGGCGATGGATTCGCATTCGGCGGACATTCGCGCCGATTTATACAGTTTGGGCTGCACGTTTTATTGCTTGCTCACGGCGCGTCCGCCTTTTACCGGCGGCACGCTGATGGAGAAGCTGCTACGCCATCAGTCCGATTCGCCGCGCCCTCTGTCGGAGTTTCGCTCCGATGTTCCAGAAACGGTGGCCGCCGTGATCGCGCGGCTGATGGCCAAGCGCCCCGCCGATCGCTATGCCACGCCGGCCGAGTTCCTCGTCGAATTAGCGGCGGCACAGAAGCCGGGCGCTCGCGTCGCCACGGCCTCCGTCCGAGACCTGGCCGACTCACACCCAGCGCCCGCGCCGCGCTTGCCGGACGAGCTTTTGGAAACGACTCCCTTCGCCGATCTGCGCGACGATACGATTCTCATGGATGAGAAGCGGCCAACGCAGGAACAACTAGCGGATCGGAGAAGACGTATTTATCTCGGTTCGGCCGCCGGAGGGGGTGTCCTCGTTGTCCTCCTGCTCTTGGCGATATTCTGGAAAGGCAAAGTGAAAGATAGTCCCCGCGCGGAGAAGACGCCGAATCCAGGCGTTTCCATCGCTGATGCCGCCGAGAAAGAGTGGAAATCTCTGCGGACGAACGGTGAGAGAGAGGGCGTGGATCACTCCAAGTTCCGCGACGAAGTAATCGGTTTTCGTTTGGCGCATCCGGGTACGCGCTGGGCGATCGAGGCCGCGGAAGCGCTGGCAAAGATGCCATCACCGCTGGATCGTTGGAATATCTCGCCGCTGTCGCCCTTTCAGAAAGTGGACAATCAGCCGAAGGAACTCTTGGCCGTTCTTGGCGATCACCGCAGTTGGGTTGGGCACAGCCATGCTGTATTCGCTCAGTGGAGCTCCGATGGGCGATGGTTGGCCTGTAGTGCCGCCGAGGGCACGATTCGCTTGCTCAACCCAGAGGATTTGAGCGTGAAGGCTGTCTTGAAAGCCGATCAACCGCTAACAGCCTTCGATTTTCGCCGCGACGGTAAGATGCTGGCCACTTGCGGACCGGGTATCGCGATTGTATGGGATGTGAGCGGAGAGAAGCCGGTCCGGAAAGTTGTACTGAAGGATTTTCCCGGACACCTTGGATGGGGGACCATTTCTCCAGACGGAAGATTGTTGGCGCTCGTCTGCGATTCGCAGCCTCCCACAGTGCGCCTGTGGGACATTTCCGGTCGGCCCAAGGAGCGAGCCGTACTGAAGGGGCACACGGATCATCAGAACAAGACCACGTTCTCACCTGACAGCAAAACCTTGGCGACTTGTAGTCACGATAAAACCATCCGTATTTGGGATCTTTCCCAAGAACAAGCCCGCGAGCGCGCCGTCCTCACCAATCACACTTACTGGGTCGTCTCCGTGGCGTTCAGCCCGGATGGAAAACTGTTGGCATCCTCGGGACAGCACGATGATACGGTGCGTTTATGGGACATGACCGAGAAACAGCCGAAAGAATTAACCGGTGGATCCTGGCTCGGCGAGGCTTCCAACGAGGTCGTCTTTTCTCCAGACGGCAAACGCCTGGCGGCCGGCTTTTGGGGCGCGCACTGGCGCGTGTGGGATGTGTCGCAACGGCAGCTCAATCAAATCGCCTGGATCGCGGATCACAACGAGATGACGTGGGGTGTTTCGTTTTCGCCGGACGGTCGCACGTTGGCGACATCGGGCATGGGCGGCACGATTCACCTCTGGAACGTCGGCGACATGCCGCCGCGCCAACGCTTCATCGCTCCCGGACACGGACAGATCGTTACAGGGCTGATGTTTACGCCGGACGATCGAACGCTGATCTCGATAAGCCGCGATGGCACCGTGCGCTTGTGGGATCTGAAGGAACCGCCGGCGCGAGAACGCGCCGCCCTGTCCGTGCCGCCGGGATTCGTATGCGGTGCGCTCGATCCTCAAGGGCGAACCCTGGTGACCAGCAATGGCAGCGAGAGGCGCACCTTCTGGGACATCGATACAGGTAAGGAAGTGCGTTCGACTCCAGAAGGCATGTGGCACGCGGCCTACACTCCCGACGGCAAAATGCTGATCGCCAGCGAAACCGGAGGCATATTTCGGTTTCGAGATGTGGAAACCGGAGAGGTGAAGCGCGTCGAGGGCTTTCCGGAAGGTAAATCGATCGATGCTTTGGCACTTAGCCCCAATGGACGCCGCGTCGCCGCGTCGGACACAGCCGGAATCGTTCATCTTTGGCATGCCGAGAACGTGACGGACCATCGCACGTTCAAGACGCCCGACGGCTGCGCCTCGTCGTTGATCTTCAGCCCCGATAGCAAGACGTTGGCCGCGGCGGGTAAGGATGGACGTCTGCGACTCTTTGATGCCGTCGCCGGAAGAGAGCGAATCAGTTGGCCTGCGCACGAAGGATTAGTGGTCTTTGTGGCTTTTTCACTCGACGGGAAACAGGTGGTCACGGCTGGTAAGGATGGCCGAGTCATCGTTCGTGACGTTGGCGGAGGAAACGTCGTTCAAACCATCGCCGTGCCTCTGCCGATTCAAGCCGCCGCCCTCGCGTCCGACGGACGCCATCTCGCGCTCGGCCTCCTCGATGGCTGCATTTATGTTTTGCGTCTGCGCACCGCGAGTTGAAGGCATTACCATTCATCGAGTTATCTGCGGCGCGGCCGGCTCTCCGCTGTCGCGGTCCACGGATCGTCGGGCCATGCGTGTTTGGGATAACGCGCTCGCAGTTCTTTTCGCACTTGGGGATAGGTGTTTGCCCAGAAACTGGCCAGGTCATCGGTGACTTGCTGCGGCCTATAGTTGGGCGCGAGCAGATGCAGCAATACCGGCACCCGCCCCCCAGCCAGGCGAGGCGTTTCCTTCAAACCGAACATCTCCTGAATCCGCGCCGCCAGGATTGGCGGTCGGCCTACCTCATAGCGCAGCGCGATCCGGCTGCCCGATGGTACTTGCAACCGTTCGGGCGCTTCGCGCTCCAACGCTTGTCGTTGCACATGGGTGAGGAGTCCCTGGTACGCTTGCAGCCAATCGGCGTTGCGGACATCGGCGAAAGAACGACAGCCGCGACAGAGCCAGGTCAGCAGTTCTCGCAATTCGGAGTCGTCGAGCGCCGGAAGTTGCAACTCCGGCATCCACTCACGAAGCCAGCGGATGCGCGTCCGATACAGACCGGCGGGCGAATCGTCGGCGGGGACGACTCGCCCCGGATGTTGTGACGCCGCCTCGGCGAGAACGCGCGCCGTCTCCTCATCGTCCGGCAAGGGGGCTTCGGCTTCCTCGATCACCAGATCGACGAATCGCACACGACGCTTCGCCGTCACTCGCTCGGTTTGCTCATCGAACACGACTTCTATCGCCGTTTTTAACAGCTCTCGCGGCAGCCATTCTCGCTCGATGGCCGAGGCTTGACGCACCCACGTCTCCCGTTGCCCAGCGTCCACGTCGATGCACAGAAAAAACTCGGCTTCGAGTACTCCGCTCGACGGCGACAGTCGGACGCCGCGTCCTCCGACCATCGCGCCGCGCAGACTCCCGGTTGCACGCCGCCGTGCCACGCGATCCGGAAACGCCGCCAGAAGCGAACGCAAAAGTCGTTCGTCTTCCAGGGACGGCGCAGAGGAATGAACGCGGAGTAATCGCAAAAGCTGGTCGCGCGCTCGCAGCACGAAATGAGCGGCGGCGCGATGCAACGTACCCCGCGTAGTGAATGTCTGCCCGCTTCGCTCGAACTCTTCCAGCGCTTCCACACGGTCGAGAAGATCGGACGATGTGGCATGCCGGGGCGCGCGAGAATGCGGAGCATCGTCGAATGAGCGAGCAAATGGATCGCGTTCGGATAACAAAGCCGCCGCCAGGGCGGCCCGCTTCGCCTCCCCCAATCGCTGCCCTTCGATCAACAAGCGCGCCAGACGCGGATGCACCGGCAAGCGAACCATGGCGCGGCCCAACTCCGTGACGCTATTTTGTTCGACCGCGCCCAAACGGTTCAACAGCGCCAACGCCTGCGCCACCGCGGCTTCCTTGGGTGTTTCCAGCCAGGGAAATCGCAGCACCTCCGTCTCGCCCAGCGCCAGCAATTGCAACACGGCGGCGGTGAGATCAACCCGGCGAATCTCCGGCTCCGTCTGTTCCGGACGCGCTCGATGCGCTCCCGCGCTCCACATCCGTACACAAATGCCCGGCTGTGTACGGCCGGCGCGTCCCGCCCGCTGATCGGCGGAGGCGCGCGAGATCGGCGTCAATTGCAAACGATCCAGTCCGACGCGCGGATCGAAGACCATCTGTCGCGCCAGGCCGGAATCGACGACGCCGGTAACGCCCTCGACCGTCACGGACGTTTCCGCCACGTTCGTCGCCAACACAACCTTCCGCCGTGCCTGCGGCATCAGCGCCGCGTCCTGTTGTTCCGGCGACAATTCGCCGTGCAACGGCAGCACCGCCAAATCGCGCTCCGCCGCAAAGCTCTCCAGATGCCGCATCGTTTGCCGAATTTCTTGAAATCCGGGTAGAAACACGAGCAAATCTCCCGGCGTGCGGTCGAGCGTGTTCTGCACGACGTTCGCCACTGCCGCGGGCCAAGCCAGCCGTTCCGGCCTTGCTTCATAAACGATCTCGACCGGATGCAACCGCCCTTCACTGCTGAGAATCGGGCAACCGCCGAGATAGGCCGAGACCGCCTCGACTTCCAGCGTCGCCGACATCACAACGATCCGCAACTCCGGCCGTACCGTCTGCTGGATCAATCGCACCATGCCAAGCGCGAGATCGTTCTCCAAGCCGCGTTCGTGAAACTCATCGAAAATCACCGCACGGGTCGATTCGAGATACGGATCGTCGTGCAGAAATCGCAGAAGAATGCCGGGAGTGACCACGAGTACGCGCGTCCGCGCTCCGCATCGACGATCGAACCGCACATGATAGCCGATCTCTTCCCCGAGCTTCCCTCCGCGTTCTTCGCTCATCCGCCGAGCTGCCGCCCGCGCCGCCAAACGCCGCGGCTCCACCATCAGAATCCGTCCTCCCTCCGCCCATTCGGCCTCCAACAACACCGGGGGTACGCGCGTCGTCTTTCCGGCTCCCGTGGGTGCGCGCAGCACCACGTTGCTCTGCCGCCGCGACACGGCGACGAGTTCGGGAAGAATGGGATCGATAGGTAGAGGAGCGCGATTCACTTCGTTGCAATCAATTGGCCATAATCCCTACCAAGCGTCATTTTCTCAGGATAGCAACGCGACTGGTCCCCGTCGCTTGATCCGCGGGCGCAAAGGCGACGCGCAGCGGAGCATGGGACAACGCGCTCCGCTGCGCGTCGCGGCTAACCAAGACCGTTCGTCGCATGCAACCCGAAAAGAAACGCGCGAGCGGACATTTGTATCGCGTCCCGACACCACTTCCATTTGTTGCTTGATGCCGAATCGGCGGCGGAGTACAATAGAATAGACCTTAGGCATGGCTTGGTGGCGAAGTCCTCGCCTCCGCCGCAAGGTCATTCGGTCACAAATTAGGAGCGTCCAATGAGTTACGGGTACGATGTTTCCATCGCCGCGCGAGCGTCCGGTAGCGACCGCGCTGCCTTCGTTCGCCGAACCTATGCCCACTTGGCCGGAGCGATATTGGCGTTCATCGGCATCGAGGCTCTCTTGCTGAACGTCCTCGGCAACGATCAACAGGTACAAGTTCTTCGGATGATGAGGGGCTACGGCTGGCTCGTCGTCATGTTCGCGTTCATGGGTGCGAGTTGGCTTGCCCAGTCGTGGGCGCAGTCGGGTTCATCGCCCGGAGTGCAATATCTCGGTCTGGGTTTGTACGTCGTCGCCGAGGCGGTGATCTTTCTACCCCTGCTCATCATCGCGTCCCACTTCGCGGGACCGAGCGTCATTCCCACTGCGGGGGTTCTCACACTGGCTGTTTTCGGTGGATTGACTCTTTCGGTCTTTGTTACCAAAAAGGATTATTCGGCTTTGCGCCCCGTGTTGACTGTGGGCAGCCTGATTGCCTTGGGCGTCATCGTGGCGGGAATCCTCTTCGGCTTTAACCTGGGATTGTTCTTCTCGTTCGCGATGGTGGCTTTGATGTCGGGCTACATCCTTTACTACACCTCGCAGGTTCTTCTGAACTATCGCACCGACCAACACGTCGCGGCCGCGCTCGCCTTGTTCGCCGCCGTTGCCACGCTGTTCTGGTACATCCTGCAGATCGTCATGTCGATGAGCAGCCGCGATTGATCCGCCGACTTTCCCCTTTCCATCGGCCCGCGACGCCGGCAGAAGCACACATGCTGGCGACGCGGGCCGTTGGTGTTTTTCCCTTGCCGAACTCGCTCTACGCCGGTTACGATATTCCTACCTACCGTTTTGAATTGCCCGGCCACTAGGAGACGCCATGCCACACGATGCCGCCGTTCGTTGTCCTGGTCCTCGTCGAATTTCACGGCGGGAAATCCTGCAAGTCGGCGGCGCGAGCCTTCTCGGCCTCAGTCTGCCGCAATTGTTGCAAGCGAGCGAACGCCGGGCCACCAAGGCCGACGCCTGCATCTTGATTTTTCTCAACGGCGGACCAAGCCATCTCGACATGTGGGACATGAAGCCGGACGCGCCGAAAGAAGTGCGCGGCGAGTTCAAGCCCATCGCCAGCAGCGTGCCCGGCGTCCAATTCGGCGAACATCTGCCGCGCCTGGCCCAGCACATGCACCGCTGCACGCTGGTTCGTTCGGTGCATCACAGCGTCAACAACGCGCACGCCGCCGCCGTCTACACCGGCCTGACCGGACACGATCGCGGCGAGATCGGCGGCGGAACCAAACCGACCGATCATCCGGCCATCGGCTCGGTGATGGGTTTGCTGCGGCCGCCCACCAAGCCGGTGGTGCCGTATGTGTCGATGCCGTACATCACCCAGGAAGGCGCGGGCGGCCCGCCGCAGCCCGGCTTCTTCGGCGGACTGTTGGGCAGGACGCGCGATCCGCTGTTCGTGTTGCGCAATCCCGACGCCCCGGACTTCGCCATGCCGGAATTGGGACTCGGCGCGGACATGAGCGCGGACCGGATGCACTCACGGCGTCAGTTGCTCGTGTCGCTACGCGGCGGCGCGGACGATCGAACCACCGCCGAGATGACCGGTTTTCAGAGCAAGGCGTTCGATCTGCTCGTCTCGTCGCAAACGCAGAAGGCGTTTCGCCTGGATCAAGAGCCGGCGGCGCTGCGCGATCGCTATGGCCGCAACATCTACGGGCAAAGCGTTTTGCTGGCACGGCGGCTGATCGAGTCCGGCACGCGCGTGGCCTGCATCTCGTGGGCGCCGGACGCCAACGCCACCTGGGATACGCACGGCAACAACTTTGCCAGCCTCAAAACCCGTCTGCTGCCGCAACTCGACGCGGCGGCGGCCAGCCTGTTGACCGACCTGGCGGAACGCGGTCTGTTGGAGCGCACCGTGGTGGCCATCATGGGCGAGTTTGGCCGTTCGCCCAAGATCAACGGCAACGCCGGACGCGACCACTGGAACTTCTGTTACAGCCTTCTGCTCGCCGGCGGCGGCTTCAAGGCCGGCTACGTTCACGGAGCCAGCGACAAAATCGGCGCGCGCCCCAGCCGCAATCCAGTCACGCCCGCCGAAATCGTCGCCACCATCTACACCTGTTTGGGCATCGATCCCACTCAGGAGTTAACGGATCGCTTGGGTCGTCCTTTTCCGCTCGTCCCCGGCGGCAAACCTCTCGCCGAACTGATGGCGTGATTGCGAAATGCCTTCTGCTCTCGATCTCGGCGCTACCGCGGTTCTGGCGTGTTATCCCTCGTTTTGCCGCCAGGCGACGCCGCTGCCGTTGGATCACGGCGGATTCAGCGGCACGGCGCTGTGGCATATCGACGGCAGCGCCGGATCGTTCTGTCTGCGCGCCTGGCCGCCGGCCGAAAGCTGGGAGCGAATGCGGTTTCGCCATCGTCTGATGGTGACGGCGCGCCGCGCCGGCTTATTGTTCGTCCCAACGGTTTTTGCCGCGCTGGACGGCGCGACGGCCATCGAACGCGGCGGCAGACTGTGGGACGTTACCGAATGGATGCCCGGACGCGCCGACTTTCACCAGCACCCTTCCTCCGGCCGCCTCGAAACCGCCGCCGGCACCCTCGCCCAGCTGCACGCCGTCTGGCGGAGCGTGCCGTGCGAACGAACCGGCCCTTGCGCCGTCCAGCGCCGGCTGTCGTTGCTGGAGGAATGGCAGCACCTCTTGCGATCCGGTTGGCGGCCGCGGTGGGAAACGGCGGACGAGCAGCTGCGTCCCCTGGCCCAACGCGCATGGCGGCTGCTGCCGTCGGCCCTGGAAGAAGTGCCCAGGCTGTTGCAGCGCTGGCGCGACGATGCGCCGCGCTTGCAACCTTGCCTGTGCGATCTTTGGCACGATAACGTCCTCTTCGACGGCGACCGTCTGGGCGGGCTGATCGACTACGGCGCGGTCAAGGTCGATCGCGTCGCCGTCGATGTGGCGCGGCTGCTGGGCAGCTTGGTAAAGGACGCCGCCGACGGCTGGCGGTGCGGTTTGCAAGCCTATCGCCGCTATGCTTCGTTCTCGGCCGACGACGAGGAACTGGCTCGCGCTCTCGATCGAACCGGCGTTGCCCTGGGCGCTGCGAACTGGTTGCGCTGGTTATACCAAGAACATCGGTCCTTCGCGGATCGAAACGCCGTGGCTCGCCGTCTGGCGGAATTGGTGGAGCGCTTGCAGGGCGAACCGGCAGGATAATCCGCCTCCACCGCCAAGAGCCTGTCCCAAAAGCCCCTCTCCCCCTGTACTCAGGGGGAGAGGGGTTGGGGTGAGGGGGAGCGTATTCCGCAGATTTTCGCCCCTCACCCCCAACCCCTCTCCCCTGAGTACAGGGGAGAGGGGAGCTTATGAGACAGGCTTTAAGACAATCGGGCTGAAAAGCAGGACGCGAGGCTATTTCCGTTCGATGGAAGGAAACAGCGACTCGCCCGAACGGACGTCCTTCTTACCCTCGTCCTTGGCAGGGAACAGCGGGGCTTTTGTATCACCCTCCCCCAACCGCGCGGCATCCAGGTTCTGCCGGACGGTGTCCGTGAAGAGATTGCCCGACACTTCAAAGTGATAGCAGGCTTCGATTCCCACACCCGGTGGGAGCGGCAAGTTATACTCACCTAAGTCTCGTTTCGGCAACCTATCACACTCATCCAAGCATTGCCTCGCTAACCGTTGAGTGGATTCCATCCTCTCTCGAATTTGCTCGTGCAAATCACCAGGAGACCCCGCGGCCCTCAGATCGGCAATGCCTTTGTCCATTTGATCCATCCGCAAATAGGCATTCCCCCGGCAGACGAGCGCGGGAAGGTATTTAGGATTCCGTTCGAGAGCCTCGGTGCAGTCGGCGCAAGCCAGAACGTACTGTTCGGACAAATAATAGGCTTGCGCTCG
>JAKBCS010000282.1 GCA_021807595.1 Planctomycetota bacterium | reverse complement strand
GACACCAGTGCTGGACAGGCGACAGGGCGAACAGCACCGACCGTCTGCCGAATCGACAGTTGCCCATAAACTGATTTGTAGGCAAGCCACCGAAATTTGTAGGCAAAGCCAGATGGAGTGACAATTTGGCGGTTCCATTAGCATTCGGCCCACGAGGTCAATCGGCATAGACGGCGTTCATCGGGCACTCAGGCCCAGGCCGGTTAGGCAGCCGGTGGACATGGTGCCGTCGGTGATGTGGAAAATGCCGGGGAAACGGTCTTCCCAGGGACGATTGGCCGCGGGTAGGTATTGCCGGGCGTTCGACTCGATGGCGGTAACGCCGGGGACGTGGGCCGCCAAGCCGGCCGAATGAATCAACGACGCGCCGGGACAGCTGAGGTCTTGAACGCAGAGAAACATGCCGTACTTCCGCGCCGCCGCCGCCAGCAAAAGCGATTGGCTTTGTCCCTTACACGCCTTCAGGGCCGCGCCCGTGTAGCCCATCTCACGCGCCAGACGCAGGCTGTCCAGATCGACCAGCGACTCGTCGATGACCACCGGGCGCAGCTTGGCCGCTTCGTGCATGACGTTGTCGCGGTCGGCGTGCAAATCGCGGGCGGTCGGCTGTTCGATGTAGGCGATGCGCT
Source organism: Planctomycetota bacterium (assembly GCA_021807595.1). Lineage (GTDB taxonomy): Bacteria > Planctomycetota > Planctomycetia > Gemmatales > Gemmataceae > JAJPHU01. The sequence goes on along the minus strand of JAKBCS010000282.1, from coordinate 1,887 downwards.
CGAAACCGTCCGGCGCGCGTTCCTTCAATTGATGCAGAAAATTCAACAGATAGGCCGCATTGGCGCAGCGCTCGTTGAAATCCAGCGAGTAACACCAGCGCGACACGCCGCGCTGCCGCTGCGTCTGGACGGCGACCCTATCGACGCCGAGCACGCGCTCCACGTCCCAGGCGAGGTCGTCGCCGTTGAGTTTGATTTTAAGATGCGTCAGACCGTTAAAGTGTATCCATTCCGGCAGACACTCCGGCAGGCCGTCGCCGAGGGGCTTGGCCACATCCGCCGGCGTCAGAGGATCGAGCGCGCCGACGAGGTGATACAACGGCATGCTCGCTTGTGGCTCGCGGGCGATGTATTGCGCCAGCGTTTGGCCGGCAAACTCGTCGCCCAGAAAGAAGCCGAGATCGTGGTCGAGAAAATCGGGGCCGTAGGTGTGGTAGCAATTCAGGCCGTGGAGTTTGCCGTAGGCGTCGTGGACGGCGGCGTCGAACGCGCTGGCCACGACCATCGTACACAAACGCGGAATCGGCTCCACCAGGTTCAAGTCGCGCGTCGTCTCGGCGGCAATCTTCTCGAAGTGCGGTTCGAGGGTATGCGCCAGCACAATCGGATGGCCCCACAATTGGGCGTCGAGCAGCGCCGTGTGAATGCGCTGTGCCAGAGTCTTCATGGCGTTCAGCGTGTCGTCGTAGCTCAGCCGCCGCGAGGGGAACGACCAGACATTGCCCAGCGGCATCGAGCCGAAGCCGTTTGACGTCCGCCCGCTTGGATCGGTCACCCGGCATTCGACGTTCAGCAGCGTGACGCGATCGAGCGCCACGCCGCCGAACTTAATGGGAGAGCGATAGGAAAAGTCCTCATACGAATGGTCGAGTTTCACCACCTGGATATGTTTGGCGTTCATGCGTTCGGCTCCCCTTTAGCGGCGCGGATCAAGATCTCGGCGGCGCGGTCCACTTGTTCCTCGGTCGTGAATCGTCCCACGGTCAAACGCAGAGCGCCCTGCCCAATCTTCGGCGGCACCCCCATGGCGCACAGCACCGGCGATTGACTGATCTTGCCTTCATGGCACGCCGACCCCGTCGAGGCGGCGATTTCGGGGACTTTCTCCAACAATTCCGATCCCACATGACCGATGAAGCTCGCATTGAGTGTGTTCGGCAAGCGATTTTCCGGATGGCCGTTGAGAACGACGCGCTCGCCCAGCCCGGCCTGCAACCGCTGCCACAGCCGATCGCGCAGCGCCCGCAGCTTGTTCGTCGCCTCCGGCAATCCCCGGCGCGCCAGTTCGCAAGCCGTGCCCAGCGCGACCAGGTACGGCACGTTCTCGGTGCCGGCCCGGCGTCCGCTCTCGTGGCCCGCGCCGTGCAGCAACGGTTCGAGTTTCACGCCGCGGCGAATAAAGAGTATGCCGACCCCTTTCGGCGCATATAGCTTGTGCCCCGCCAGCGTCAGAAGATCGACGCCGAGGTCGTTCACATCGACTGCCACTTTGCCCAGCGATTGCGCCGCGTCGGTGTGCAGCAGCGCGCCGTGCCGGCGGGTCAGGGCGGCTATCTCCTTGATGGGTTGCAGCGTGCCGACTTCGTTGTTGGAGTGCATGATGCTGACGAGAGTGGTCCCGCGCTGCATCGCCCTGCCCACCGCGCCGGGATCGACGAGACCCTGTCCATCGACGGGAACCACGGTCACACGGCAGCCGAGCCGTTTCAAGAATTCGCAGGGCTGCACGGTGGCCGGATGCTCGACGGCGCTGATAATGAGATGCGCGCCGCGCGCCCAACGGCCGAACAAACCGCGCAATTTAACAAACACGGAGCCTTTGAGTGCGTAATTGCTCGCCTCGGTGCCGCCGCCGGTGAAAACGATTTCATCCGCCTGCGCTCCCAT